>NZ_BBMY01000054.1 GCF_000759775.1 Escherichia albertii NBRC 107761 = DSM 17582
CACCCTTTCTTCTGTTGAATATAAAAATGTTGTAAATAAAAAAGGCCAGAAAGATCTGGCCTTGATTGAATTTGTATAGATTAATGGTTGGAAAACCAGTTTAACTTTTCGCGCAGACCAACAACCCGACCAATAATAATCAGCGATGGGCTATTCATTTGTTGCGCAAGTTCAGCTAATTGCATGAGCGTACCGTCAATCACGCGTTGTGTTACCGCTGTGCCGTTTTCGACAATCGCCACCGGCATTTCGCCGGGCATTCCATGTTCAATGAGTTTTTGCTGAATGGTCGCGGCCTGACTCAACCCCATGTAGAACACCAGCGTCTGTTTTTCGGCCGCCAGATTTTCCCAGTCCAGCTCGCCACCGGTTTTTAAGTGCCCGGTGATCAAACGTACGCTCTGGGCATAATCGCGATGCGTTAGCGGAATACCTGAATAAGCAGAGCAACCGGAAGCGGCGGTAATGCCCGGAACCACTGAGAACGGAATGTTTGCGTTGCACAGTGTTTCCAGCTCCTCGCCGCCGCGTCCGAAAATAAACGGATCGCCGCCTTTCAGACGCACCACGCGTTTACCTTTTTGCGCTTCCCGCAACAGGATCTGGTTAATCTCTTCCTGCGGTACGCAGTGGTATCCCGCGCGCTTGCCGACGAAAACACGATCCGCGTCGCGCCGTACCAGATTCATAATATCGTCAGAAACCAGGCGGTCGTAGACCACTACATCAGCCTGCTGAATTTGTTGCAGACCTTTCAGCGTCAGTAGCCCGGCATCGCCAGGACCTGCGCCAACCAGCACCACTTCACCGCGATGATCGAGCGGCTCGTTGAGTAACTGTTCGGTGGTTTCGGCGATGGCTTTCTGGTCGTTGTTCGCCAGCGACTGCGCCAGACGGTCATTGACGAACAGTTTTTCCCAGAAACGGCGTCGTTCCCCCATGGTGGCGAACTGTTGTTTCACCCGACGGCGTAACTGTCCGGCATATTTCGCTACCTGGCCCAGATGCAGCGGCAGGAGGGATTCCAGCTTTTCACGTAACAGTCGCGCCAGTACCGGGGAGGTGCCGCCAGAGGAGACCGCCACCATCAATGGCGAGCGGTCGATAATCGACGGCATAATGAAGCTGGCGGCTTTCGGCGCATCGACCACGTTACAGAAGATACGACGAGATTCAGCGGCCTCGCTGACGCGCTGGTTGAGTGCGTCATCATCGGTAGCTGCAATCGCCAGCCAGCAGGTGTCGAGAAGGCTTTCATCAAATGGCCCTTCGACGAGGGTTAACATGCCTGCATCTGCCCATGCGGTAAACTGCGGAATAAACGCTAATGCATTTACTGTTAGGCGAGCGCCCGCGTCCAACAGCAACCTTGCTTTGCGTTCCGCGACATCACCACCGCCGACAATCAGACAGTCGCGATCGCGTAATTGGCAAAAGATAGGCAAATGATCCACGTAAAAACCCCTTAGTGATTAACCGGCAGCCGTTTCAGTTTGATTAAATTTGTCCGCAACCGGACGATTAGCCTTCGGCGTAGCATACCAATAACCCAATCCCATGAATACGGCACCAGATAAAGTATTACCCAGCGTCACCCACAGCAGGTTATGACCAATGCCTGCCAGGCTATAGGCTTCACTGTGGTTGCCGAACCAGGAGAGGGCGAACAGCGTCATATTGGCAACTGAGTGCTCGTAACCAGAAGCGATAAACGCCAGCAGACACCACCAGATAGCGATAAACTTCGCAGCGCCTTCAGTACGTAACGCCATCCAGATTGCCAGACAAACCAACCAGTTACACAATGCGCCTTTGAAGAACAGCACCATTGCGGGGGCGGTGGTTTTAGCCAATGCGACGGAATGAACGATGCTGGTATCTACCGGCAGAAGGCTGCCGCCGCCCCAGCTATAGAGCATGGCAACAAAGACAGAACCGACCAGGTTACCCAGCCAGGTTTGCGGCAGGATTGCCCACATTTGCCCGTGACTGATGGTGCCTGCTTTCACCCCAAAGGTGAGGAACATGGTATGCCCGGTGAACAGTTCAGAACCGGCGATAATCACCAGCGTTAAAGCGATACCAAAGGTCGCGCCCATCACCAGAGGGCGAACAGATGGATCGAGCAAATTGCCGAGCGTGAAAATCAGGATGATCCCAAGACCCACATACGCGCCCGCCATAGCGGAGCTGACCCAAAAACCGAGCGGGTTATTTGCCGACAGGCGTGCAATGCGCGCAGCATTAGCCGCACACTTATTAATAGTGTCTGTAAACATTTGATTATCCTTAAATAATAAAAAAACAAAAAATAAAACAAAATAAAGCTAAATAAGATCCTGCATTGTTGGTTATCACTTTGCAGGATCATGCAAAAAGGGGAGGCATTGCGCCTCCCGTTAAAACATTAACCACGTAGCTGCACTACGCCGTCTTTCACTCGTGCTTCGTAATGCTTGACGGAAAACTGTTCGTCCTCCATGCACAAGCCGTCGCTTAAGCGAAAACGCTGTTTTTTCAGCGGACTGGCCACCCACAGCTCGCCCTGGTGTTCCGCAATCAGCCCGCGTGACAGCACGCTGGATTCGAAGAACGGATCGATGTTGCTGATCGCAAACACCTGGTCGCTGTGATATGGGCGGAAAATCGCTACCTGCTCGTCGCCTAACAGTGCGCAGACGCCGGTTTCAGGCAGGATGTCATCGATTTTGCAGATGTCTTTCCACTGGCTCATGCGTTGTCCTCCACCAGAGTTACCGGGATACGTTCATACGGCGTTGCCGGACGGTGCTGTTCGCGCTCTGGCACCATCTGCACGTTCGGGTCACGCTTATCACTGTTGATGAAGTGTTTGAAGCGAGTCTGTGCGGACGGGGTATTGACCGTTTCAGTCCACTCACAAACTACCGCTTCACGCAGGCGCGCCATCTCTTCTTCCAGATGTGCATTCAGTCCCAGTTTGTCGTCAATGATTATTGATTTCAGGTAGTCGATGCCGCCTTCCAGACTTTCTAACCACGGTGCGGTACGGGTCAGTTTGTCGGCAGTACGAATGTAGAACATCATGAAACGGTCGAGATATTTGAGCAGTGTTTCACGGTCGATATCCGCCGCTAACAGATCTGCATGACGTGGTTTCATCCCGCCGTTACCGCAAACGTACAGATTCCAGCCTTTTTCAGTGGCGATGATACCCACGTCTTTGCCTTGGGCTTCAGAACATTCACGAGTACAGCCAGAAACACCGAACTTGATTTTGTGCGGCGCACGAATGCCTTTATAACGATTTTCCAGTTCCACGCCGAGGCCCACGCTGTCGCCAACACCGTAACGACACCAGGTGCTGCCCACGCAGGTTTTTGCCATACGCAGCGCTTTCGCATAGGCATGACCAGTTTCGAAACCCGCTTCAATCAGCTGACGCCAGATTTCCGGCAGATCATCTTTCTGTGCGCCGAACATGGCGAGACGCTGAGAACCGGTAATCTTGGTGTAGAGATTAAATTCACGCGCGATACGACCCACTGCCATCAATCCTTCCGGGGTGATTTCACCGCCCGGAGAACGCGGGATCACCGAGTAGGTGCCGTCTTTCTGGATATTAGCGAGGAAGTTGTCGTTAGAATCCTGCAGCGGAGTATGCTCCGGCTTCAGAATGTATTCGTTCCAGCAGGAGGCCAGCAGCGAACCGACGGTCGGTTTACAAACTTCACAACCGTAACCTTTGCCGTGTTTCGCCAGCAGTTCTTCAAAGGTTTTGATGCCTTCAACGCGGATCAAATGGAACAGCTCCTGACGCGAGTACGCAAAGTGTTCGCACAGATTGTTGTTAACTTCGATACCCTGTTTCGCCAGTTCAGCATTTAGCACCTGGGTAACCAGTGGAATACAACCACCACAGCCGGTACCGGCTTTGGTTTCTGCTTTCAGCGCCGCAACGGTATGGCAGCCTTTGTTGATAGCCGCAATCAGGTCGCCTTTGGTGACGTCGAAGCAGGAGCAGATTTGTGCGCTGTCCGGCAGTTTATCAACACCGATGGACGGTTTACCGCTGCCAGAGTGCGCTGGCAGGATCAGGGAATCCGGGTTTTCCGGCAGTTCGATAGCGTTCAGCACTAGTTGCAGCAGGTTACCGTAGTCGCTGGTATCGCCCACCAGTACCGCACCGAGCAGCGTCTTGTTGTCTTCGCTGACAATCAGGCGTTTGTAGATCTCTTTGCTTTCGTCGAGGTAAACGTAGCTACGAGCGCCCGGAGTACGACCATGTGCGTCGCCAATACCGCCAACATCTACGCCCAGCAGTTTCAGTTTGGCGCTGAGATCGGCACCTTCAAAGGCGTTTTCGTTACCAAGAATATGGTCAACAGCCACCTGCGCCATTTTGTAACCCGGCGCAACCAGGCCATACACGCGGTTGTTCCAGCTTGCGCATTCGCCGATAGCGTAGATATCGGGATCGGAAGTCTGGCAGGCGTCGTTTATGACAATCCCCCCGCGCGGCGCAACATCCAGACCACATTGGGTGGCCAGTTTATCGCGTGGACGGATACCAGTAGAGAAGACGATAAAGTCAACTTCCAGCTCGCTACCGTCGGCAAAGCGCATAGTTTTACGCGCTTCGACGCCTTCCTGCACAATCTCAAGGGTGTTTTTGCTGGTGTGCACGTGGACACCCATGCTTTCGATTTTGCGACGTAACTGCTCACCGCCCATCTGATCAAGCTGTTCAGCCATCAGCATAGGGGCAAATTCGATAACGTGGGTTTCGATACCTAAGTTTTTCAGCGCGCCTGCGGCTTCCAGACCTAACAGGCCGCCGCCGACAACCGCACCGCGCTTGCTGCGACGGGCGCAGGATTCAATCGCGTTGAGGTCTTCAATAGTGCGATAGACAAAGCAGTCCTGGGTATCAGAACCTTTGATTGGCGGGATCCACGGATACGATCCGGTTGCCATGATCAATTTGTCATAGTAAACGGTACGTCCGGCGCTGGAGTGGATCACTTTCTCCTGACGGTTGATGGTGATTGCGCGTTCGCCGACCAGAACTTTAATGCCGTGTTTCTCGTAAAAGCCTTCGCGCACCAGCGACAGCTCTTCGGTGGTGTGGTGAGAGAAGTAAGACGAGAGGTGTACGCGGTCATAAGCGATACGCGGTTCTTCACAGAAAACGGTAATATCAAAGTTAGCCGCATCAGATTTATCAAGAAGATCTTCGATAAAGCGATGGCCGACCATACCGTTACCGATAATTGCGAGTCTGACTTTGCTCATTTTTGCCTCGATTTCTTTTTTATTACCGCCTACCTTAACGATTCAGCTACCCCGCTTATTGATGTAAATCAAATTCACCTTTATATACTCCTTAAGTGGTGTATTGCTGATTTGTATGAATTTTCTTAAGTCACGGAATTGTCTGACATTTCGTGTTTATGTAAAAAACACACAATTAGAGCGGGGATATATAGAAAGCCTGGAGATGAGGAGAGAGGTAAAAGCCGGACGACGAAAGCGGCGCCCGGCATTGGCTATTAATGAGAGGTTAAAGAACTATGCTGACGGTGACGGCTGACAAAACCTAACAGGAAGCACATCACGAATACCACAGCATACAGACCATTTGCGGTAAGCAGCGCCGCCTGTGGGCCGCTATGCTCGACAATCGGACCGGTAACCACAAAGGTCAGCATGGTGCCGATGGTGCCGCAAGTCAGGATAAAGTTAACCAGTTTTGGCGACGGTACTTTAGTCTGCTGGGAACCGAGAGTAATGATGGTGGTATAGATCGCGCTGGAGAAGAAGCCCAGCGCGAGAATGGACCACGCCATGTGCGCAGGCGTTCCGGTATTAAATACATACATCAGAATCGCAGCCAGACCTGCCAGAACGGTCAGAATACGCTGCAGGTCAAAGAAACGCAGGATAAAGCTGAAGGCCCACATGCCGACCATGTACGACATCCAGAAATTGCTCACCAGCGTACCCGCATCGTTCAGGCTCATTCCCAGACCTTTAGCATATTCCGGCACCCAGGAGATAAAGCCTAACTGACCGAGGATGTAGCACAGTGCGGCAATAGAGAGAAACAGTACGCCGATCCCCCATTTTTCTTTCACTACCGGCGCGTCAGTTTTTGGCGCATGTTTACCCAATGCCGGGAACTCACAGCCGAAGGTCAGAATAAAAATAGCGACATACACCAGCCCGATGCAGGCATAAACCCAGTACCACTCAATGCTACGCGCCAGCAGGAACGCGGCGATCATCGGGAAAATCATCCCAGCCATACTGAAGAAAGAGTCGGTAAACAGTAGACGAGAACCGCGCTGACGCCCTTCATACATTTGTGTTATGAGGAACGTGCCGATAGACATAGTGATACCGCTAACCACCCCAAGGATGAACATCGCCGCTGAGAACAGCGCCAGACTGTGGCTAAACATCAATCCAGCAACCGCCAGCACCATCAGGAGAAAACCAAAACGTAACTGCGTTTTCAGCGGGACGATTTCCATCAGCCAGGCGTTGAGGAAGATAGAGATTAAAATGCCGGCATTGAGGAAGGTGAAGGTGTTACTCATGCTGGAAACGGGCAGATTGAAATAATCGGCGATATTTCCCATCACCATCCCGGTGACAATAACCAGCGCACCGGTCAGTGCGTAGGAAAGAAAGCTAATCCATGTGAGCTTGATGCGATTGCTGTTAGTCATGATTGGCCTGTGTTCAGAAAGATAATGGCATAGCGGCTATGCCGCGAGCGGGCGATTTTAGGTGATTTTGTGATCTGATTAAATGTTTTATTGCAATCGGTTGCTAAATTACATTGCCTGCGTGATTTTGATCACGTATTGAAAAGTGATCGTCAGGTTACATATATTTCAGGTACGTAAAATTAGGTAAAGGGATGGCCTTGTCATTGAAGGCTATTTAGAATCTCTTCACTTGCTTTTTTCTGCTCTGTAAAGGAATTTTCATGTTCAAATCGACCCTGGCAGCTATGGCCGCTGTTCTCGCTCTTTCTGCTCTCTCTCCTGCAGCGATGGCCGCGAAAGGGGATCCGCACGTATTGTTGACAACCTCTGCTGGTAACATCGAACTGGAGCTGGATAGCCAGAAAGCACCGGTGTCAGTGCAAAACTTTGTCGATTATGTGAACAGCGGTTTTTATAACAATACGACCTTTCACCGGGTGATCCCTGGTTTTATGATTCAGGGCGGTGGGTTCACTGAGCAGATGCAGCAGAAAAAACCGAATCCACCGATCAAAAATGAAGCCGATAACGGCTTGCGCAACACTCGCGGCACCATCGCTATGGCGCGTACTGCCGATAAAGACAGCGCGACCAGCCAGTTCTTTATCAACGTTGCCGACAATGCCTTCCTCGACCACGGTCAGCGTGATTTCGGTTACGCCGTCTTTGGTAAAGTGGTGAAAGGTATGGACGTTGCCGATAAGATTTCCCAGGTCCCGACTCATGACGTTGGCCCGTACCGGAATGTGCCGTCAAAACCGGTAGTTATCCTTTCCGCTAAAGTCCTGCCGTAATCATTTCTCGCGCGGGCAATATTGTCCGCGCATTTGCTCTCCCGGCGTAACCCGGATTTGCCGCTTATACTTGTGGCAAATGGACACGTTCAGGGAGGCATCAAGTGAAGAAACTCACCGATAAGCAAAAGTCCCGTCTCTGAGAGCTTCAGCGTAATCGTAATTTCCAGGCCAGCCGTCGTCTTGAAGGCGTTGAGATGCCATTAGTCACTCTTACTGCCGCAGAGGCTTTGGCGCGCCTTGAAGAGCTGAGGGGGCACTATGAGCGATAAATTCGGCGAAGGGCGCGACCCGTATCTCTATCCTGGCCTCGACATCATGCGTAACCGACTGGATATCCGCCAGCAGCAGCAACTGGAGCAGGCCGCTTACGAAATGACGGCACTGCGTGCGGCGACTATCGAACTTGGTCCGCTGGTGCGTGGTTTACCGCACTTATGTGTTATTCACCGCCAGTTGTATCAGGATATTTTCGACTGGGCGGGCCAACTGCGTGAAGTCGATATTTATCAGGGAGATACACCGTTTTGCCACTTTGCTTATATCGAAAAAGAGGGGAACGGCCTGATGCAGGCTCTGGAGGCAGAAGGGTATCTGACTGGTCTTGAGAAAGAGATGTTCGTTGAGCGACTGGCGCATTATTATTGTGAAATCAACGTGCTGCATCCATTTCGTGTTGGAAGCGGTCTGGCGCAGCGCATCTTCTTCGAACAACTGGCGATTCATGCCGGATATCAACTGAGCTGGCTGGGTATCGAAAAAGAGGCCTGGAATCAGGCGAATCAGAGCGGGGCCATGGGTGATCTCACCGCATTGCAGACGATATTTAGCAAAGTGGTAAGCGAAGCCGGGGAATCTGAGTAAAATAGCGCGGTTCTTTCGTACCGGAGCTGCCATGATCCTGCTTATTGATAACTACGATTCTTTCACCTGGAACCTCTACCAGTATTTTTGCGAACTGGGAGCTGATGTGCTGGTTAAGCGTAACGATGCGTTGACGTTGGCAGATATCGACGCCCTTAAACCGCAGAAAATTGTCATCTCGCCTGGCCCCTGTACGCCCGATGAAGCCGGGATCTCCCTTGACGTTATTCGTCACTACGCCGGGCGCTTGCCGATTCTTGGCGTCTGCCTCGGTCATCAGGCAATGGCGCAGGCATTTGGTGGCAAAGTTGTGCGCGCCGCAAAGGTCATGCACGGCAAAACTTCACCGATTACGCATAACGGTGAGGGCGTATTTAAGGGGCTGGCAAATCCACTCACCGTGACACGCTACCATTCGCTGGTGGTGGAACCCGACTTATTACCCGCGTGTTTTGAAGTGACTGCCTGGAGCGAAACCCGTGAGATTATGGGAGTTCGCCATCGCCAGTGGGATCTTGAAGGCGTACAGTTCCATCCAGAAAGTATTCTCAGCGAACAAGGGCATCAACTGCTGGCTAATTTTCTGCATCGCTGATTTGTGGTTGCCATCAGGTGATTTTTTATGCATATTTTGTGATTATAATTTCACATTGGTTTATGCGTAACAGGGTGATCATGAGATGGCAACTGAACAAACAGCAATTACACGTGCGACTTTCGATGAAGTGATCCTGCCGATTTATGCACCGGCGGCGTTTATTCCAGTAAAAGGTCAGGGCAGCCGAATTTGGGATCAGCAGGGCAAGGAGTACATCGATTTCGCGGGGGGTATTGCGGTGACGGCGTTAGGCCATTGCCATCCGGCGCTGGTGGAAGCGTTAAAAAACCAGGGGGAAACGCTATGGCATATCAGTAACGTTTTCACCAATGAACCGGCGCTGCGTCTTGGGCGTAAACTGATTGAGGCAACGTTTGCCGAACGCGTAGTGTTTATGAACTCCGGCACGGAAGCTAACGAAACAGCCTTTAAACTGGCACGCCATTACGCCTGTGTGCGCCATAGCCCGTTCAAAACCAAAATTATTGCCTTCCACAACGCTTTTCATGGTCGTTCGCTGTTTACCGTCTCGGTGGGTGGGCAGCCCAAATATTCCGACGGCTTTGGGCCAAAACCGGCAGACATCATCCACGTTCCCTTTAACGATCTCCACGCAGTAAAAGCCGTGATGGATGATCATACCTGCGCGGTCGTTGTTGAGCCGATTCAGGGAGAGGGCGGCGTGACAGCAGCGACGCCAGAATTCTTGCAAGGTTTGCGCGAGTTGTGCGATCAGCATCAGGCATTATTGGTGTTTGATGAAGTGCAGTGCGGGATGGGGCGGACCGGCGATCTGTTTGCCTATATGCACTATGGCGTGACGCCGGATATTTTGACCTCTGCGAAAGCCTTAGGCGGCGGCTTCCCGATTAGCGCCATGCTGACTACGGCAGAAATTGCTTCTGCGTTTCATCCGGGTTCTCACGGTTCAACCTACGGCGGTAATCCGCTGGCCTGTGCGGTGGCGGGCGCGGCCTTTGATATCATCAATACGCCGGAGGTGCTGGAAGGTATTCACGCGAAACGCCAGCGTTTTGTTGACCATTTGCAGAAGATAGATCAGCAGTACGATGTGTTTAGCGATATTCGCGGTATGGGGTTGTTGATTGGCGCTGAGCTGAAACCACAGTACAAAGGTCGGGCGCGTGATTTCCTGTATGCGGGCGCTGAGGCTGGCGTCATGGTGTTGAATGCCGGCCCCGATGTGATGCGCTTTGCACCGTCGCTGGTGGTGGAAGACGCTGATATCGACGAAGGGATGCAACGTTTTGCCCGCGCCATGGCGAAGGTGGTTGGGGCGTAAAACGGACCCAGGCCTGATAAGACGCGTTAAGCGTCGCATCAGGCAAAGGGGGGCGGATGCGGCGTGAACGCCTTATCCGATCTACGGTTTGCTCCAGGCAATGAATTGATTACGCCTTCGAATCCCGCAACTTGCGGTTCAACCAAATCCCGTGATGCGGTCGCTGTCGCCACGCCATCGACGAAATGGTATGCATGGTGTTCAGATGACCAATAACCCGCTGTAAATGCTGTTCCAGCGTACCTGCCGCACCTTCGTGCGGCTGCATCTCCGGCGCATCCATAATATTGGTATCGCCAGAACTTCCCGGTTCGTCATACTCCAGCCGCTGTTGACAACGCTGAATGGCAATTTCACAAGACTGCAAATATTCTTGTGCCAGCTCCGGCGGTAATGTCCGATGTTCCCGCGCCAGTGTGGTCATGGCATTAATATGCTCAACAATAAACTGACTGTGCGTTACCCACAGTTTCATATCGGCCAGGTAATGGCTGTTAAATGCGGGTTCCTGCATCGCCTGATTTAATGAGTTATAGAGGGTGTTATGCGCTTGATTCACCCGCATTCGCTGCCAGGCCAGTGGTGTAGGTTGTGGATCTTTACTCAGAATCAGACGAATCGCTTCCTGATAGGTTTCTAAAGCATCATGGGCGTTTTTCCGCAATAAGCCGCTCTGCCATTGCGGCCACAGCCAGACCGTGCCACCGAAAGCAATCAAACAACCAATAATGGTATCGATAAGACGAGGAATGATGTACTGCTCGCCGTTCAGCCACAGCAATTGCAGGGTATACACGGCGGTAATGGTAAAACCGACCGTCGCCCAGCCGTAGTTTTTGCGCAATATCAGATAGCTGGCGAGCGTGGTGAGTAGCATCAGCGTCAGGGTGTAGCCTTCCGGTATTTTGAAGTGCAGCGCCACGCCTGCAATGATTAACCCAACGACAGTTCCGACGGAACGATTCACAATCCGCAAGCGAGTCGCACCATAGCCATTTTGCGTTACCAGCAACACGGTCATCAGGATCCAGTACGATTTCGGTAAATGCAAAGCAGTTCCCATCAAGCTGGCAACGCTTAACATCACGCTCAGTCGTCCGGCATTACGCAACGCCGGAGATTTTAATGAGAGATAGCTTTTCAGCGCCGGGAGTAAAGGCATCCGGCGTTGTTTATCGGCCAACAGGTCGCGAGCATAAAGCGGCCTTTGCGTACGCAACACGCGGGCAATGCGACTGAAATGCCAGTAACAGAACTGCCCTACGGGGTTATCCGGGTGCTGGCGGGCAATTTTCTCCAGTGCGCCAATTTGCTTTTCCATCGTAAAACGTGTTGGCAGGCGATGGTAAAGAATGTCATCAGCCAGTACGCGCAGACGAGTGGCGACGGTTTGCGCATTCCAGCGGATAACCTCTTCAGCATGGCTACGCTCGACCAGCTTTTGCACCTCTTCAGGTTGATGCAAACTGACCGAAATATGCTCCTGTAAGTCCAGCGCTTCCTGGAAAATACGTAGCATCCGCTTGTAATCGGTATTATTTTGCGCGGAAAGCATATGCATTTGCTGATAGCACTGGGTAATTAAATCAACGGCTTTTTGCTGGCGCACCAGCAGCGGCGGCAATGCTTTTTCAGGATCGGTATGCTGGGTAAGCAGGCTATATTTGGCTTCGCAATAATCTGCCAGTTCACGGTACAGCAAGCTAAGTGACTCGCGTAGCGGTTGTTCGCGCCAGAGCCAGAACCAAAACCAGTTGAACAACCCGTACCAGAGCGTGCCTAATGCGTAGATGAGCAACGGTTCCCAGACTGGCATGTATCCTGCCAGACTTAAGGTAAAAATGGCGGCCAGCAGCGATGCGGGGAGTAATTTAGCGTGTAAAGGCCCCAGTTCGGCAGTGACGCCAAGCATCAGGGTTAACCCGGTCAGTAGAAAGGGTAGGGGAACATCTTTTGTCAGTAAGAGTTGCGTCAGCAAACTACAGGTAGCAAACAGCGACGCGCCAATGATTAAGCGTTTGAAAAAACGTTTGTGGGGAGTATCAAGCCCCGCGATGTTACAGCAGGCAGGAACCAGGGAGAAGAGAAGACCAAATCTTAACTCACCAAGCATTAACCCAACGGCCACGGGCAAACATAGCACCAGCGTTTGGCGTAGTGCATAGTTGATATCGGGATGATAAATCAGTCTGCGCCACATCGGGTTAAACAAAATGGCGCGCTATTCAGTAACGCGCCACTCCGACGGGATTAACGGGTGCCGTAAACGACGATGGTTTTACCGTGTGCGGAGATCAGATTTTGATCTTCCAGCATCTTCAGGATGCGCCCTACGGTTTCACGGGAACAGCCGACAATCTGACCGATTTCCTGGCGAGTAATTTTGATTTGCATACCGTCCGGGTGAGTCATGGCATCAGGCTGTTTGGCCAGATTCAGCAGCGTCTGCGCGATGCGACCTGTAACGTCAAGGAACGCCAGGTTGCCCACTTTCTCTGAAGTGACTTGCAGACGACGCGCCATCTGTGCAGAGAGACGCATCAGAATATCCGGGTTTACCTGAATCAGTTGGCGAAATTTTTTGTATGAAATTTCAGCCACTTCACAGGCCGTTTTCGCACGTACCCATGCGCTACGCTCCTGGCCTTCTTCAAACAGGCCCAGTTCGCCAATAAAATCACCCTGATTCAGATAGGAGAGGATCATTTCTTTACCCTCTTCGTCTTTGATCAGCACTGCCACAGAGCCTTTAACGATGTAATACAGCGTTTCCGCTTTTTCACCCTGGTGAATAAGCGTGCTCTTGGATGGGTACTTATGAATGTGGCAATGAGACAAGAACCATTCGAGAGTCGGGTCTGTTTGCGGTTTGCCAAGCACCATGCGCGGTTATCCTCTGTTATAAGCTTTCTCCAGAGCCAGATAACGCCGCTGTCTCTGGATTGCCGAAATATGCTTCCCGCTACCTGGGAAGGGGCTATCAACTGTACTGCACGGTAATGTGACGTCCTTTGTATACATGCAGTACATCAATGTATTACTGTAGCATCCTGACTGTTTTAGCATAGCTTTCGCCTTGTGTCTCCTGGTGTCTCGCTTCAGCATGACCCAGGTCGCCTTCCGTTGCGCGATTTGGTCAGTACGCGTACTCTGTCAGGAAAATTGATGCAATGGAGTTCCAATTATGCAAGCGCGTGTGAAGTGGGTCGAAGGGTTAACTTTTCTGGGCGAATCCGCCTCTGGTCACCAGATTTTAATGGACGGCAATTCTGGCGATAAAGCCCCCAGTCCGATGGAAATGGTGTTGATGGCGGCAGGTGGTTGTAGTGCCATTGATGTGGTGTCTATTCTGCAAAAAGCGCGTCAGGATGTGGTCGATTGTGAAGTAAAACTGACCTCTGAACGCCGCGAAGAGGCGCCACGCCTGTTTACGCACATTAATCTGCATTTTATTGTCACTGGTCGTGACTTAAAAGACGCAGCGGTTGCGCGTGCGGTGGATCTCTCAGCCGAAAAGTATTGCTCGGTGGCGCTAATGCTGGAAAAAGCAGTGAATATTACCCATTCGTATGAAGTGGTTGACGCGTGATTTCATGATTAAAATATGAAGCCGGATAATATTCTATCCGGCTTCAAAAGTGAGTTACTCGATTTTCTTCCCTTCCATCAAGCGTTGTACCAGCGGCAGCATAATTAACTCCATTGCCAGACCCATTTTGCCGCCTGGCACTACTAATGTATTGATGTGAGAAATGAATGAACCCTGCAACATCGCCAGCAGCCAGGGGAAATCAATACCTTCCAGATTACGGAAATGGATCACCACAAAGCTTTCATCCAGCGACGGGATACCTTTTGCCGCGAACGGATTTGAGGTGTCGACAGTGGGAACGCGCTGGAAGTTAATATGGGTGCGGGAAAACTGCGGCGTGATGTAGTTGATATAGTCTTCCATTGAACGCACAACTGAGTCTATTACCGCCTCTCGTGAGTGCCCGCGCTCGCTGGTGTCGCGAATGAGCTTTTGAATCCACTCAAGGTTAACGATAGGCACCACGCCGACCAGTAAATCCACATGTTGCGCAACGTTATGCTGTGGCGTGACTACGCCGCCGTGTAAACCTTCATAAAACAGGACATCAGTGGGTTCCGGCAGCGGTTGCCACGGAGTGAATGTCCCCGGCACCTGATTCCACGGTACCGCTTCATCGTAGGTGTGCAGATATTTACGAGATTTCCCTTTACCGCTCTGACCGTATTCAATGAAGGTCTGTTCCAGCAGGCCGAAATCGTTAGCCTCGGGGCCGAAGTAACTGATATGCCGCCCGGCATCGCGCGCTTTGCGGATCGCCATGTCCATTTCCGGGCGGGTATAGCGGTGAAAACTGTCGCCTTCCACTTCGGCTGCATGCAGATTTAACTGCGCGAATATTTTGCGAAACGCGAGGCTGGTGGTGGTGGTCCCCGCGCCGCTGGATCCTGTTACCGCAATGACCGGATGTTTGGCAGACATAGTAACTCCATGACTTAGCTATCATTATTATCTCGTCCGCCGACGGTTGCAGGTTATTCGCGAAACTGACTGCGCGGCATGATATTGACCGTTTCGTGCAGTTCCGACCACACCAGCACCGCTTCTCCGCACTGTAGCTGGCGTTTGACGTCGGCGACTTTCTGTTCAAGTGTGCGCTCATATTCACCATAATCGGTGCCTTCACGTAACACAAAGCTTTCAATTAAATTTTCCAGCGTTTCGGGGGAGAGGTCTTGCCAGGGAATCAACATGATTTCGCCTCCAGATACGTTGATAACCAGTCAGGAATGCGTGACTCGAGCCACATTTTCGGGTGGAATAACGTACCGCCAATGAAGCCGACGTGACCGCCATGTTCAGTCAGTTGATACTCCACCTGAGGAGGTAAATTTTCCGGTTTCGGGATCACCTGATGATCCATAAACGGATCGTCTTTGGCGTGAATAATCAGCGTCGGTTTGGCTATCCGATTGAGCATCGGCATGGCGCTACATTGACGATAATAGTCGATAGCGTCAGCGTAGCCGTGAATTTTGGCGGTGATCAGATCGTCAAATTCACGAATGCGACGTACCGATTTTAACTGCGCGAGATTAATCGGTAGCGTACCGGGGTAGGCCGCCAGTTTGCGCGCAGCATTGGCTTTTAACAGGTTCAGCAAGTAACGCTGATACACGCGGGAAAAGCCCTTTTCCATATGATAACTACAGGCTTCCAGCATAAACGGCGCGGAGACAATCACTGCCGCATCAATCGGGAGATCATTGCCTTCTTTAGCCAGCAAACAGGCCAGCATATTACCACCGAGCGAATAGCCGACGGCAGCCGTTGGCGCATGACCAAACTCACGTTGCAGCCAGCGTAAAAACCAGCTGGCGTCTTCGGTTTCTCCCGAATGGTAAATGCGGTGCATACGGTTTGGTTCACCGCTGCAGCCGCGAAAATGCATCACCACGCCCAGCCAGCCGCGCTTTTTCGCCGCCTCGACCAGACCATGCGCATAAGGGCTATTGAGGCTGCCTTCCAGCCCGTGAAACACAACCAGACGCGGTTTATATTGCGCCTGTGCGGGATCTTCACTCCACGCGAGATCGACAAAATCGCCGTCGGGCAGTTCCAGTCGCTGCCAGTACGGGGTGAATTTCACCTGACGACGAAACAGACGCGGCAGCATGGTTTGCAGATGGCAATTACTGAAACCGCGCATGGGGGTGAACTCAGCACTGCTGCTGGCGTCGTTGAGATCGGTTGCCGTTATCTGCGCCATCAGTTGCTTTGGCCTTCCTGCAGCATCTGCTCAAGTTGTTCCTGGGCTTCCAGCCACGCCATTTCGCACTCTTCCAGTCTGGATTTGGCGCTGGCTTGTTGTTGCAGGCAGGCGGTCAGTTCTGCTTTACGGCTCTGGTCGTACAGTTCGCTGTCGGCAAGTTTCTCTTCCGCCTGCGTCAGTTGCGTGTTTAGCGCCTCCATCTCTTTTTCCAGACGAGCAATCTCTTTACGCAGGGGCTGAGTTTGCGCACGTAATTCTGCTTCCCGACGCTTCTGATCTTTACGCGCCTGGGCGCTGTTCGCGTTCTCTTTTGGCGCTTCGTCGGCCTGGTTTTCCTGCTTTTGTACGTCGCTCAACCACTGTTGATAATCTTCCAGATCGCCGTCAAACGGTTCGACTTTACGATCGTGAACCAGATAGAGATCGTCAGTAGTGGAACGCAGTAAATGGCGGTCGTGCGAAACGACGACCAGCGCGCCTTCAAATTCGAGCAACGCTTCGGTGAGTGCCTGGCGCATGTCGAGGTCAAGGTGGTTGGTCGGTTCGTCGAGCAGCAACAGATTCGGACGTTGCCAGACGATTAATGCCAGTACCAGGCGGGCTTTTTCTCCACCGGAGAAACGGCGCGTTTCTTCCGTCACTTTATCGCCCTGGAAACCAAAGCCGCCGAGGTAGTCACGCAGTTTTTGCTCCAGCTCTTGCGGCGCTAAACGTGCCAGATGTTGAATAGGTGATTCGTCGGCGCGCAGATACTCCAGTTGATGCTGGGCGAAGTAGCCGAGTTTGATCCCTTTCGCCAGACCAATTTCACCGCTGACTGGCGCCAGCTCTCCAGCTAACAGTTTGATTAATGTTGATTTACCTGCGCCGTTGCGGCCTAACAGACCAATGCGCGAACCCGGTACCAGATTCAGTTTTATCGAATCGAGAATAATGCGATCGCCATAGCCTGCGCTGACTTTTTCCATCTTCAACAACGGATTTGGCAGGCTTTCCGGTGCGCGGAAGCTAAAGCGGAACGGGTTGTCGACGTGCGCGGGAGCAATCAACTCCATACGCTCGAGCATCTTAATGCGGCTTTGGGCCTGTTTTGCTTTAGTGGCTTTGGCACGGAAACGATCGATGTAACTTTGCAGATGTGCCACGCGCTCTTGCTGGCTTTCGTACATCGCCTGTTGTTGCGCCAGACGGGTAGCGCGCTGTACTTCAAAGGAGCTGTAGTTACCGGTGTACTCGAACATATTTTGCTGTTCGATATGAATGATTTTATCGACGATCGGATCGAGAAAGTCACGGTCGTGGGAGATCAGGATCAATGTACCCTGATAGCTCTTCAGCCATTTTTCCAGCCAGATAACGGCATCAAGATCGAGGTGGTTTGTCGGTTCGTCGAGCAGCAGTAAGTCTGAACGGCAAATCAGCGCCTGAGCGAGGTTAAGGCGCATACGCCAGCCACCGGAGAAATCGCTCACCGGACGCTCCAGTTGCTCATTGCTGAAACCGAGGCCGTGCAGCAGGCTGGCGGCGCGGGAACGAATACTCCACGCGTCGATAGCGTCCAGCTTGCCGTGAATGGTGGCAATGGCGTGCCCGTCGTTACGTTCGTTGGCGTCGTGGAGTTGTGCTTCCAGTTGGCGATATTCGCGGTCGCCATCAATGACATATTCCAGCGCTGCTTGGGGTAGTGCTGGTGTTTCCTGATTCACCCACGCCAGTTGCCAGCTACCAGGGAAGGTGTAGCTGCCGCCGTCGGCGCTGATTTCATTTTTCAGCAATGCGAGCAGGGTAGATTTACCGCAGCCGTTTTTACCCACCAGGCCGACTTTCTGACCAGGGTTAATGGTGGCGGTGGCATTATCCAGCAGGACGCGCACGCCGCGACGAATTTGTAACGAGGAGAAAACAATCATAAGGCGCCGTATGTTCAGACTATGTTAAATTATCATTATGATAATGTAGTGTATGGGCGAGCTGCCGCACCGGGCGCAATGGTAGCCCAAAACAGCGACGCGACACAAAACACAAAACCATACCGGGAGGGGGATGATGTCTCAGCCAGCGAAAGTTTTGCTGCTGTATGCCCATCCGGAATCTCAGGACTCGGTGGCAAACCGGGTGCTGCTTAAACCGGCTACGCAGCTCAGCAATGTTACCGTGCACGACCTTTACGCGCACTATCCCGACTTTTTTATTGATATCCCCCGTGAGCAGGCATTGCTGCGCGAACACGAGGTGATTGTTTTTCAGCATCCTCTTTATACCTACAGCTGCCCGGCGTTACTGAAAGAGTGGCTGGATCGGGTGTTAAGCCGTGGTTTTGCCAGCGGGCCGGAAGGAAATCAACTGACGGGAAAGTACTGGCGCAGTGTGATCACCACCGGCGAGCCGGAAAGTGCCTATCGCTATGACGCGTTAAATCGTTATCCGATGAGCGATGTCCTGCGGCCCTTTGAATTGACGGCGGGCATGTGTCGGATGCACTGGTTAAGCCCCATCATTATTTACCGGGCGAGACGGCAAAGCGCACAGGAGCTGGCGAGTCATGCCAGAGCCTACGGTGACTGGCTGGCAAATCCGCTCCCTGCGGGAGGTCGCTGATGGAAGGTTCCGATTTTTTACTCGCGGGAGTGTTGTTTCTCTTCGCGGCGGTGGTTGCGGTGCCATTAGCATCGCGGCTGGGCATTGGCGCTGTGTTGGGATATTTGCTGGCAGGGATTGCGATTGGCCCGTGGGGGCTTGGGTTTATTAGCGACGTCGATGAGATCCTCCACTTTTCGGAGCTCGGCGTGGTGTTCCTGATGTTTATCATCGGTCTGGAGTTGAATCCCTCCAAACTTTGGCAACTACGGCGTTCGATTTTTGGCGTAGGTGCGGCACAGGTGCTGTTAAGCGCGGCGTTGCTGGCGGGATTATTGATACTGACGGATTTCTCCTGGCAGGCGGCGGCGGTGGGGGGCATTGGCCTTGCGATGTCTTCAACCGCAATGGCGTTGCAGCTGATGCGTGAGAAAGGGATGAATCGCAGCGAATCTGGACAGCTAGGTTTTTCGGTTTTGCTGTTTCAGGATCTGGCGGTGATCCCGGCACTGGCATTAGTGCCGTTGTTGGCGGGATCGGCAGATGAACATTTCGACTGGATGAAGGTTGGTATGAAGGTGCTGGCGTTTGTCGGCATGCTGATTGGCGGGCGCTATTTGTTACGTCCGGTATTTCGTTTTATTGCGGCTTCCGGCGTGCGGGAAGTGTTCACCGCCGCGACGCTGCTGCTGGTGTTGGGGTCCGCATTGTTTATGGATGCGCTGGGGCTGTCGATGGCGCTCGGTACGTTTATTGCGGGCGTGCTGCTGGCGGAAAGCGAATATCGCCATGAACTGGAAACGGCTATCGATCCGTTTAAAGGCTTGCTGCTCGGGCTATTTTTTATCTCGGTCGGCATGTCGCTCAACCTTGGCGTGCTTTATACCCATTTGTTGTGGGTAGTGATAAGCGTGGTTGTGCTGGTGGCGGTGAAAATTCTCGTGCTGTATCTGCTGGCGCGACTGTATGGCGTGCGCAGTTCTGAGCGGATGCAATTTGCTGGCGTGTTGAGTCAGGGCGGCGAGTTTGCCTTTGTGCTCTTTTCTACCGCTTCTTCGCAACGCTTATTCCAGGGCGACCAGATGGCGCTGTTGCTGGTGACGGTAACGCTTTCCATGATGACCACGCCGTTGCTGATGAAGTTGGTGGATAAATGGCTATCCCGCCAGTTCAACGGCCCGGAAGAAGAGGATGAAAAACCGTGGGTTAACGATGATAAACCGCAGGTGATTGTGGTGGGCTTCGGACGTTTTGGTCAGGTCATTGGTCGTTTGCTGATGGCAAATAAAATGCGGATTACCGTGCTGGAACGGGATATCAGCGCCGTTAACCTGATGCGCAAATATGGCTACAAAGTTTATTACGGTGATGCCACGCAGGTTGACCTTTTACGCTCCGCAGGCGCAGAGGCCGCAGAGTCTATCGTTATTACCTGTAACGAACCGGAAGACACCATGAAGCTGGTGGAGATTTGCCAGCAACATTTCCCACATTTGCATATTCTTGCGCGAGCGCGCGGACGTGTGGAAGCACATGAGTTATTACAGGCAGGGGTGACGCAGTTTTCCCGCGAGACATTCTCCAGTGCGTTAGAGCTGGGGCGCAAGACGCTGGTTTCTTTGGGGATGCATCCGCATCAGGCACAGCGGGCGCAACTGCATTTTCGACGCCTGGATATGAGGATGCTGCGAGAGCTAATTCCTATGCATACCGATACGGTACAAATTTCTCGCGCCAGGGAAGCCCGACGCGAACTGGAAGAGATTTTCCAGCGTGAAATGCAACAAGAACGACGCCAGTTGGATGGCTGGGATGAATTTGAGTAGAGGATAACGATGGCAATCCGAAAACGTTTTATCGCTGGCGCGAAATGTCCAGCCTGTCAGGCGCAAGACGCCATGGCGATGTGGCGCGAAAATAATATTGATATTGTTGAATGCGTTAAGTGTGGACACCAGATGCGGGAAGTCGATAAAGAAGCTCGCGATCACGTTCGCAAAGATGAGCAAGTTATCGGGATTTTTCACCCGGACTAGCGATATGTGCCGAGTTTTTTTAAGCTAGTGAGTACACGGCTGCAGAATTCCGATACAATCTGCGCCACTATTCTTCCCATGCTCAGGAGATATCATGAAAGTAGCAAAAGACCTGGTGGTCAGCCTGGCCTATCAGGTACGTACAGAAGACGGTGTGTTGGTTGATGAGTCTCCGGTGAGTGCGCCGCTGGACTACCTGCATGGTCACGGTTCCCTGATCTCTGGCCTGGAAACGGCGCTGGAAGGTCATGAAGTTGGCGACAAATTTGATGTCGCTGTTGGTGCGAACGACGCTTACGGTCAGTACGACGAAAACCTGGTTCAGCGCGTTCCTAAAGACGTCTTTATGGGCGTTGACGAACTGCAAGTGGGTATGCGCTTCCTGGCTGAAACTGACCAGGGGCCAGTACCGGTTGAAATCACCGCCGTTGAAGATGATCACGTCGTGGTTGATGGTAACCACATGCTGGCGGGTCAGAATCTGAAATTCAACGTTGAAGTTGTGGCGATTCGCGAAGCGACCGAAGAAGAACTGGCTCATGGTCACGTTCATGGTGCTCACGATCATCATCACGATCATGAAGGTTGTTGCGGCGGTCATGGTCACGATCATGGCCATGAACACGGCGGTGAAGGCTGCTGTGGCGGTAAGGGTAACGGCGGTTGCGGTTGCCACTAATACTGTAAAGGTATCAAAAAAGCGGGTATGTCCCGCTTTTTTTTCGCCTCAATAATGCGGCGGCGGCGTTTCTTCAGCCTGCGAAGCGATGTTTGACGGCTGGCTGGCTTTTAACTTCTCGGTCAGCAGGCGCAGATGATCGCGCAGTTTCGCCATCTCCATTTCATGAGCGGTTACCGTGACGTTCAGTTCTTCAATGGTGATTTCCTGAAAAGCCAGTCGACTCTCCAGCTCTGCCAGGCGTGCTTCCATAGATAAATCCTGCATGGTTCACCTCTTTTGTCGAATAATCGCCGCGGATTCTACTTAACTTTGTTGTCAGAGACAGCATTCATTTTGCAGCATCGAAACTAATTTAAACAAAAAGAGTCTGAAAATAGATGATAATAGAGCGTGTCCGTATGTAGATTTGTTCGACAACGCTTTATAGTACCCTTCTGATAATAGTTAACCCTGGGGTGAGATGCCCCGATCCTGGAGATATGGATGAAATCACTGTTTAAAGTCACGCTGCTGGCGACCACTATGGCCGTTGCTCTGCATGCGCCAATCACCTTTGCTGCTGAAGCTGCGAAACCTGCTGCAACTGCCGACAGCAAAGCAGAGTTCAAAAATGACGATCAAAAATCAGCTTACGCACTGGGCGCTTCGCTGGGTCGTTACATGGAAAACTCTCTGAAAGAGCAAGAAAAGCTGGGCATCAAACTGGATAAAGATCAGCTGATTGCTGGTGTTCAGGATGCGTTTGCGGATAAGAGCAAGCTTTCCGATCAAGAGATCGAACAGACTTTGCAGGCATTTGAAGCACGCGTGAAGTCTGCTGCTCAGGCGAAGATGGAAAAAGACGCGGCTGATAACGAAGCGAAAGGTAAAGAATATCGCGAGAAATTTGCTAAAGAGAAAGGTGTGAAAACCTCTTCTACTGGCCTGGTTTACCAGGTAGAGAAAGCAGGCTCTGGCGAAGCACCGAAAGACAGCGATACTGTGGTCGTAAACTACAAAGGTACGCTGATCGACGGTAAAGAGTTTGATAACTCTTACACCCGTGGCGAACCGCTCTCTTTCCGTCTGGACGGTGTGATCCCAGGCTGGACTGAAGGTCTGAAAAACATCAAGAAAGGCGGCAAGATCAAGCTGGTTATTCCACCAGAGCTGGCTTACGGCAAAGCGGGCGTTCCGGGAATTCCACCGAATTCTACGCTGGTGTTCGATGTAGAACTGCTGGATGTGAAGCCGGCGCCGAAGGCTGATGCGAAACCAGAAGCAGCGGCAGAAGCAGACGCGAAAGCAGCTAAAAAATAAGCATTGAGAACCGCCGCCTGACCAGGCGGCGGTTTTTTTATTGCAGGCCGGATATAATTAGTACTGGAAAGCGGAACCTCCGCTGTATTAATTTAGTTACCCGCATCATTAATGAGCCTGCCCTGAAAAGTTAACGACAGGTTCCTGAAAAGGAGTGCTTTTTTTCATGTCCAGGTCGCTTTTAACCAACGAAACCAGTGAGTTGGATTTACTGGACCAACGTCCTTTCGACCAGACCGATTTTGATATTCTGAAATCCTACGAAGCGGTAGTGGACGGGTTAGCGATGCTCATTGGCTCCCACTGTGAAATCGTTTTGCACTCTTTGCAGGATTTAAAATGTTCGGCCATTCGAATTGCTAACGGCGAACATACAGGCCGGAAGATTGGTTCACCGATTACCGACCTGGCGCTACGTATGCTGCATGATATGACGGGAGCGGATAGCAGTGTTTCTAAATGCTATTTTACTCGCGCCAAAAGCGGCGTATTAATGAAGTCTCTGACCATCGCCATTCGTAACCGCGAACAACGAGTGATTGGTCTGTTATGCATCAATATGAATCTTGATGTTCCTTTCTCGCAGATTATGAGCACCTTTGTGCCGCCTGAAACTCCTGACGTTGGTTCAAGCGTCAACTTTGCTTCTTCCGTTGAAGATCTGGTTACGCAAACGCTGGAGTTCACCATTGAAGAAGTGAACGCCGATCGCAATGTTTCTAATAACGCTAAAAATCGTCAGATCGTGCTAAATCTGTATGAGAAAGGCATCTTCGATATCAAAGATGCCATCAACCAGGTTGCTGACCGCCTGAACATTTCCAAACATACTGTCTATCTCTATATTCGCCAGTTCAAAAACGGCGACTTCCAGGGGCAAGATAAGTAATGCGTTTTGCTATCGTGGTGACCGGGCCGGCATACGGTACGCAGCAGGCGAGTAGTGCTTTTCAGTTTGCACAGGCGCTGATAGCAGAAGGCCATGAGCTAAGCAGCGTTTTTTTCTACCGGGAAGGCGTCTATAACGCTAATCAGTTGACCTCACCGGCGAGTGATGAATTTGATCTCGTGCGCGGCTGGCAACAATTGAATACACAGCACAACGTGGCGCTGAATATTTGCGTGGCGGCAGCATTACGCCGTGGTGTTGTCGATGAAACTGAGGCAGGAAGATTAGGTCTGACATCAGCTAACCTTCAGCCAGGCTTTACCTTAAGCGGACTTGGTGCGCTGGCGGAAGCCTCGCTGACCTGTGACAGGGTGATACAGTTCTGATGAAACGAATTGCGTTTGTTTTTTCTACTGCGCCTCATGGTACAGCTTCAGGCCGGGAAGGATTAGATGCTTTACTCGCCACTTCCGCTTTAACTGATGAACTCGCGGTCTTCTTTATCGCCGATGGTGTTTTTCAGCTTCTGCCAGGACAAAAGCCTGATACTGTGCTGGCACGTGATTATATCGCCACCTTTAAACTGCTGGGCCTGTATGACATTGAACGGTGTTGGGTTTGTGCGGCTTCTTTGCGTGAACGTGGGTTAGCCATGCAAACTTCATTCGTGGTGGAGGTCACTCCCCTCGAACCGGAAGTACTTCGTCAGGAACTCGGCAATTATGATGTCATTTTGAGATTTTGAGACGCCTATGCTGCATACATTACATCGCTCACCCTGGCTGACGGATTTTCCTGCGCTACTGCGTCTTGTCAGTGAAGGAGATGAGTTGCTGCTATTGCAGGATGGCGTCACTGCCGCTGTTGATGGTAACCGTTTCCTTGAAAGCCTGCGTAATGCCCCCATTAAGGTCTATGCCCTTAACGAAGACCTTATTGCCCGCGGTTTGGATGGTCAAATTTCGAACGACATCATCCCGATTGACTATACTGATTTCGTCAGACTTACGGTTAAGCACACCAGCCAGTTGGCCTGGTGATGGCGGGATCGTTGTATATTTCTTGACACCTTTTCGGCATCGCCCTAAAATTCGGCGTCCTCATATTGTGTGAGGACGTTTTATTACGTGTTTACGAAGCAAAAGCTAAAACCAGGAGCTATTTAATGGCAACAGTTAACCAGCTGGTACGCAAACCACGTGCTCGCAAAGTTGCGAAAAGCAACGTGCCTGCGCTGGAAGCATGCCCGCAAAAACGTGGCGTATGTACTCGTGTATATACTACCACTCCTAAAAAACCGAACTCCGCGCTGCGTAAAGTGTGCCGTGTTCGTCTGACTAACGGTTTCGAAGTGACTTCCTACATCGGTGGTGAAGGTCACAACCTGCAGGAGCACTCCGTGATCCTGATCCGTGGCGGTCGTGTTAAAGACCTCCCGGGTGTTCGTTACCACACCGTACGTGGTGCGCTTGACTGCTCCGGCGTTAAAGACCGTAAGCAGGCTCGTTCCAAGTATGGCGTGAAGCGTCCTAAGGCTTAATGGTTCTCCGTTAAGTAAGGCCAAACGTTTTAACTTAAATGTCAAACTAAACTCGTAGAGTTTTGGACAATCCTGAATTAACAACGGAGTATTTCCATGCCACGTCGTCGCGTCATTGGTCAGCGTAAAATTCTGCCGGATCCGAAGTTCGGATCAGAACTGCTGGCTAAATTTGTAAATATCCTGATGGTAGATGGTAAAAAATCTACTGCTGAATCTATCGTATACAGCGCGCTGGAGACCCTGGCTCAGCGCTCTGGTAAATCTGAACTGGAAGCATTCGAAGTAGCTCTCGAAAACGTGCGCCCGACTGTAGAAGTTAAGTCTCGCCGCGTTGGTGGTTCTACTTATCAGGTACCAGTTGAAGTCCGTCCGGTTCGTCGTAATGCTCTGGCAATGCGTTGGATCGTTGAAGCTGCTCGTAAACGCGGTGATAAATCCATGGCTCTGCGCCTGGCGAACGAACTTTCTGATGCTGCAGAAAACAAAGGTACTGCAGTTAAGAAACGTGAAGACGTTCACCGTATGGCCGAAGCCAACAAGGCGTTCGCACACTACCGTTGGTAATCCCTTCGGAGTTTTAGTCACCAGGCGGGCGCTTCCAGTAAGCAGCCCGCTTTGGGCTACTTAAATTGAACGCCTAAAAGATAAACGAGGAAACAAATGGCTCGTACAACACCCATCGCACGCTACCGTAACATCGGTATCAGTGCGCACATCGACGCCGGTAAAACCACTACTACCGAACGTATTCTGTTCTACACCGGTGTAAACCATAAAATCGGTGAAGTTCATGACGGCGCTGCAACCATGGACTGGATGGAGCAGGAGCAGGAACGTGGTATTACCATCACTTCCGCTGCGACTACTGCATTCTGGTCTGGTATGGCTAAGCAGTATGAGCCGCATCGCATCAACATCATCGACACCCCGGGACACGTTGACTTCACAATCGAAGTAGAACGTTCCATGCGTGTTCTCGATGGTGCGGTAATGGTTTACTGCGCAGTTGGTGGTGTTCAGCCGCAGTCTGAAACCGTATGGCGTCAGGCTAACAAATATAAAGTTCCACGCATTGCGTTCGTTAACAAAATGGACCGCATGGGTGCGAACTTCCTGAAAGTTGTTAACCAGATCAAAACCCGTCTGGGCGCGAACCCGGTTCCGCTGCAGCTGGCAATTGGTGCTGAAGAACATTTCACTGGTGTTGTTGACCTGGTGAAAATGAAAGCTATCAACTGGAACGACGCTGACCAGGGCGTAACCTTCGAATACGAAGATATCCCGGCAGACATGGTTGAACTGGCTAACGAATGGCACCAGAACCTGATCGAATCCGCAGCTGAAGCTTCTGAAGAGCTGATGGAAAAATATCTGGGTGGTGAAGAACTGACTGAAGCAGAAATCAAAGGTGCTCTGCGTCAGCGCGTTCTGAACAACGAAATCATCCTGGTAACCTGTGGTTCTGCGTTCAAGAACAAAGGTGTTCAGGCGATGCTGGATGCGGTAATTGATTACCTGCCATCCCCGGTTGACGTACCTGCGATCAACGGTATCCTGGACGACGGTAAAGATACTCCGGCTGAACGTCACGCAAGTGATGACGAGCCGTTCTCTGCACTGGCGTTCAAAATCGCTACCGACCCGTTTGTGGGTAACCTGACCTTCTTCCGTGTGTACTCCGGTGTGGTTAACTCTGGTGATACCGTACTGAACTCCGTGAAAGCTGCACGTGAGCGTTTCGGTCGTATCGTTCAGATGCACGCTAACAAACGTGAAGAGATCAAAGAAGTTCGCGCAGGCGACATCGCTGCTGCTATCGGTCTGAAAGACGTAACTACGGGTGACACCCTGTGTGACCCGGATGCGCCGATCATTCTGGAACGTATGGAATTCCCTGAGCCGGTAATCTCCATCGCAGTTGAACCGAAAACCAAAGCTGACCAGGAAAAAATGGGTCTGGCTCTGGGCCGTCTGGCTAAAGAAGACCCGTCTTTCCGTGTATGGACTGACGAAGAATCTAACCAGACCATCATCGCAGGTATGGGCGAACTGCACCTCGACATCATCGTTGACCGTATGAAGCGTGAATTCAACGTTGAAGCGAACGTCGGTAAACCGCAGGTTGCTTACCGTGAAACTATCCGCCAGAAAGTTACCGATGTTGAAGGTAAACACGCGAAACAGTCTGGTGGTCGTGGTCAGTATGGTCATGTTGTTATCGACATGTACCCGCTGGAGCCGGGTTCAAACCCGAAAGGCTACGAGTTCATCAACGACATTAAAGGTGGTGTAATCCCTGGTGAATACATCCCGGCCGTTGATAAAGGTATCCAGGAACAGTTGAAAGCAGGTCCGCTGGCAGGCTACCCGGTAGTAGACATGGGTATTCGTCTGCACTTCGGTTCTTACCATGACGTTGACTCCTCTGAACTGGCGTTTAAACTGGCTGCGTCTATCGCCTTTAAAGAAGGCTTTAAGAAAGCGAAACCAGTTCTGCTTGAACCGATCATGAAGGTTGAAGTAGAGACTCCGGAAGAGAACACCGGTGACGTTATCGGTGACTTGAGCCGTCGTCGTGGTATGCTCAAAGGTCAGGAATCTGAAGTTACTGGCGTTAAGATCCACGCTGAAGTACCGCTGTCTGAAATGTTCGGATATGCAACTCAGCTGCGTTCTCTGACCAAAGGTCGTGCATCATACACCATGGAGTTCCTGAAGTATGATGAAGCGCCGAGTAACGTTGCTCAGGCCGTAATTGAAGCCCGTGGTAAATAAGCCTCAGGGTTAATACCAAAGTCCCGTGCTCTCTCCTGAAGGGGAGAGCACTATAGTAAGGAATATAGCCGTGTCTAAAGAAAAATTTGAACGTACAAAACCGCACGTTAACGTTGGTACTATCGGCCACGTTGACCACGGTAAAACTACTCTGACCGCTGCAATCACCACCGTACTGGCTAAAACCTACGGCGGTGCTGCTCGCGCATTCGACCAGATCGATAACGCGCCGGAAGAAAAAGCGCGTGGTATCACCATCAACACTTCCCACGTTGAATACGACACCCCGACCCGTCACTACGCACACGTAGACTGCCCGGGCCACGCTGACTATGTTAAAAACATGATCACCGGTGCTGCTCAGATGGACGGCGCGATCCTGGTAGTTGCTGCGACTGACGGCCCGATGCCGCAGACCCGTGAGCACATCCTGCTGGGTCGTCAGGTAGGCGTTCCGTACATCATCGTGTTCCTGAACAAATGCGACATGGTTGATGACGAAGAGCTGCTGGAACTGGTTGAAATGGAAGTTCGTGAACTTCTGTCTCAGTACGACTTCCCGGGCGACGACACCCCGATCGTTCGTGGTTCTGCTCTGAAAGCGCTGGAAGGCGACGCAGAGTGGGAAGCGAAAATCCTGGAACTGGCTGGCTTCCTGGATTCTTACATTCCGGAACCAGAGCGTGCGATTGACAAGCCGTTCCTGCTGCCGATCGAAGACGTATTCTCTATCTCCGGTCGTGGTACCGTTGTTACCGGTCGTGTAGAACGCGGTATCATCAAAGTGGGCGAAGAAGTTGAAATCGTTGGTATCAAAGAGACTCAGAAGTCTACCTGTACTGGCGTTGAAATGTTCCGCAAACTGCTGGACGAAGGCCGTGCTGGTGAGAACGTAGGTGTTCTGCTGCGTGGTATCAAACGTGAAGAAATCGAACGTGGTCAGGTACTGGCTAAGCCGGGCACCATCAAGCCGCACACCAAGTTCGAATCTGAAGTGTACATTCTGTCCAAAGATGAAGGCGGTCGTCATACTCCGTTCTTCAAAGGCTACCGTCCGCAGTTCTACTTCCGTACTACTGACGTGACGGGTACCATCGAACTGCCGGAAGGCGTAGAGATGGTAATGCCGGGCGACAACATCAAAATGGTTGTTACCCTGATCCACCCGA
>NZ_BBMY01000053.1 GCF_000759775.1 Escherichia albertii NBRC 107761 = DSM 17582
TACAACGTATGCGGCGAAGTGGTGAACGTGCAGATTATCAGCCCGGACGGTCGAAAAATGTTTCTCCGTGATGGTCAGGTGCAGGGGGCTTTTCATGTTATGGGGAGCTTTGACCTGATGGCCCCGGAAGCACCGGAACATGACGTTTACGTGTGTGAGGGGTGGGCCACCGGGGCCGCCCTTCTCCAGTACTGGAACGTCATGGCCGTGGTGTGTGCCATGAATGCGGGAAACCTTAAACATGTGGCTATGGCGCTGCGTGAGCGATACGGCTCGCGCATATCTCTCGTTATCGCCGGGGATGATGACCGGGCATCAAAAGATAACCCCGGTTCCAGAGCGGCCAACGAAGCCGCATTGCTGGCCGGATGTTACGTCACATTCCCGGAATGGCCGCCCGGTGCATCACCAGACCTTTCCGACTTTAACGATTTGATGCTATGGGAAATGGAGCATGACCCGGACAACCACTAAAACCCCGGTCACATCCGGGAAGAGAAAACCACCACGCAAGAAACACCCCAAAGTCAGCCCGGCACGTCCGGGCTACGCCACTTATTCGCAGCATGTACAGGTGGACGGCGGCCAGATACTGAAACCCGGCCTTTACTGGCACGGCGTGCGCGACTCAACCAACACAGACACGTTTATCTGTTCCCCGCTGGAGGTCATCGCCATGACCAGCGACAGCAAAGACGAAAACTACGGGCGATTACTCCGTTTTCTCACGCCGTCAGGCCAGTGGCGGGAATGGGCCGCACCGATGGAAATGCTCGCCGGAGACGGCGGAGAACTCAGGCAGGAACTGCTACGCATGGGCGTTACCATTCCCTACAAACAACGGCAGGCACTGACTGAATACATCATGGAGTCAGCACCAAAACGCCGGGCGCTCGCGGCCACGGCCACCGGGTGGCACTCCCCGGCCCTGTTTGTCATGCCGGGCGGGGTTATCGGTGATGGTGATGTGGTGTTTCAGTCAACAGAAGCAGGCTCACAGGAGTACGCCACCGCAGGAACGCCGGAGGGCTGGCGCGACAACGTGGCCGCATTATGCCGGGGAAACCCGGTAGCCATGCTGGCCGTGTGTGCATCGCTCGCCGGGCCGTTGCTGTGGTTGCTTGATGTGGACAGCGGCGGATTTCATTTCATGGGCGACAGTTCCAGCGGGAAAAGCGTGGGGGCACTGGTGGCCTGTAGCGTATGGGGAGAACCCCGCAACTTTAAACGCAACTGGAACGCCACCAGCACCGGGCTTGAAGGACTGGCGACCATGCGGAACGATACCGCGCTGATACTGGATGAAATTGGCGAAGCCCCGGCCAGAGATATTGGCGGGCTGATTTATCAGCTTGGCAACGGAACAGGCCGCCAGCGTGGCAAGGTGTCCGGCATGGCCCGCCCGGTCAACACATGGCGCACCATGATTATTTCCACCGGGGAAATGACCGTGGGTAAACACATGGAAAGCGGCGGCCAGCGCATCAAGGCCGGGCAGGAAATGCGGTTACTGGATATTCCGGCACAGCGGCTTTACGGGGCATTTGACTGTCTTCACGGAATGGCACTACCCCACAACCCCGACAACGACACAGAACGCCGGGGAGCAGGCCGGAAATTTGCCGAAACGCTGCGCGGTAATGCGGCCACCCATTACGGCCACGCCGGGCCGGAGTTTGTGCGCTGGCTGATTTCCCGCAATGAAAGTGACACCACCAGCACCGACAGCAACGGCCAGACGCTGGCGGATATGTACGCCATACTGCGCGAACAATTCCCCGTAAGCACCGGGCAGGAGGCGCGCGCCGCCGCGCGTTTCACACTGTGCGCACTGGCCGGGGAAATGGCGATAACTGCCGGGATTCTGCCGTGGAAACAGGGCGAAGCACTGGAGGCAGTGAAAGCGATGTTTGATGCGTGGGCGGGTTATCGTGGCCGGGGGCAATCGGAGGACGTGAAAATACTCCGGGCCGTCGCGGGGTTTATCGCCCGCCATGCTTCACGCTTTGAAGGGGGCAGCACATGCAGCGAACCAGTAAGCAACCGCGCCGGATGGTGGCGAGCGGGGAGCAACGGCGACCGGGTTTACTGGTTTTTACCGGAAGCACTATGTGAGGCGGCCAGCGGCTACGACCTGAAACGCATAGCGGCCAGTCTTGACGATGCTGGCGCGATTGTTGACCGCGACACGGACGGGAAACGCCGATACACAAAACGCGTTTCCGTTAACGGGGAGAAACACCGCGTTTACGCCATCGGCCAGAATGCATTGTTATTCGCAATTGATGAATAATTCACAAAAATTGCGTTTTTAAAAACTGAAAAAGTGGTGGGAATGGTGGGAACTGTGGGAACCGTAAAAATAAAACATATATAAATCAGTAAATAATAAAACAACCAGTATAATTATTGTTCGTTTTTGAGTGGGAACTCTGCGGGAACTGGTGGGAACCGCAGAGAACAAAAAATAGCCGCCACGGTTCCCACAAAAAGCCACCGTGGGAACTGGTGGGAACCACTGAAAGCCGCGTGGTTCTAGGCGGTTCCCACAGTTCCCACCAGTCCCACCAACTTGCACAATATTACGCACGGCAAAAAACGCAACATAAAAACCCGGCAATCCCTTACGTGGCGCGGGATGCAAGGCAATTTCAGTGTGCAAAACGGGTTAAACAGCAAAACCACACAGAATAGCGAAAAGGCCAGCAATGGCGCGGCCTGCGGAGCATTTACCAGTGAATTACGAATAACGCTTTTTAAGGGCAAAAATGCACCTTTTGACGCACAAAATCACGCGAAGCCAGACGCGGCGCGGCTTACAGCCGTGTTTATATGCCTGATTACCGTTTTCTGGCGGTAAAAAAGAACACCGAAACACACGCGCAGCCCGCGCCACACAAGGGATACAGCAAAATGAGCACATCAGAACACGCAGAAATCACGAAAAAACGCCATAAAACGCACGTTTTCAGCGATTCAGAACATCAGATTTATGCATAAGTTATTCAGCCTGCCGGATGCATTGTGTGAGTTTATCCGGGCATTACCTACACCGGATTTACCGGAAGCGCACCAGCCCGAAACATGGCCGGAAGACAACACCACCAGCAACGGCCAGACGCTGGCGGATATGTGTGCCCCGTCTGCGGCGTGGCTGGCTGCCCGTGATGCGTATATCAGCCATATCATGGCCTGCCCGCATTGCGTTACCAGCGGCGTTAAAAAACCGCGTCATTGCGCTGAGGGGGAGCGACTACGCCAGAACTACGACCACACCAGATAACCACCACACCCCGGAGATTAATTCCGGGAACAGCCGGGAGAAGGCGGGAAAAGGCGGGATTAATCCGGGAATAAACGGAAATAACCGGGATTTCGTGGGACTACCCGCCATAAGGCGGGGTAGCGGTCATTATTCCGCGCCGTTCTCCCCGACCAGAGCACACGCGGCGCGGGCTGCATGGCATTTCAGGCCATGCCAGAAATGAACTTTTTCGCCCATTTTTACCCTGAATATGGTAAAAAATGCTCACCCGCTGCCGGGCCATGAACAAAATCAGCCCCATTATGCATGGCAGCCACATACCACCAGCCACATCACAGAGCGCCATTGAGTGCCCGAGAGCACCACGAGCGCCATTTTAAAACCCGTTTCAAAGCACCATAAAAGCGGCTTTAACATCCTGTTTTAGCCTGCACCCTCGCAAAGTGTGTACATAAGCGTGTACATACACCCCAACACACCACCAGCACAATCGCACTACACAAGGAACAGATGCAGATACTAAATATTCAGATTCAAGTAACGATTTGTTCGCCTTCAGAAAAAATTAAAGATACCTAAGAGCCCGATATTTCGGGCTTTTTTGCAACTGTATATACATTGCATTTTGAATACGACAGTTTGAGTACACCCCGTTTTCAACGTTTGGATTCATGCAAAATACCAAAACGATGTACAGGCTTTTACACGATCTGTAAGAACTTCGTCGCCCACCATAAAACATACATTTTGTCAGGTCACTTTTTCAAACATCGTAAATGTAAATAAACTGTGATCATAGTTATGTGTTTTTTATGATATAGTCTTGTTGGGTAAAGCAATTCACAGATATGTTTAAACCTTCACCTATATATTTAGAAAATGATGCATAAATGGATTAAATAACATTTATATGAATTGATTGCTGAATGTCTATAGATGGTAAAAATAGGTTATGGCAATTATCATTGAACCAGTCCCTTTTCGAATGAGTTTCTATTATGCAACAACCTGTAGTTCGCGTTGGCGAATGGCTTGTTACTCCGTCCATAAACCAAATAAGTCGCAATGGGCGTCAACTTACCCTGGAGCCGCGGTTAATCGATCTTCTGGTTTTCTTTGCCCAACATAGTGGCGAAGTACTTAGCAGAGATGAACTTATCGATAATGTCTGGAAGAGGAGTATCGTCACCAATCACGTTGTGACGCAGAGTATCTCAGAACTACGTAAGTCATTAAAAGATAATGATGAAGATAGTCCTGTCTATATCGCTACTGTCCCGAAGCGCGGTTATAAATTAATGGTACCGGTTATCTGGTACAGCGCAGAGGAGGGGGAAGAAATGATGTTATCTTCGCCAACCTCTATACCAGAGACGATTCCTGATACAGCTTCTCCCGTCCACAACCTTAACATCCAATACACTCCAACACCTCCCGAACACTCCCCAGTTAGAAGCAAACGATTAACTACTTTTTGGGTATGGTTTTTTTTCCTGTTGTCGTTAGGTATCTGTGTAGTACTCGTGGCATTGTCCAGTTTTGAAACGCGTCTTCCTACGAGTAAATCGCGTATTTTGCTCAATCCACGCGATATTGACATTCATATGGTGAATAAGAGTTGTAACAACTGGACTTCTCCATATCAGCGCTCTTACGCAATAGGGGTGGGCGATTTAGTGGCTACGTCACTTAATACCTTCTCCACCTTTATGGTGCATGACAAAACTAACTACAACATTGATGAACCGAGCAGCTCCGGTAAAACGCTATCTATTGCGTTTGTTAATCAGCGCCAATATCGCGCTCAGCAGTGCTTTATGTCGGTGAAATTGGTAGACAATGCAGATGGTTCAACCATGTTGGATAAACGTTACGTCATCACCAACGGTAACCAGCTGGCAATTCAAAATGATTTACTGGAAAGCCTGTCAAAGGCGTTGAATCAACCGTGGCCACAACGAATGCAGGAGATGTTTCAACAATTTTTACCTCATCGCGGTGCTTTATTAACTAATTTTTACCAGGCACACGATTATTTAATGCATGGCGATGATAAATCATTGAATCGTGCCAGTGAGTTATTAGGTGAGATTCTTGAATCATCGCCTGATTTTATCTATGCGAGAGCAGAGAAAGCCTTAGTTGATATAGTGCGTCATTCTCAGCATCCTTTAGATGAAAAACAATTAGCAGCTCTGAATACAGAAATTGATAACATTGGTACAATGCCGGGTGTGAATAACCTGTCCATTTTTTATCAAATAAAAACAGTCAGTGCTTTAGAAAAAGGAAAAATAGACGACGCGTATCAGGCGATAAATACTGGCATTGACCTTGAAATGTCCTGGCTAAATTATGTGTTGCTTGGCAAGGTTTATGAAATGAAGGGGATGAACAGGGAAGCTGCTGATGCATATCTCACTGCCTTTAATTTACGTCCAGGTGAAAATACTCTTTACTGGATTGAAAATGGCGTATTCCAGACCTCTGTCCCTTACGTTGTTCCTTACCTTGACAAATTTCTCTCTTCGGAATAAGTAAAATCCCGTGCATATTCATTCACGGGAACACTTATTGTTGAATTTTTATGTTTTCTTATTGTTTAATATGTTGCGGTAATTTATTTTCCGCATAATTTTTATTACATATATTTAACCATCGGAATTTACGTAACTTATTGTAATTATTGAATGTTTATCTTTTCATGATATCTACTTGCTATTCTGATCTGTTAATGGAGAGCTCAAGACCTCACTTACAGAAACTTTTGTATTATTTCACCTAATCTTTAGGATTAATCCTTTTTTTTTGAGTAGTCTTGTCGCCAGTTTGGTCTGGTCAATAAATAGTTATACATCATGATCCGGACTCCAAATTCTAAAATGAACTTAGGAGAAAAGCATGAGTTCTGCCAAGAAGATCGGGCTATTTGCCTGTACCGGTGTAGTTGCCGGTAATATGATGGGGAGCGGTATTGCATTATTACCTGCGAACCTTGCAAGTATCGGTGGTATTGCTATCTGGGGTTGGATTATCTCTATTATTGGTGCAATGTCGCTGGCTTATGTATATGCCCGACTGGCAACCAAAAACCCGCAGCAAGGTGGCCCAATTGCTTATGCCGGGGAAATTTCTCCTGCATTTGGTTTCCAGACAGGTGTTCTTTATTATCACGCTAACTGGATTGGTAACCTGGCGATTGGTATTACCGCTGTATCTTATCTTTCAACCTTCTTCCCGGTATTAAATGATCCTGTTCCGGCTGGTATCGCCTGTATTGCTATCGTCTGGGTATTTACCTTTGTAAATATGCTCGGCGGTACCTGGGTAAGCCGTTTAACCACTATTGGTCTGGTGCTGGTTCTTATTCCGGTAGTTATGACTGCTATTGTTGGCTGGCACTGGTTTGATTCTGCGACTTATGCAGCTAACTGGAATACTGCGGGTACCACTGACGGTCATGCAATCATTAAAAGTATTCTGCTCTGCCTGTGGGCCTTCGTAGGTGTGGAATCTGCAGCAGTAAGTACTGGTATGGTTAAAAACCCGAAACGTACTGTTCCACTGGCAACCATGCTGGGTACTGGTTTAGCAGGTATTGTCTACATTGCTGCGACCCAGGTTCTTTCCGGTATGTATCCGTCTTCTGTAATGGCAGGTTCCGGTGCTCCGTTTGCAATCAGTGCTTCCACTATTCTGGGTGACTGGGCTGCGCCGATGATTTCTGCATTCACCGCATTTGCGTGCCTGACTTCTCTGGGCTCCTGGATGATGCTGGTAGGCCAGGCAGGTGTACGTGCCGCTAACGACGGTAACTTCCCGAAAGTTTATGGTGAAGTCGACAGCAACGGTATTCCGAAAAAAGGTCTGCTGCTGGCTGCAGTGAAAATGACTGCCCTGATGATCCTTATCACTCTGATGAACTCTGCCGGTGGCAAAGCATCTGACCTGTTCGGTGAACTGACGGGTATCGCAGTACTGCTGACCATGCTGCCGTACTTCTACTCTTGCGTTGACCTGATTCGTTTTGAAGGCGTTAACATCCGCAACTTTGCCAGCCTGATCTGCTCTGTACTGGGTTGCGTGTTCTGCTTCATCGCTCTGATGGGCGCAAGCTCCTTCGAGCTGGCAGGTACCTTCATCGTCAGCCTGATTATCCTGATGTTCTACGCTCGCAAAATGCACGAGCGCCAGAGCCACTCAATGGATAACCACACAGCGTCTAACGCACATTAATTAAAAGTATTTTCCGAAGCTCCTCCTTTCATTTGTCCCATGTGTTGGGAGGGGCTTTCTTTACCTGGAGATATGACTATGAACGTTATTGCAATATTGAATCACATGGGGGTTTATTTTAAAGAAGAACCCATCCGTGAACTTCATCGCGCGCTTGAACGTCTGAACTTCCAGATTGTTTACCCGAACGACCGTGACGACTTATTAAAACTGATCGAAAACAATGCGCGTCTGTGCGGTGTTATTTTTGACTGGGATAAATACAATCTCGAGTTGTGCGAAGAAATTAGCAAAATGAACGAGAACCTGCCGTTGTACGCGTTCGCTAATACTTATTCCACACTCGATGTAAGCCTGAACGATCTGCGTTTACAGATTAGTTTCTTTGAATATGCGCTGGGTGCTGCCGATGATATTGCTAACAAGATCAAGCAGACCACTGACGAATATATCAATACTATTCTGCCGCCACTGACCAAAGCGCTGTTTAAATATGTACGTGAAGGTAAATATACTTTCTGTACTCCTGGCCACATGGGCGGTACTGCATTCCAGAAAAGCCCGGTAGGTAGCCTGTTCTATGATTTCTTTGGTCCAAACACCATGAAATCTGATATTTCCATTTCAGTATCTGAACTGGGTTCTCTGCTGGATCACAGTGGTCCGCACAAAGAAGCAGAACAGTATATCGCCCGCGTATTTAACGCAGACCGCAGCTACATGGTAACCAACGGTACTTCCACTGCGAACAAGATTGTTGGTATGTACTCTGCTCCGGCAGGCAGCACCATTCTGATTGACCGTAACTGTCACAAATCGCTGACCCACCTGATGATGATGAGCGATGTTACGCCAATCTATTTCCGCCCAACCCGTAACGCTTACGGTATTCTTGGCGGTATCCCACAGAGTGAATTCCAGCACGCTACCATTGCTAAGCGCGTTAAAGAAACACCAAACGCAACCTGGCCGGTACATGCCGTAATTACTAACTCTACCTATGACGGTCTGCTGTACAACACCGACTTCATCAAGAAAACGCTGGATGTGAAATCCATCCATTTTGACTCCGCATGGGTGCCTTACACCAACTTCTCACCGATTTACGAAGGTAAATGCGGTATGAGCGGTGGCCGTGTAGAAGGGAAAGTGATTTACGAAACCCAGTCCACTCACAAACTGCTGGCGGCGTTCTCTCAGGCTTCCATGATCCACGTTAAAGGCGATGTAAACGAAGAAACCTTTAACGAAGCCTACATGATGCACACCACCACTTCTCCGCATTACGGTATCGTGGCTTCCACTGAAACCGCTGCGGCGATGATGAAAGGTAATGCCGGTAAACGTCTGATCGACGGTTCCATCGAACGTGCGATCAAGTTCCGTAAAGAGATCAAACGTCTGAGAACGGAATCTGATGGCTGGTTCTTTGATGTATGGCAGCCAGATCACATCGATACGACTGAATGCTGGCCGCTGCGCTCTGACAGCACCTGGCACGGCTTCAAAAACATCGATAACGAGCACATGTATCTTGACCCGATCAAAGTCACTCTGCTGACTCCGGGGATGGAAAAAGACGGCACCATGAGCGAGTTCGGTATTCCGGCCAGCATCGTGGCGAAATACCTCGACGAACATGGCATCATTGTTGAGAAAACCGGTCCGTATAACCTGCTGTTCCTGTTCAGCATCGGTATCGATAAGACCAAAGCACTGAGCCTGCTGCGTGCTCTGACCGACTTCAAACGCGCGTTCGACCTGAACCTGCGTGTGAAAAACATGCTGCCGTCTCTGTATCGTGAAGATCCTGAATTCTATGAAAACATGCGTATTCAGGAACTGGCTCAGAATATCCACAAACTGATTGTTCAGCACAATCTGCCGGATCTGATGTATCGCGCATTTGAAGTTCTGCCGACCATGGTGATGACTCCGTATGCTGCGTTCCAGAAAGAGCTGCACGGTATGACCGAAGAAGTTTACATCGACGAAATGGTAGGTCGTATTAACGCTAATATGATCCTTCCGTATCCGCCGGGAGTTCCTCTGGTAATGCCGGGTGAAATGATCACTGAAGAAAGCCGTCCGGTTCTGGAGTTCCTGCAGATGCTGTGTGAAATCGGCGCTCACTATCCGGGCTTTGAAACCGATATTCACGGTGCATATCGTCAGGCTGATGGCCGCTATACCGTTAAGGTATTGAAAGAAGAAAGCAAAAAATAATTAGCTAGTACAAGGGAAGTGGCTTGCCACTTCCCTTTTTTGCTCATAAGGAGAACACATGAAAACACCCTCACAGCCGCGCGCGATATACTATATCGTGGCGATCCAGATCTGGGAGTACTTCAGTTTTTACGGCATGCGTGCCTTACTCATTCTCTATCTCACCCATCAGCTTGGTTTTGATGATAACCATGCCATTAGCCTGTTCAGCGCATATGCATCCCTGGTTTACGTTACCCCTATTCTCGGCGGCTGGCTTGCCGACCGCCTGCTCGGCAACCGCACTGCAGTAATTGCCGGCGCGCTATTAATGACTCTTGGCCATGTGGTGCTGGGCATTGATTCAAATTCAACCTTTAGCCTGTATCTGGCGCTGGCAATCATTATTTGTGGTTACGGTTTATTCAAATCAAACATCAGTTGTTTGCTTGGCGAGCTCTATGACGCGAACGATCATCGTCGTGATGGCGGTTTTTCGCTGCTGTATGCAGCGGGCAATATCGGCTCTATCGCCGCCCCCATCGCCTGTGGTCTGGCTGCACAGTGGTATGGATGGCATGTTGGCTTTGCCCTGGCGGGGGGCGGCATGTTTATCGGCTTGTTGATTTTCTTAAGTGGTCGTCGTCATTTTCAGTCCACGCGTGGCATGGATAAAAAAGCGCTCACTACCGTGAAGTTTGCCTTACCGGTATGGGGGTGGTTGATGGTGATGCTCTGTTTTGCCCCAGTATTTTTTACTCTGCTGCTGGAGAATGACTGGTCCGGCTATTTGCTGGCGATCGTTTGCCTTATTGCTGCACAAATCATTGCACGCCTGATGATCAAATACCCTGAACACCGTCGCGCTCTTTGGCAAATCGTATTGTTGATGTTTGTCGGAACGCTGTTCTGGGTGCTGGCACAACAGGGCGGCAGTACCATCAGCTTGTTTATCGATCGCTTTGTGAATCGTCAGGCATTCAATATTGAAGTACCTACTGCGCTATTCCAGTCAGTGAATGCAATTGCGGTAATGCTTGCCGGGATTGTACTTGCCTGGCTGGCATCGCCGGAAAGCCACGGCAACTCAACATTACGCGTCTGGCTGAAGTTTGCCTTTGGCTTACTGCTGATGGCTTGTGGCTTTATGTTGCTGGCATTTGATGCCCGGCACGCCGCGACTGGCGGTCAGGCGTCAATGAGCGTGATGATAGCCGGGCTGGCACTAATGGGCTTTGCCGAACTCTTTATTGATCCGGTGGCGATTGCGCAAATCACACGTCTGAAAATGTCTGGCGTATTAACCGGGATTTATATGCTGGCAACCGGGGCGGTCGCCAACTGGCTGGCCGGCGTAGTAGCACAGCAAACAACAGAGTCGCAAATTAGCGGTATGGCAATTGCGGCTTACCAGCGATTCTTTTCTCAGATGGGAGAGTGGACGTTGGGTTGTGTGGCGATCATCGTGGTATTGGCCCTTGCTGCCCGATTTCTGTTTAGCACGCCTACCAATATGATACAGGAGACTCGCGATTAATTGTCGGAGAAACAATTAGTTATAAGTTGGTATTTTTCAGTTTAACACACTAATAAATCGAGACGTGTAAGTCATTTAAACCATTTTATTGGTTATTTATTAGTGATATCAGCTTGAGGTGAGTGCTGGTTTCGATAAGATAAACTGAGTTATTTATAGTCGAGGCAGATAATACGGTATACCAATCTGTCTCTTTATCTACGCTAATTTGAACGCTGGATTTAGAGGAACCAAAATGTCTGAACGAGAAACACAGGGAGCCAATGAGGCTATTGATTTTAACGATGAATTGAGAAATCGTCGCGAAAAACTGGCAGCACTGCGTCAGCAAGGTGTGGCGTTTCCCAATGATTTCCGCCGTGACCATACCTCTGACCAGTTGCACGAAGAGTTTGATGCGAAGGATAACCAGGAACTGGAATCCTTAAACATTGAAGTCTCGGTTGCTGGCCGAATGATGACCCGCCGTATCATGGGGAAAGCTTCCTTTGTAACGTTGCAGGATGTGGGCGGTCGTATTCAACTGTATGTTGCACGAGATAGCCTGCCAGAAGGTGTTTATAACGATCAGTTTAAAAAATGGGATCTGGGCGACATTATCGGCGCACGTGGTACGCTGTTTAAGACGCAAACTGGCGAGCTTTCCATTCATTGTACTGAGTTGCGTCTGCTGACTAAGGCACTGCGTCCTTTGCCGGATAAATTCCATGGTCTTCAGGATCAGGAAGTACGTTATCGCCAACGTTATCTGGACCTGATCGCTAACGATAAATCCCGCCAAACTTTTGTTGTGCGCTCAAAAATTCTGGCGGCTATTCGCCAGTTCATGGTTGCTCGCGGCTTTATGGAAGTCGAAACGCCGATGATGCAGGTAATTCCAGGTGGGGCATCTGCTCGCCCGTTTATTACCCATCATAATGCTCTGGATTTGGATATGTATCTGCGTATCGCGCCGGAGCTGTATCTGAAACGCCTGGTTGTGGGTGGTTTTGAGCGGGTATTTGAAATCAACCGTAACTTCCGTAACGAAGGTATTTCTGTTCGCCATAATCCTGAGTTCACGATGATGGAACTCTACATGGCGTATGCGGATTACCACGATTTGATTGAACTTACAGAATCGCTGTTCCGTACACTGGCACAAGATGTACTGGGTACAACTAAAGTCACTTATGGCGAGCATGTGTTTGATTTCGGTAAACCGTTTGAAAAACTGACCATGCGTGAAGCAATCAAAAAATATCGTCCAGAAACCGATATGGCTGATCTGGATAATTTTGATGCTGCTAAAGCGTTAGCTGAATCTATCGGTATTACAGTAGAGAAAAGCTGGGGACTGGGGCGTATTGTCACCGAAATCTTTGATGAAGTGGCAGAAGCACATCTGATTCAGCCGACCTTTATTACTGAATATCCGGCAGAAGTGTCGCCGCTGGCGCGCCGTAATGATGTTAACCCGGAAATCACCGACCGCTTTGAATTCTTTATCGGCGGTCGTGAAATCGGTAATGGTTTTAGCGAATTAAACGACGCAGAAGATCAGGCCGAACGTTTCCAGGAGCAGGTTAACGCCAAAGCTGCAGGTGACGACGAAGCCATGTTCTACGACGAAGATTACGTCACTGCACTGGAATATGGTTTGCCGCCAACTGCGGGTCTGGGTATTGGTATCGACCGAATGATCATGTTGTTTACTAACAGTCATACGATCCGCGACGTTATTCTTTTCCCGGCTATGCGTCCGCAGAAATAAGTTCCGCTTTAATTCAAGAGATATGTAATGCTGCCCGCTCAGGCGGGCAGCATTTTACTTAGTGGAAAAGCTGTCAGAAAACGACCGTTTACCATACTTTTTCTAATGCGTTTTTCTTAGCGTGACACCAGAAAAATGCATGCATACTACAGAAAATCTCAACCCCACATAATCACAACTTATCAATTTAGTCTCACCTTAAAAAATCTCAATCGTGACAACGTGCATAAATCGCTACCCTGCCAGGCAGATTTTTAGGGAGAGAGCCATGCTGTTACACATTTTGTATTTGGTTGGCATTACTGCCGAAGCCATGACGGGGGCGCTGGCGGCCGGACGGCGGCGCATGGATACATTTGGCGTAATTATCATTGCGACAGCTACTGCAATCGGTGGCGGTTCAGTGCGCGATATCCTTTTAGGACACTATCCGCTCGGCTGGGTCAAACATCCTGAATATGTGATTATCGTCGCCACCGCTGCGGTTCTCACCACTATCGTCGCCCCTGTAATGCCTTACTTGCGAAAAGTCTTTCTGGTGCTGGATGCGCTCGGATTGGTGGTATTTTCTATCATTGGCGCGCAGGTTGCGCTGGATATGGGCCACGGCCCAATCATTGCCGTCGTCGCCGCTGTGACTACCGGCGTATTTGGCGGCGTATTGCGCGATATGTTCTGTAAACGTATTCCCCTGGTCTTTCAAAAAGAGCTGTACGCCGGCGTTTCGTTTGCTTCCGCCGTGCTGTATATCGTGCTGCAACACTATGTCTCTAACCATGATGTAGTGATTATCTCCACTCTGGCATTTGGTTTTTTTGCCCGTTTGCTGGCACTGCGTCTTAAACTGGGATTACCGGTTTTTTATTACAGCCACGAAGGTCACTAAGGCACAAAGCCTGTGATCTGCTGGGCAGCCAGCCAGTTGCCCAGCATCTTGATTTGCGCATTATCTTTCCATTCCATCACTTTGCTGGCACGCCGTGCTCCTGTACCCGGCAGTTGCTGCCAGTATTGTTCAGTTCTCTGCAAAAGTTGCTCCCAGGACCGTTCATCACTGGCGTTAAGAGCCGCCTGAGTTAACGGTATTCCCATTGCCATCACCCAGCGGGTAAAAGGTTGTTTGCGCGCAAGGTTAAACTGATGCCATAGTTGTTCGCTCTTACTTTTCGCTATTCCCGGTGTGTTATGTAATTGATCTGGCGTTAATGAAAGCCAGGAAAAGAGATGTTCAAAGCGATGAGTCTGGTGCAGCGTACGCCAGCCAGCCTCGCCAATTCCCTCCAGCCCCAAAACCTGTTTTGAACCCAGCCAGACTAAGCGTGAAATGAATTGTTCCCGGCAAACATCAGAAGCAAAGTAGCACGTCAACGAGTTAAAGCGGTTTTCTGGCGGCACGGGCTTAGTGCGTTCAGCACCACGCCACACCACATCGTCAATACGAGGAATGCCCTGACCTGCAAGGCTGATGAGAATTTGATCGCCAGGTGCAATGTCCCACTCCTGCCAGCGTCTGACAGAACCAATGTTCACCCGCTGAACCCGTTTATCGTCCAGCATAACTGGCGCGAGCGACGCCACTACCGAGATTTTTCCACTCTTACCCACGGCAAACTGAATGGCGTTCACTCCGGCAACCTGAGCCACCGGCTGATATTTCCACGCCGCCAGCCAGTCCGCCTGCCCCGGCAGCCAGTGGCTGGATTCCGGTTCTTTAGCCCCTCGCACAACCACGCCATCGGTGACAAAGGGTAACTTTGCTTTCCACCACTCATTGCGTGCGCATTCAACCTCATCTGCATTTTTCACCGCACGGGTATATCTCTGCGTTAACGCAAACCCGGCTGTCGCAAGCAAATGCAATCGATCAGTCATTGACTGCGGTCCATCCGGCCACGCCCAGATAAATACGCCCAGAGAATTTAGCGTGCCAGCGTTATCCTGTCGCATCATCAGGCCAGCCACTTTTGAGCGAGCATTCATCCCGCCCATTTGCTGTTGGATATGACTCTCACGCTGGAGAAAGATTTCGCCCTGAAGCGTGCTATTGGCTAAAGGTCCGCTTACAGAGTGCGGCACAGAAGAAATCTGACGTACTTTCTGCGTCCAGTCCTCACCCTTCAGACCATTGCCACGACTGATCGCCTGACTGAGTTTTCCATCGTGATAGACCAGAGTTACCGCGACACCATCTACTTTCGGTTGCACCCAAAGATCGCCGCGCCCACGCATCCATTGGCTTACCGCATTCTTATCGGTCAGTTTACGCACGCCGGTATGGGCGACAGGATGCATAACGGTGCCGTGTAACGGCGGTGCTATAGCATCACGATTTGTCTCTTCGCCAAAACAGCGTTGCCACTGGGCAAGGCGGGCGCTTAACTGATCGTAAATACTGTCTTCAATAGTACTTTGCCCTTCTTTCCAGTAATCATCGTCCCACTGTTTTATTTGTTGTTGCAGGCGGGAAATTTCGTCATGTGCTTTGGCTGGCGACCATGCCGGGCAGGCCGCCTGCGCCGACGATTGCCAGCACAGGATACTGATTAAGATCGCAATCCATACTTTCATCTTCACCTCCGCTGTACGTTGTCAGGCAGGTATACAACGTAGTGAAAACAAAACCGAGGGGCAAAAATGAAGCGTGGAATAACGATTCCAGAGAATCTTCTCTATTGCAGAAAATGACAGAAAACTTCGGAAGCAGGTACGCAAAACGCAACCACATTGTACAAAAAGTGTGAGCGAGGACTGCGTCAGCTAGCCGCAATGTGTATAATAAGCCCGTATGTACGTTTAATTTCGCTAATCACATACGTAAAATACTCATGGCTCAAGGCACGCTTTATATTGTTTCTGCCCCCAGTGGTGCGGGGAAATCCAGCCTGATTCAGGCTTTATTGAAAACTCAACCGTTGTATGACACCCAGGTTTCTGTTTCACACACCACGCGCGCGCCGCGTCCGGGTGAAGTACATGGTGAGCACTACTTCTTTGTTAATCATGATGAATTTAAAGAAATGATTAGCAGAGATGCGTTCCTCGAGCACGCAGAAGTGTTCGGTAATTACTATGGAACGTCACGCGAGGCCATCGAACAAGTGTTGGCGACTGGCGTAGATGTCTTCCTGGACATTGACTGGCAAGGTGCGCAGCAAATCCGCCAGAAAATGCCCCATGCACGGAGCATCTTTATTTTACCGCCGTCCAAAATCGAACTGGACCGCCGTCTGCGTGGTCGCGGTCAGGACAGCGAAGAGGTCATTGCAAAGCGTATGGCGCAAGCTGTTGCAGAAATGAGCCATTACGCCGAATATGATTACCTGATTGTGAATGATGACTTCGATACCGCATTGACCGATTTGAAGACCATTATTCGCGCCGAACGTTTGCGCATGAGCCGCCAAAAGCAGCGTCATGACGCTTTAATCAGCAAATTATTGGCAGACTGAATCTTCTTTCAGTATCATGCCCAGTCATTTCTTCACCTGTGGAGCTTTTTAAGTATGGCACGCGTAACTGTTCAGGACGCTGTAGAGAAAATTGGTAACCGTTTTGACCTGGTACTGGTCGCCGCGCGTCGCGCTCGTCAGATGCAGGTAGGCGGAAAGGATCCGCTGGTACCGGAAGAAAACGATAAAACCACAGTAATTGCGCTTCGCGAAATCGAAGAAGGTCTGATTAACAATCAGATCCTCGATGCTCGCGATCGTCAGGAACAGCAAGAGCAGGAAGCCGCTGAAATTAATGCCGTTGCCGCTATTGCTGAAGGTCGTCGTTAATCACAAAGCGGGTCGCCCTTGTATCTGTTTGAAAGCCTGAATCAACTGATTCAAAACTACCTGCCGGAAGACCAAATTAAACGTCTGCGGCAGGCGTATCTCGTTGCACGTGACGCTCACGAGGGGCAGACACGTTCAAGCGGTGAACCCTATATCACGCATCCGGTAGCGGTTGCTTGCATTCTGGCCGAGATGAAACTCGACTATGAAACGCTCATGGCGGCGCTACTGCATGACGTGATTGAAGATACCCCGGCCACCTACCAGGACATGGAACAGCTTTTTGGTAAAAGCGTCGCCGAACTGGTAGAAGGTGTATCGAAGCTTGATAAACTCAAGTTCCGCGATAAGAAAGAGGCGCAGGCCGAAAACTTTCGCAAGATGATTATGGCGATGGTGCAGGATATCCGCGTCATTCTCATCAAACTCGCTGACCGCACCCACAACATGCGCACACTGGGCGCACTACGCCCGGATAAACGCCGCCGCATCGCGCGCGAAACGTTGGAAATCTACAGTCCGCTGGCACACCGTTTAGGTATTCACCATATTAAAACCGAACTCGAAGAGCTGGGTTTTGAAGCGCTGTATCCAAACCGTTACCGCGTGATTAAAGAAGTGGTGAAAGCCGCGCGCGGCAACCGTAAAGAGATGATTCAAAAAATCCTCTCGGAAATCGAAGGGCGCTTGCAGGAAGCGGGAATCCCGTGCCGCGTCAGTGGACGTGAGAAGCATCTTTATTCGATCTACTGCAAAATGGTGCTCAAAGAGCAGCGTTTTCACTCAATAATGGATATCTACGCGTTCCGCGTGATCGTCCATGATGCCGATACTTGTTATCGCGTGCTCGGTCAGATGCACAACCTGTACAAGCCGCGTCCGGGACGTGTAAAAGACTATATCGCCATTCCAAAAGCAAACGGCTATCAGTCTTTACACACCTCAATGATTGGTCCGCACGGCGTGCCGGTTGAAGTCCAGATCCGTACTGAGGATATGGACCAGATGGCGGAGATGGGTGTTGCCGCTCACTGGGCGTATAAAGAACACGGCGAAACCAGCACGACTGCACAAATCCGCGCCCAGCGTTGGATGCAAAGCCTGCTGGAACTTCAGCAGAGTGCCGGTAGCTCGTTTGAATTTATCGAGAGCGTTAAATCCGATCTCTTCCCGGATGAGATTTACGTTTTCACACCGGAAGGGCGCATTGTCGAACTACCGGCTGGCGCCACACCCGTCGATTTCGCCTATGCGGTGCACACCGACATTGGTCACGCCTGCGTGGGCGCACGCGTCGACCGCCAGCCATATCCACTATCGCAGCCGCTCTCCAGCGGTCAAACCGTTGAAATCATTACCGCACCAGGCGCTCGTCCAAACGCTGCATGGCTGAACTTTGTCGTCAGTTCGAAAGCGCGCGCTAAAATTCGCCAGTTGCTGAAAAACCTTAAACGTGATGATTCCGTGAGCCTTGGTCGTCGTCTGCTCAATCATGCGTTAGGCGGCAGTCGTAAGCTCAATGAAATCCCGCAAGAGAATATTCAGCGCGAGCTGGATCGTATGAAGCTGGCGACGCTGGATGATCTGCTGGCGGAAATCGGTCTTGGCAACGCGATGAGCGTAGTAGTGGCGAAGAATCTTCAGTACGGGGATGCGCCTGTTCCTCCGGCAACATTGGCCCATGGTCATCTGCCGATTAAAGGTGCCGATGGTGTGTTGATCACTTTTGCGAAATGTTGCCGTCCGATTCCTGGCGATCCCATTATTGCTCATGTCAGCCCCGGTAAAGGTCTGGTGATTCACCATGAATCCTGCCGTAACATCCGTGGTTACCAGAAAGAGCCTGAAAAGTTTATGGCTGTAGAATGGGATAAAGAGACGGCGCAGGAGTTCATCACCGAAATCAAGGTGGAGATGTTCAACCATCAGGGCGCACTGGCAAACCTGACGGCGGCGATCAATACCACCAATTCCAATATTCAAAGTCTGAATACGGAAGAAAAAGATGGTCGTGTCTACAGCGCCTTTATTCGCCTGACTGCGCGCGACCGTGTACATCTGGCGAATATCATGCGCAAAATTCGCGTGATGCCGGACGTAATTAAAGTTACCCGAAACCGAAACTAGTCCTATGAATGCACAACGTTATGCGCGTATCTGCGAAATGCTCGCCAGGCGACAGCCTGATCTGACTGTCTGCATGGAACAGGTTCACAAGCCCCATAACGTTTCTGCGATCATTCGTACCGCAGATGCCGTTGGCGTACACGAAGTTCACGCTATCTGGCCGGGTAGCCGAATGCGCACCATGGCTTCAACCGCGGCAGGCAGCAACAGCTGGGTACAGGTGAAAACGCACCGCACTATTGGCGATGCCGTTGCCCATTTGAAAGGCCGGGGCATGCAGATTCTGGCAACGCATCTTTCTGACAACGCTGTCGATTTCCGCGAAATTGATTACACCTGCCCGACCTGTATTTTAATGGGCCAGGAGAAAACGGGTATCACGAAGGAAGCGTTAGAACTGGCGGATCAGGATATCATCATCCCGATGGTCGGTATGGTGCAGTCACTGAACGTCTCCGTCGCCTCCGCCCTTATTCTTTATGAAGCTCAACGTCAGCGACAAAACGCAGGCATGTATCTGCGTGAAAACAGCATGTTGCCGGAGGCAGAACAACAACGCCTGCTGTTTGAAGGCGGTTATCCGGTGCTGGCAAAAGTCGCAAAACGTAAAGGTCTTCCCTACCCCCACGTCAACCAGCAGGGCGAAATTGAAGCCGATGATAACTGGTGGGCCACCATGCAAGCGGCAGGGTAAGCGAGATGAAAGGTCGCCTGTTAGATGCTGTCCCGCTCAGTTCCCTAACGGGCGTTGGCGCAGCGCAAAGTAACAAGCTGGCAAAAATCAACTTGCATACCGTGCAGGACTTGCTGTTGCATCTTCCCCTGCGCTACGAAGACCGCACCCATCTCTACCCCATCGGCGAACTACTGCCGGGTATCTATGCCACGGTAGAAGGCGAGGTGTTGAACTGCAATATCACCTTCGGTGGTCGGCGGATGATGACCTGCCAGATCAGCGATGGTTCCGGCATTCTCACCATGCGCTTTTTCAATTTTAATGCGGCGATGAAAAACAGCCTGGCGACAGGACGGCGCGTGCTGGCCTATGGGGAAGCAAAACGCGGTAAATATGGCGCGGAAATGATCCACCCGGAATACCGCGTGCAGGGCGATCTCAGCACACCGGAGTTACAAGAAACGCTCACGCCGGTTTACCCAACAACGGAAGGCGTAAAGCAGGCGACGTTGCGTAAATTGACCGATCAGGCGCTGGAGCTACTCGAAACCTGTGCCATTGAAGAGCTACTGCCTCCTGAACTGTCACAAGGCATGATGACGCTACCGGAAGCCTTACGTACCCTGCATCGTCCGCCGCCAACGCTCCAGCTTAGCGATCTGGAAACCGGGCAGCATCCGGCACAGCGCCGGTTGATTCTGGAAGAGTTGCTGGCGCACAACCTCAGCATGTTAGCGTTACGCGCCGGAGCGCAACGTTTCCATGCCCAGCCGCTTAGCGCCAATGACGCGCTGAAGAATAAACTCCTTGCCGCGCTGCCGTTCAAGCCGACGGGCGCTCAGGCTCGCGTGGTGGCGGAGATCGAGCGTGATATGGCACTGGATGTTCCAATGATGCGTCTGGTGCAGGGCGATGTAGGCTCCGGTAAAACGCTGGTTGCCGCCCTCGCCGCACTGCGTGCTATTGCACACGGTAAACAAGTGGCATTGATGGCGCCGACAGAACTGCTGGCAGAGCAGCACGCCAATAACTTCCGCAACTGGTTTGAACCGTTGGGTATCGAAGTGGGTTGGCTGGCTGGCAAACAGAAAGGCAAAGCACGACTGGCTCAGCAAGAAGCCATCGCCAGCGGTCAGGTGCAGATGATTGTCGGTACCCACGCCATCTTCCAGGAGCAAGTGCAGTTTAATGGTCTGGCGCTGGTGATTATCGATGAACAACACCGCTTTGGCGTACATCAGCGTCTGGCATTATGGGAGAAAGGCCAGCAACAGGGTTTCCATCCTCATCAGTTGATCATGACTGCCACGCCGATCCCACGCACGCTGGCGATGACCGCCTATGCCGATCTCGATACCTCGGTTATTGATGAATTACCGCCTGGTCGTACGCCAGTAACGACTGTTGCTATCCCGGATACACGCCGTAACGACATTATTGCTCGCGTGCGTCATGCCTGTATGACTGAAGGTCGTCAGGCGTATTGGGTTTGTACGCTAATTGAAGAGTCAGAATTACTGGAAGCGCAAGCGGCAGAAGCAACGTGGGAAGAGTTGAAACTGGCCTTGCCGGAACTGAACATCGGTCTGGTGCATGGGCGGATGAAACCTGCCGAGAAACAGGCGGTGATGGCATCGTTTAAACAGGGCGAGCTGCACCTGTTGGTTGCCACTACCGTCATTGAAGTCGGTGTTGATGTACCTAACGCCAGTCTGATGATTATCGAAAACCCGGAACGTCTGGGTCTGGCGCAGTTGCACCAGTTACGTGGTCGCGTGGGCCGTGGCGCGGTGGCTTCTCACTGCGTGCTGCTCTACAAAACGCCGCTCTCCAAAACGGCGCAAATCCGCCTGCAAGTGCTGCGCGACAGCAACGATGGATTTGTAATTGCACAGAAAGATTTAGAAATTCGCGGACCGGGTGAATTGTTAGGTACCCGTCAAACGGGTAATGCCGAATTTAAAGTGGCCGATTTACTGCGCGATCAGGCCATGATCCCGGAAGTTCAGCGCCTGGCACGGCATATTCACGAACGTTACCCACAACGGGCAAAAGCGCTGATAGAACGCTGGATGCCGGAAACGGAACGTTACTCCAACGCATAAAAGACGGCGGTGAGAAGACCGCCGTTTCAGGTTGCCCTACCTTCTTGCCGGATGCGGCGTGAACGCCTTATCCAGCCTACAGAAACTTACGAACTCAATAAATTGTGAATCAATACGTAGGCCTGATAAGCGAAGCGCATCAGGCACTTGTCTTTGTTGCGGCGGCACTTACACCGCCGCTTCATCAATTAACCTGCAAAAATAGGCAGCATCAAATACAGCTTAATCACCAGTGCGTTGACGATATCAATAAAGAACGCACCAACCATCGGCACCACCAGGAACGCCATATGAGATGGACCAAAGCGTTCAGTGATCGCCTGCATATTGGCGATTGCTGTTGGCGTTGCGCCAAGACCAAAACCACAGTGACCCGCAGCCAGCACCGCCGCATCGTAGTTTTTCCCCATCATGCGCCAGGTGACAAAGATAGCGTACAACGCCATGAAGATGGTCTGCGCCACCAGAATCGCCAGCATCGGCAGCGCCAGCGAAGCCAGTTCCCACAGTTTCAGCCCCATCAGCGCCATCGCCAGGAACAACGACAGGCTCACGTTACCCAGAACGGATACCGCACGCTCGAAGACGCGGTAAAAGCCCATCATTGACAAGCCATTGCTTAAAATCACGCCAACAAACAGCACACAAACGAAGGTTGGCAATTCAAAAGCGGTTCCAGCCAGTAACTGGGCAACGATTTTCCCCACTGTCAGGCAGATAGCGATCAGCGCAATGGTTTCAATCAGCACCAGCGAGGTGATCATGCGCCCCACATCCGGTTTTTCGAACGCGGTTGGGACTTCCTGGTCATCAGGGATACCGTTTGGCGTGGTGGAATGTTTTACCAGATACCGGGCCACAGGGCCGCCAATCAGTCCGCCCAACACCAGACCGAACGTCGCACAGGCCATCGCCACTTCCGTCGCGTTAGTAAAACCGTAGCGTTCAATGAATAATTTACTCCACGCCGCGCCGGTCCCATGACCGCCAGAAAGCGTAATAGACCCCGCCAACAGTCCCATAAGCGGATCGAGTCCTAACAAGCTGGCCATACCAATGCCAATGGCATTTTGCATCACCAACAGACCAACAACCACAATCAGGAAAACCCCTACCACACGCCCACCGGCACGCAAACTGGCAAGGTTGGCGTTCAGACCAATGGTAGCGAAGAAAGCCAGCATCAACGGATCGCGCAGGGACATATCAAAGTTGACTTCCCAACCCATGCTTTTTTTCAATACCAGCAGCGCCAGCGCCACTAACAAACCACCCGCAACAGGTTCCGGTATGGTGTATTTCTTCAAAAAGGAGACGGAATGGACCAACTTGCGCCCGAGCAGCAACGTCAGCGTCGCGGCAACAAGCGTTGCTAAAGTATCGAGATGAAACATAGTTACTCCTTTGTGTCCGCATCACTCTTCCATACTCGTCATACCTCCTCATGCCCTTACTGCAAGGCGAAATATGACGAGTATCAAGGTCATGCTTTCCGGGTTCAAATTCTCAGCCGAAAATAAAAAAATGGCATGGATTTTAAGCAGAAAACAACCAAAAGTTATATAAAAAAGTACATTTATCACATTTAAATATTTAGAAGAACACCTGGCAAACGTTTGCTTTTATCTTTCGGTCAGCTAAAATGCCCGCTTTGCTACCACGGGATTGTTTTCGATGTCTGTTTCCACCCTCGAGTCCGAAAATGCGCAACCGGTTGCGCAGACTCAAAACAGCGAACTGATTTATCGTCTTGAAGATCGTCCGCCGCTTCCTCAAACCTTATTTGCCGCCTGTCAGCACCTGCTGGCAATGTTTGTCGCGGTGATCACGCCAGCACTGTTAATTTGCCAGGCATTAGGTTTACCAGCACAGGACACACAACACATTATTAGTATGTCGCTGTTTGCCTCTGGTGTGGCATCGATTATTCAGATTAAAGCCTGGGGACCTGTCGGTTCAGGACTGCTGTCAATTCAGGGCACCAGCTTCAACTTTGTTGCGCCGCTGATTATGGGCGGAACGGCACTAAAGACCGGTGGTGCCGATGTTCCGACAATGATGGCGGCGCTGTTCGGCACGCTAATGCTGGCAAGCTGTACCGAGATGATTATCTCCCGTGTTCTGCACCTGGCGCGCCGCATTATTACACCGCTGGTTTCTGGCGTTGTGGTGATGATTATCGGCCTCTCGCTGATTCAGGTAGGGCTAACGTCCATTGGCGGCGGCTATGCAGCCATGAGCGATAACACCTTCGGTGCGCCAAAAAATCTGCTGCTGGCGGGCGTGGTATTAGTTTTAATCATTCTGCTTAACCGTCAACGCAACCCGTATCTGCGCGTCGCCTCGCTGGTGATTGCAATGGCGGCAGGCTATGCGCTGGCGTGGTTCATGGGCATGTTGCCAGAGAGCAACGAACCGATGGCGCAAGAACTGATTATGGTGCCAACACCGCTTTATTATGGCCTTGGCATTGAGTGGAGCCTGCTGCTGCCGCTGATGCTGGTCTTTATGATCACCTCGCTGGAAACGATTGGCGACATCACCGCCACCTCTGACGTTTCTGAACAGCCGGTTTCCGGTCCGTTGTACATGAAACGCCTGAAAGGCGGCGTGCTGGCAAATGGCCTGAACTCATTTGTGTCGGCAGTATTTAACACTTTCCCGAACTCCTGTTTCGGGCAAAACAACGGTGTGATCCAGTTAACCGGTGTTGCCAGCCGCTACGTTGGCTTTGTCGTGGCGCTGATGTTAATCGTGCTGGGCCTGTTCCCGGCAGTGAGCGGTTTTGTGCAACATATTCCAGAACCTGTTCTGGGCGGTGCTACGCTTGTGATGTTTGGCACCATCGCCGCCTCTGGCGTGCGTATCGTCTCCCGGGAACCGTTAAACCGTCGGGCAATACTGATTATTGCGCTGTCGCTGGCGGTCGGTCTGGGCGTTTCCCAGCAACCGCTGATTTTACAGTTTGCCCCTGACTGGCTGAAAAACCTGCTCTCTTCCGGGATTGCCGCTGGCGGCATCACAGCCATTGTATTGAACCTGATTTTTCCACCGGAAAAACAGTAATCCACTCGCAGCGGTAAACTTCTTTACCGCTGCAGCCACTCTCTTTCACTATTCCCGTCTTGAGGAATGCGCGTAAATCGTGCATAACTCCCTTATGTGCATTTCACGGGATGGAAGACCATGAAATTTATTGGGAAGCTGGTTCTCTATATTCTCATCGCGTTATTCGTGGTGATCGCTGGCCTCTATTTTCTCCTGCAAACTCGCTGGGGGGCAGAACATGTCAGTGCATGGGTTTCTGAGAATAGCGGCTATCATCTGGCCTTCGATGCGATGGATCACCGATTTTCCGCGCCGTCTCATATCGTACTGAAGAACGTCACGTTCGGTCGCGACGGTCGCCCCGCAACTCTGGTGGCAAAAAGTATCGATATCGCCTTAAGTAGTCGACAACTGACCGAACCACGCCATGTCGATACTATCTTGCTGGAAAACGGGACACTGAATCTCACCAACGAGATGGCGCCGCTACAGTTCAAAACCGATCGCCTGCAACTACGCGATATGGTACTCAATAGCCCCAATGGCGAATGGAAGCTTAGCGCGCAGCAAGTAAATGGCGGCGTCATTCCGTGGTTGCCAGAGGCCGGTAAAGCCCTTGGTACAAAAGCACAAATTCAGTTTAGCGCCGGTTCACTGTCGCTTAATGATGTTCCTGCCACCAATGTGCTAATTGAAGGCAGTATTGATAACGATCGCGTTACACTGACTAATCTGGGCGCCGACATCGCTCGCGGTACATTAACCGGAAATGCACAGCGTAATGCCGACGGGAGCTGGCAGGTGGAAAATCTGCGCCTGGCGGATATCCGTCTACAAAGCGAAAACTCGCTTATCGACTTCTTTGCGCCATTGCGCTCTGTTCCGTCATTGCAGATTGGTCGTCTGGAAGTCATCGACGCTCGTCTGCAAGGCCCGGACTGGGCTGTGACTGACCTCGATCTCAGCTTGCGCAACATGACTTTCAGTAAAGATGACTGGCAGGCGCAAGAAGGTAAGCTGTCGATGAATGCCAGCGAGTTTATTTACGGTTCGCTGCATTTATTTGACCCGATCATAAATGCGGAGTTTTCTCCGCAGGGCGTGGCGTTGCGTCAGTTCACCAGTCGCTGGGAAGGAGGCATGGTCAGGACGTCAGGCAACTGGCAACGCGACGGGAAAACGCTGACCCTTGATGATCTGGCAATTGTTGGACTGGAATATACCCTGCCGAAAAACTGGCAGCTGTTGTGGATGGAAACGACGCCTGGCTGGCTAAATACTCTGCAACTGAAAAAATTCAGCGCCAGCCGCAACCTGATCATTGATATCGATCCAGACTTCCCGTGGCAGCTCACCGCGCTCGATGGTTATGGCGCGAATCTGACGCTGGTTGCCGATCATAAATGGGGCGTCTGGAGTGGCTCGGCAAATCTGAATGCCGCCGCTGCGACGTTCAATCGCGTTGACGTGCGTCGTCCGTCTCTGGCGCTGGCTGCCAACAGCAGCACGGTGAATATCAGCGAACTTAGCGCGTTTACCGAGAAAGGCATCCTGGAAGCTACTGCCAGCGTTTCGCAAACGCCGCAGCGTCAAACCCATATCAGCCTGAACGGACGCGGTGTGCCGGTAAATATTCTGCAGCAGTGGGGATGGCCGGAGTTACCCATTACCGGCGATGGTAATATCCAACTCACTGCCAGCGGCGATATTCAGGCCGATGCGCCGCTAAAACCTACAGTAAACGGACAGCTTCATGCCGTGAATGCTGAAAAGCAGCAAGTGACTCAAACCATGAATGCTGGTGTGGTTTCCAGCGGTGAAGTCACGTCAACGGAGCCAGCGCAGTAAAAATCAATCTTGCCGGGTGCGACACAGACTCTTCGTACCCGGCATTTCTCCATACATTACAGCATCATTGCCAGTTCATTCCCTTGCCCACCTTCAGCTTTCGCCGTTTACTTTCGCAATATTGTGCCCAGTTCTTCGTTTTCCCCGCTCCCGTCAGGTCGACTGATACTCTGACTTGCTGTGTGACCCATTCTTGAGAATGTGTTTTTTGTTATTAACAGACATTTCTTGTTTTCCATGCTCGTACAGCGAAGAAGTACAACACATTGATTTAATGGATATTTATGTGAAATAGATCATAGCAAAGCAAAACAAGGCGGAAAAAAGTGTGATGGGGGATGTGATAAGGCGAGGAAGTAGCTATAATGCGCCCCGCCTCCATGTAGCAATCGAGGCGCGGAAGATCGTCGTCTCCGGTGAGGCGGCTGGACTTCAAATCCAGTTGGGGCCGCCAGCGGTCCCGGGCAGGTTCGACTCCTGTGATCTTCCGCCAAAGTTCCTCTTCTGAACTCTCCCGATGTCAACAAAACCCCGTCTAATACCTTATATATCAGGCTTTCTTTGTATCCTGAGGTCACCCGACTTCAACCCATATCAAGTCGTTTTTGGGGCATTAGGGGTATCAGGTTGGTTACTGGCGGAAATCCCCTTGGAGGATGGATTCATCAAAAGCCGATCGGTGGTCATTACGCTATCGTGATGAAATCATCGACACCTTTGAGAAAGATCCTTATACGGGAAGACGTCCTATTGTCGATATAAAGCCGATGGACTGGCTTGGGATTCTTCGTCGCCTTGAAAAATGCGGCGCTTTAGAAAAAATGCGCAAAGTTCGCCAGCGTTGTAACGAAGTCTACCGTTACACCATCGTTACCGGGAGAGCTGAATATAACCCCGTGTCAGATCTTGCTAGCGCACTGTCTACCCCGAAGAAAACACATTTCCCATTCCTCACAGTCGAAGAGCTACCACACTTCCTTAAAGATCTGACCGGATACACTGGCAGTGTTATCACCAAAACAGCCACACAGATCATTATGTTAACCGGCGTGCGTACGCAGGAGCTGCGTTTTGCATGCTGGGAGGATATTGATTTTGATAAGAAATTATGGGAGATCCCGGCAGAAGCGATGAAGATGAAACGGCCTCATATTGTGCCGCTGCCGGATCAGGTTATTGCACTATTTAAACAACTGGAACCGATCTCAAAACATCCCCCTCTGGTCTTTATCGGCAGGAACGATCCCCGCAAACCGATCAGCAAGGAGAGCATTAATCAGGTTATCGAATTGCTGGGATATAAAGGCAGGCTGACGGGGCATGGTGTCCTCCACACGATGAGTACTATTCTGCATGAAGAAGGCTTTAACTCAGCGTGGATTGAAACGCAGCTTGCACACGTCGATAAGAACGCGATTCGCGGGACGTATAACTATATGCCTTTGACTGCTGGCTAATGCAGCCAACAGACAAAGCGATGCCGGTGATCACCCGAAATATCGACCGCAGTATCTGGCGCGATCTCATGCTGAAGTCCGGGATGTTGACTCTGATGGATGCCGAAGCCCGCAGTCAGTGGGCAAAGAACCTGGAAAAGGGCGATCTCCCGGCGATTAGCGAAGCCAACATCCTGAGTACCTTTGAACAACTCCACCACAATAAGCAGGACGTTTTCGAACGTGGGATTATCAATGTATTTAAGGGATTGAGCTGGGACTACAAAACCAATAATCCCTGTTATTTCGGTAAGAAGATTATCGTTAACAATCTGGTGAAGTATGACAGATGGGGCTACAGCCTGAACTGTGGCTGGCAGCGAGATCAGCTTGCCGATCTGGAACGGATGTTCTATCTGCTGGATGGGAAGACAATTCCCGATAACCGGCATGATGTCTCCATCCGGTTTATGGATTTTGTGCGCGATAATCCGCATCAGCAGATTTTCGAAGATGAGTTGTTCACTATTCGCTACTTTCAGAAGGGCAGTGGGCATATCACTTTCAAACGCCCGGATCTGGTGGGGAAGATGAATGATATCGTGGCGAAGCACTTTCCGTCAGCGTTATCAGCAAAATAACACTGTTCATATACAGTTCTCTGGCATACTACGTGGGTTATAGCATTACGGATTTTATTTAAACGGAGGCGACATGTCAGACAAAGACTTAACCCAGTCCCCGGCAGGCGAATTTGTTATGTTTGCCAGCGATGACGGTGAGGTACGCGTTGAATGCCGCTTTGAGCAAGAAACACTCTGGTTGCCCCAGGCAACTATTGCTAACCTTTATCAGGTTACTCCCCAGGCCATTACGCAACACATTAAAGCTATCTACGAAGAAGGCGAACTTGAACAAAATGCAACCTGTAAGTCTTACTTACAAGTTCAACAGGAAGGAAATCGTCAGGTAAGCCGCAATATGCTTCACTACAGCCTGCCCGTCATTCTCGCCGTTGGCTATCGTGTTCGCTCGCCTCGCGGCACGCAATTCCGCCAGTGGGCCACCCAGACGCTTCAGGAATACCTGATCAAAGGTTTTGTGATGGACGATGAGCGGCTGAAAAATCCACCTGTCGGTTCATCGGTTGTGCCCGACTATTTTGATGAGATGCTCGAACGCATCCGCGATATTCGCGCCAGCGAGCGTCGGGTTTATTTGCGGGTGCGGGAGATCTTTGCGTTAGCTGCCGACTATCAGCCATCGCTAAAAGAGACCACGCAGTTTTTTCAAACCATCCAGAACAAGCTGCATTTTGCCTGTACCGGGCATACCGCTGCTGAACTCATCCACAAGCGTGCCAATGCCAGCCAGCCGCACATGGGCTTGACCAGTTATAAAGGTGAAGAGGTGCGTAAGGGTGACGTGACGGTGGCAAAAAATTATCTCACCCAGGATGAAGTCAGCGAACTTAATCGCGTGGTTAATATGTGGCTGGACTTTGCCGAGGATCAGGCCCGTCGTCGTCAGCAGGTCTTTTTGCGCGACTGGCAGGATAAGCTGGATCAGTTTCTGCAATTTAACGACCGCGAGGTTCTGCAGGGCGCAGGTAAAGTCAGCAAGAAAATGGCCGATGAAAAAGCGCAGGCGGAATATAGTCAGTTTGCTGAACAACAACGGCGCTTAAAAGAAGCCGAAGGCGAAAAGGATATTGCCGCTTTGCTACAGTGGAAAAAAGGGTG
>NZ_BBMY01000052.1 GCF_000759775.1 Escherichia albertii NBRC 107761 = DSM 17582
GATGCCTTCCCTTGTGCATCGATTTAATTTTGATCATTATAGGACAATACACTGAATAACATCAATATTTCAGATCTATCGTTCTAAATATCACAACTAACTAGCTTTTTATTCTGTTATTCTCGAAAAAATAAAAAAAATCATCAGATTTATCGTCGCACTTAACGAGATATTGCAGAAAAATGTTCCACAGAATGCTTTTAATAGAACCAGTTAACACAGAAAAGGATGTTTTTTGATTTCTGTCATTGAAATTTAATAGGGGTTACGACTCAGCAGTATTTAAGTGATTTCTGGAAAAGAGAAGGATTTGAAGGAAGAGCACAACAAAATGTAATGAAAGAAGGAGTGAGGGGATTTTTAGTAAAAAGAGAAGATTAACAAAACACATCAGGAGGCAGAGACTCCTGATTCAGTGCTACCACATGAAAATTTAGTTAACTGTTACCGTTCTGAAATCTATGTCAGAAGATATTCCATTACCGAAAATCAATCAGCGATACAGAGACGATCATGGTGCGCTTGTCACCGTGACCAGTGTTGAGGAAACCCGGGTGGTGTTTATGCGGGACGGCTATCCGCATCCCTGCATGCGACCGATGTACAACTTCCTGGGAAAATTCAAACCCGACCCCCGGGAAGAAACAGAATAAAACGAAATCCCTGCCGGCAATCACACTGCCTGATGGCAGCATAATCCACTTATTAATTCTCATCCCCGGAGACAAGCCCTGAAAACCACTCAGGGTGTTCACTGTATGCTGTGTTCAGCGCATCCCAGGAAACGTTGATATAAAAGCTGTCCTGCAATTTCCGGGTAACCACCTCTGCCAGGCGGTTCCGGTTATCCACCAGTCCGGCATAACCTCTCTCTGCCAGCCACTCATTCAGTTCATGTTCCAGAGACAGATTGATAATATCATAATCGGACCTTGCCATTCCCGTTTCCTTAGCACATGTTTTCAGGCACGGGGATAAAGTATAAAGAATGTCGTACTGCTGCTGCCAGAGCAATATTCCCCCTGATGGTTGTATCAGAGATGGTATGCCGGTACTTTGCGGGTTGTTCCTGTCAGGTTATCGTGCACCTCCACGGTCGTGGTCACCACCGGCATTCCGGCCTTTCTCAGCCTCAGAACATCAGCCGCAATACGCTGACTGCCAAACCAGAACAGGCCGTCCAGTGCAGTCACCAGTAAACCCGCCTCCAGTGCATACTTCAGCCGTTCACGGGGCGCTTTCACTTCCCGGGCAACCTGCTGATATGGCAATGATGTGTTTTCATTCCCAACCACGCGACGAATACGGTGAGACAGGTGATACCGGAATGTATCCGGCACACCAGAAAGGCTGGCCTTCAGGCTGTACACGCAGCCAAACCGTTTATCGTTGAACATCACATTTTTCTGGCTGATGTCCCATTCTTCACGCAGCGCGGCAATCAGTTGTGGTGTCCGGGTAAGCAACAAGCGAAAAGGCAGTTCAAAACTGGTGACGTAATCCACATTCAGCAGTGCAATACGCAGCCGTTCTTCTGGCCCGGCCTCTGTCTGTTGACATTCTTCCAGAACATCCTGCCACTGCCGGCGAAGACGGGGGGATTCGTTCCGTTCTGTAAAACAGTATTTATCCGCCAGATAGTCAATTCGTGTACGCATAATATAGATTCAGGAAACAATAAAAGCTGAATAAGCCCCATATTTCATTGGGAAAACTGCAGTGTCAATACCAAAATATTGCTCAAATCGTAGTAGAAGTATGGGATGTAGCGTTCAGGGTATTAAGAAACTTTTGGTTGACTACGATTGGTAAAATATATTAATTTTTATTGCGGTTGCGTTTAATAGACTGCGGAGCGTGTTAACGCTCTAAATAAAAGTACTTAAGATGGCATAAATGTTACAAGACCAGGATAATTATGGCTGAAGTTACTGTAAGATCGAAGGATGAACTCGAAAAAGCTCAAAACAGCAGAGCTGAAATTATAATTATTGAAGGAGAGTTGGCAAATAAAATAAAAAAAGCAAAGGCTGTAACAAAAGTAAGTGGTGTTGTTATTGCTGTCATGATCGCAACTTGTGCTACTATTCCACTCACTGGTGGAGGTTCTGTTTTAGCTGTTAGTTCTTTAGCTGCATTATCCGGACTTGACATCGCTATTATTATTGCTGCAGCATCCATTGGTATTGCTCTGATTATTGCTGTTTTCCGCGATTACGAAGAAATTGAATTTAGCAATGGAAAGATGATATTAAAGTTAAAACGTAAAAAAACTGAGTCTACAACTGACAAAAATGAGAAAAAGCAGAAGTGAAAGGTCTGTGCATCGGAATATGAACATATTTTAATAAATCGTAAAGCCTCTATATTCAGAACCACGAAATAGAGGTGTTTTAAACTGCAACTGTTATCTCAATTTTTATCGAGGCGCCATTAAAACAAATACCCCGTTCTGCTGTTTTCTGATTATGCCATGAGATTAAAAACACTAATTTTTGATTGAATTGTATATATGCATTGTAATACAAGATTTAAATACATGTTTCTTCTTTTTTATCTGTAATCTATTATTATCAATAATCACATGAACAATATCAGAGGCAACACATTATGAATAAAGCTGAAGTTCTGGAAAACGGTTATTGGATTGAAATCAGTATTGATGCATATGCACAAAAAGTTAAGGGTATATCACGAGATGAATACCCACCATTACGTTGTATCTCATGCGAGAAACCTGTCCATGATAGCGGATTAGTCACTCCCAATCCTGATTATAGCCCCAGATTCTCTCATTCCGCTTCACCAGAAAATAAAGAGTTCTGTCCCCTAAGCGCAAGATCTCAACGTTTTTCTGGTTTTTCAGGTAATGAACGCTCTGCTTCAGCAGAAATTGCTGTATCTCGCCGAAATCAATTCATGCAATTTGATAACCTCTATCGGGCCTGGGCTGTTTGTAGAGCATTAAGGGGAGGTGAAGGGAAGCTTGATCAAAAATCGTTCATTCGGATGCTCAGGATCGCGGATAGTTTTGGGATCTGGCATTATAGCTATATGCCTGACTGGGGAATTCCTCTTATGCTAATGTTAATGGATAACCACCCGACACCAAATGGTAAATCAACTTTTTTCTATTCATTAAAAAAAGAACGTGTTCGAAAAGGTATAAAATGGCAAGATCTAAATGTCAGACTTGAAGCACATTGGGTAAATGGTGGTAACCGTATAGTCCCAAATAAAGATAAAAATGCTTCATTCTTACTCACCATTCCATTTGCTAAGTCTGTTATTGATGAAATATTGAGTAAAGAAAATCTGTCATGGTGCTCGAAAAATACTTTGCCAATATTGCATGCTTTTAGTATTAGAGCTTTAACCTCCTAATTGCTGAAGTAATGATACAAGCTACAGTATTGGTGACGAATCTATAGACAAGGAGATAAAAACCAAATATCAGAATTATTTTTGATAGTGCTGGTAAAGAAGCGGTGTTTGATATCAGCATGTTTATCGGAAAAAAGCTTACCTGGAGCTTTGAAAAATTGCAAAGCAGGGCCTGACAATGAAGGCCCTAATACTGTACTGAATGTTAACTCAGTACCAAATTACAAGGAAAAGTATTTTTTCTGGTAAGATTCTGTATACATAATAAATCACCTTATAGTTACAATAGGTCAAAAACCGCTGTAGCCAAAGTTACGCTGGCCTGATGCTTTAGTGTCGAGCTTCGTCAAATAATCCAGACGTACCAATAAGCGCTGATACTGCTCTGGGAAATCAGGATCGTTAATATCCAGGATGTAACGTCCATTAGCAGGGAAATGAACTAATCCCTGGTGATCTTCCAGTTCCAACCCTAAGGCACTGTACCAGGCTCCGGTAATTAACCCTCTCAGTGTGTCAGAGCGCTCATAGTTTCCCAGGTGGTAATAGGCGTCTTTGTTAAAAAAAGGCAGACGTGATAATGACATTTAAAGGACTGCGTATATTCTTTCGCCCAGATAATACAAACCGCCGTTGCGTAGGTGCGTTTGCCTTGTTGTTTTTTACTGTGTTGATCTGCATTAATTTTCGCATTCAGCGAGTTACGGAAACGAGATATCTCTCCGGGGATCAGGTTAGGGAAACAGGTAATGATATCCCCGTTGTCAATCACAGGAGGGTAATGGAGATCCCCCCGTATTGCTGTTATTCTGGAAGTGTTTTTAATATTCGTATTGATAGTTCTCAGAGATATATCACACTCTAGATATTTTAATTAAGTATCAGTTCGATATCGGCATATTGTACACTACCTCAGGTAGATGATGAGATCAGATACAGGGATCAACTGACGGTGAGCGCAGTCCCCACATTTTATCCAGGGCTTACTGCATATTCCCAACAGCCATTCATTAGCCAGGTAGACGAATACCCTTTCCGCTGGTTTTGCTTTCCCATCGAAGGGCCCATACATCATCACGCCCACGAAACAACCGACGAAATAACGCAACTTTCTCATCCGTGGATAATACGAAAACGCACTGCACAGGGCTCTGCGGTTTACGTCGCCATTCAATCCCATGAGCTTCAAGTAATGAGACCAGCCGGGTATTTTCTGCCCGCAGTACTGCTAGTTCATCGCTGTCAGATTTATAAACCATATGCGTTATCACTTGTACCTGTCTCTCGACGGCACCACGACTGAAATTCGTGTGAAGGCAAATCCACGCGATAACTTACGATAGTTCGGACATAAGCCCCCATAATTCAGTTATGTCGTGGTCGGCCCCGGTTACTTTTTTCGGGAAGCCTGCTACGGCCCAGAATAATACCGTGTTCTTTCTGATCCTGTTTAGCCAGGTAGCTGAGGGCGTAACGTAAGTCGTCTACCGCGGACTTATCACTATAGTGAATCACGTGATCAATACGCACCGGGTATTTATCTTTAGCCCGGCAAAGGTGAAAATAACCCTCCCCTTCCGTGATCCGCCTCCAGATATCTCCCAGTTGCCTGGATATCTGATAAGAGTTCTTGTGACGTTGCCCATCCAGATAGCCGATAAAATGAATATGAAGCCCTTTGTCTGGTGTATATTCCATAACCCAGTAATATCCCGCCAGCATCGTCTGGGTTTCGCTAAGTAAACGGTATATTTACATACACATACTGTGCTTACAGGAATGCCCGAAACTGGGCGTGTCTTTCCTGTAGGCAAAATCAATTCTGAAAGGTAACAGTTTAGAAAAACGTTGAAACATACCGTCCATGTGTTCATTCACATCTTTCAGAATCGCGAAATTCATTTCGTAATTGGGATTGGCATTATACATTTTATAGTCCTTACTTTATAAAACTCATAGGAAGAGGTAATTACGTAAATGCTGAGGGCACAGAAACGCCGTACCACGGCATTAATAAACAAAGTAAACCAGCAGCACAGACAAGCTGATAAAACAGTTTCGTATTGCCTCATTACAGTAATAGGGTAATGATTCAGAATACAGTAAGACTCTCTTAAACTGAGGACCAGTACGAATCACAATGGTAAAAACACACCTCATAGAATTAAGTTTAAGAAAGTACCATTCAATCACTTACAGGAAGTAATCTGACATTCACAAAAGTCAGTACCGGGTAGCCACAGGCAACATCGCTATTAATACTGTAGAACCACTAAGTAAAGAATAGAGACCTGCGAAGAGAGCCCTAAGTATTTAACACCACAACATAAGAAGTTTTATTTATACTAGAAATAATAATAGCCACTGATACCCATAAACTGTAACGAAGATTAAATCATACACTACATACTGCAGCATATGGGTATATATACCGAACACCTGCAAACTAATCATAATCAGAATGGGCAACATAAAAGATAATACAACCCCCACTAATAATACTAATTAACCTTAATTAACTGTTATTGATTAACCATTCTTAATTATCAGATATAAAATTATGTCTGAAAAGCTCCCGCTAACGGCGGGAGCCTGTACTGTAACAACGCAGTGATTACTTATGAACCAAAGGCATCAACAGGTTTAATATATAATGTCTTTCCTTTTTTATCGACCATAATTCTGTTTTGTGAATAAAGTATCTCAAGTATCTCATTCACTCTGGCGTTGTTCCGCAGTCGATTAGGCCCATACTGCAATATAGTGTTCTTTCTGATATAGGGAACTCCTATACGAGAGCACTGGTTTCTGATCCACCAGTCAAGTTCCTCCACATCTTTGTTAATCTGTGCTGACTCCTCGGGTTTTGCAAACAATCTCAGGTACTCATTAACATGCCATGCTGTTATTTCTATCGCTGCTTCAGTGATATGCAATGAGATATCACCTTTGTCACCATTGAAGTAGTGGAGGATAGCAGCAATTCTTGCCATGTTATCTGCAATTTTGGATGCATAATCTTTATAATTATATAAACACCCGAAAACACTCATTTGCGATTCAGTATGATTATAAAACTCAATCCAGCGCCTTTGAGCTTCAGAAGAAAAATGCAAACACATACGTTCTTTTACACCGATTCTGTCAATACTTTCATTAACAATCTCCATGAGTCGTTGATGAAATACAGGTAAATGCTCAGTGGAAAAGACAGGATTAGTGATTTGTCTGCTCCCTTGTGTGGAATAAGGTTTACAAAACAAGCAACGAGCAAAAAAACCGACTCCCTTAGCAAAATCGCCTTTTCGTGCTTTGTAACTTTCAAAGACCGATGGCTGAACCATCAATGAAATTGTCATTCTGGCATCTGTAATTAATTTTTCTGGTTCTGACTTTCTCACTATAGAAAAGTTGGAGCCATCCCAAATTTTGTTCAGAAAAGGTAATTCCTTCAGGGCATAACCATTAAAGACAGTCCCCGCCTCATCAGACATAAGGCCAACGGATCGCCAGGTACTACAAAGCACATCTTTTATCGCAGATGAGGTGACATCATTTAATATCATCTTTATTCTTTCGGGCTTTTCCGGATACATTTCAAGCAGTCGTTTTAACTTTTCATTAGTTTCTGCATGGTCCAGACCACGACAAACTTCTGCACTTATTTTCTTTTCCAGTGCTTTTTTTTCAATATTGAGGAGCTCAACTTCATTATTCCATTTGACAAGAGAGTATTCATACTCATTCAATAATTGCTCATCCAGTTGATATAATGGTGCCATCAGCATCTTATCAACTGTGCTTTTTCGCTCTCCAGATTCAGCCTCTGTTATCAGATAAAGTGATGGTGGTCCCTGCAGGCCATCAAATCTGCAAACATCAATCCTGTTTTGAACAGCATAGGACATAGCGCCAAGACATGAAACACTGATTAATGACAGTGGCGCCTGTGTACGCTGTTGTACTTCATATATTGCGTTTTTGATGAAATCAGGGAAATAATCTACCGGATAATTATCGTTCATATGCATGCATCCCATTTTTAGTTAAAAATTCTCTCTGAGCTGCTATTTCCGCTATTAATAGCGGAAATAGCGACAGAAAGAACCATCGTTTAAAATTAGTATTTAATTAACGTTTAGTAATCCACCACAGAAGGTCACTTAACAACCACCCGCAAGATTTCTTCCCAATGGTTTTACGCGGTGGGTAGTTTCCCTCTCGTTCAAGTTTCCAGGCTTGTGAACGGGAAATTGAGGTGATCTCTTTTCGTTCCTTTTCACGTACCAGTCTGTCACCCTCAGTCCCATAGGCTTTCAAAATTACTGAACGTTGCTCATCTGTTAATGGAACCCACATGACGGCCCTCCTGATATATCAATGATTCTTATCTCAGTTGTGAGCATGAAATGACTGAATTTCCTGGACAATCCATAGTGGAGATTCCGTTGTCATATTGCTCACTGAACACCCATGGACAGCAAGGTACATACGAAAACAAATAAAGTCAAGTTAATACAAATAAATCAATTCCTGACTCACAAACCCACAAATAGGTCAACATGTGTTGATTTGGAACAAAACAACCAATAATGCACATTACAAGCAATGACTTTAAACCAAGAAGTGCTTTTCATTGTTGACAATGACACAAAATGAATCTAGTATCGACTTCATGTTATGCTCAGATAGACTTCTGACAGTGATAGTAAAGAAGAGAAGGAGGTGGTTAAATTTGTGACCAAGATCACAAAAATAAATTAGTTTTTACTATTCACAATAGGAGGGAAAGAGAGCCAGGCATTTTACCTGTCATTGAAATGACAACAACAGCTTCAACAGATCGGAATATTCAGGAGGAGGAAGAAGAAGGAGATCTGACGGGTGTTATAATTGTTACAACACGCTGGAGGAAAATTATCGTAATAATAGATGCATTCTCAGGTATACCCTGTATCACCCCGAAAACACGGCATGCATCCGTTTTATTAGTAGATGCAGACTCAGTATCAACGTATCCTTTCAGGAGATAACATCGATTTTAACTGCCAGTATCCGGTATGCGGCAAAAGGAAACCTTCTTACATAATGGTAAATCAGACTATGCAACAAAATCAGTACTATCGTATTTTATCCGGAGAATCCCGCCCATTCCCTGGCATATATGAGGCTGTTTCCGAACAACTCCTTTTGCTCATTTTTAAGGCACGTCAGCTATATCAGGATCCAGAATATCGCCCCTGGTTTGAAGAACAGCACAAAGTTCTCTTGGCATTGCGTGATAATACAGAGCTCCAGAAAATTTTTAACAAACAAAGAAAAGAAAATTTTGCTCTTGGCGCATCTACATCGTCTCAACCCACTGCTCTTACTAATGCGCTTAATGTTATGTGCCATTTATACAATGGCTTTGATGAAGGAAATATCAGCCTGAAAAGCTGGGGAGCGATGCAAGAGGTACAGACAACACCAGACTTTTTCAGCCTGGGACCAAGAACCTGGAAAACACCTGAACTGGCAAAGTTTGTAGGAGATGATTTATTTAATATTCTGACTGAATGTAAAGCCTGGAGTTCACCAATTCCAGCAGAAGCCCGGCAGGGGTATTGCCATCAGGATCTGTCTGTTGCGCACTCCTGCACCTCAGAGTTGCTGGCACATCTGAAGCAGTATCATGAAATAGATGAATCAACAATACTTGCCATAACCATTGGTCTGGCGGTCAACGAATTCTACCAGTATAAGCAAAATATTCCAGAATGGCTTTCCTGTTTTGAGAATAAGAACAAATGGCCCTGGGACTGCAGGAAGTCAGATACTGAAGATGTGCACAGACTGAGAGAACGACTATCGATAATCGGATGTACAGAATTCGTAAAAAATATGTTCTCAGTCGCCAGTCAGCATGAAATACAGACAATGTACAATATTTATGTCCATATTTATGCAGCTGAAATCTGCGGTTGGGTAAAAACAAGCATGGCGTATTTTAAACCAACAGATTTCATCCAGTACACATGGAAATTCGCAACAGTTACTCCGGATAAAGATGAAAAAACCGAGAATACGACCGCATGGGAAAGGGATTATTGTCAGATAACCATACAACGAGATGAACTCCTTAGATTGATTCGCACTAATACTCTGCAGGATGCAGCAATTCATCTTTCAGGCTGCCTGCAATATGCATATCTGGAGTCAGTAAAGCATGATATTGACTATCCTGGAATAGCCCCTAATGCTGAAGAAAAGAAAATGAAATACACAGATTCTATTGAATTTTCTGGAATTCGGAATAACATCATAAATGCAGTAAAACGGCTGGAATCATTTGAAAAATGGTATGAAACTAATAAAGTTTTGTTGGTAAGTAATAAAAAAATACGAACAGAGAAGATTGACGTTGTTGTACGACTTGCGGGACTGAAAGCCTATGATTTGCAGGAAGGGGTTCCGGATGGTCTGAAATGGAAAGTTAAAGATGGCATAAATGAACGCATCAAAACCGATACCAGTTTATGCCTGCCTCAGGATATCAGTGATACATCGCTAAACCGTTATCGTCACGCTGTGACGCGCATTGTCAACGACGAAATCGACACATTACTGATGGAACAGAAGAAAAAAAATAAAAGATTCCCCTACAGCAAAGATCGACATGCGATCCAACCTTTATGGAGCAAATGCTTGATAGAGCAGTAGAGTACTGGGGGGATAACCGCGCTGTTATCCCCTGTTTATTCTGCCAACTCTCAGGTCTGTCAGAGTTCCAAAAACACGATGCGGCTGGCAAATTATGCGGCTTTTCCATTAACAGATTCGGCCACAAGAACAACACCGTGTTTATTTCGATCAGGATGTTCACTCCAGATTTCTGATTCAGGAATACTTTCCCCGTCATAGCAGATCCGATCGCCATCAAACGGATAATACCGTGCGGAATCAGTATCTAAAATAAACACTTTCAGATTCGTTGAACGACGCGCTATATGCTGCCAGAGGGCTTTACCTCCTTCATATTGCTCGTTATCACTTAATAGTATAACGCCCGCTTTTGTGGCTACCGTTTCATATACAAACGTCGCAAGGCCAACATCACGTACAGCCCCATCAACAACAATCCCTTCAATCTGAGCGACGTCCTGCTCTTCCCAGAATTTCCGGACAAACACCCCTTCAAGCTGTGAGCGACGCTGAAGCTCCAGAGTGGCAACAACCTTATGGCGAACATCACCATCAATAACAGAAGGTGCAGCTTCGATTACCGCAGCAAACGGAGTCTTTGGATCCCAGATGATCTGGTAAAGCACGCCCTGAATAGTTACTCCATCCAGTATCGAAAAACGACGAGCTACAGTAGCAGGGGAGTAAGACATTGGAATTACAGCCATTTTTGAATCCCCTCTGAGTAATACAGGCACGAAAATTTACCTCAATAATTATAGTAAACAATACAAGAACCAGGTGCATCAACAATACCCATCAATTGTACATAATTCATACAGCGACCAGGAACTCCCTCACCTTCTGCCAAACAGATTGACAACATTATTGCCTGTTTGCTGTTGATAGTTATTAACCCGGTCTTCCCAGATCTCAAGTGCTCTGCGTTTTTCTGGCAAATAATCGTATCGATCATAATGTTTTGAACTGACATCGTTCAACGCATGATTTTGAATACGATCGCGGATTTCCTTACTGATTCCAGCTTCTCCCATTAACGTTTTACAGGTCCGACGTAAGTCACGTGCTGTAAAAATTTTAAAGTCAGGATTACAAGCCCGGAAATACATGATAGCGCGAGCCAGACTGTCCGTACGAACCGGACGCTTACCATTAGTCGAAAGCGGGAAAATGTAAGGGCTCGATTTTTCTTTTGTTAACTCCTGCACACAGGATAATTCCTGTAATGCTGATTCAGTCAACGGTATCAAATGTTCTCGCTTATTTTTAGAGACATCCGCAGTCACCAGCAGCGTTTTTTGCTGAAAATCAACATCACACCACTGACTGGCGATCATTTCGAAGGGACGTTGCCCTCCGGTATAGATACAGAATCGAATCAAATGTTGCATTAATAATCCAACGTTGGTTGCTTCAGCAAAATGTTCCATTAGAAAACGCAACTCTTCGAGTGTCAGCCAGGTGTCACCGACTTTTTCTGCAGATGACTGTTTCGGTATCACTGATACAGGATTGGCCTCCAGCCCAAAACTAATCCCTACACTTGTGTTCATCGGATCGTTATCAGCTTTCAGACCATAGTTAAATGCAGCCATCAGGTAAGAACGGATCCGGTTAGAGTGAACCACAGCACCGCGCTGAATGATCCCGGCCAGGATATGTTTAATCTGTCCGGAAGTCACATCTTTAGCTTTAGTCTCACGGGGGATCACTGTATAGCATTCATTTTCAAGGCGTTTCAGAACATCCTGCCATGTTCTCTTATTATCAATTTTCATTTTGTTAACATAACCATGAATCAATGCTTCAAATGAACCCTGTGATTGATGGAGTTGTATCCGTTGCTGTTCTGCAAGCTGTTGTCGCTCCAGTTCTGTCTGGGGATCCTTTCCTTCAATGAGCCAGGCACCATACTTTTTTGCCAGTTCGTTCGCTGTGGCCAGTTTCATCTCAGGCCATATACCCAATTGAATGAATCTTTCTTTTGTCCCTTTTTCCACGTAATAGCGGAAATAGAAAATTTTGCTGCCAGAAGACTGAACTTTGACGCCAAGTCGTCCAGTGCCACGTTGAGAGCTGTTGCTCCAGACATAGAACGATGTCTTTTTTGCTTTTAATGCTCGGATAGCTGTTTCAGTTAGATTGACGGCCATAGAACCTCTTTTCTAAATCAGTAACAATCAAAATAACTCGTAAATTTGGGTCAGGTAATGGGTCAGGTAACGATCGTACAATGGAGAAAAAACGGAACCAAGCGGAAACAGAAGAAATTATATAATTACTTGATTATAAACAATTAATAAAACAATTACGAACAAACCAAAACAATACAGAATGGACTTGCCTCATGACTCATAATCGCTTGGTCGCTGGTTCAAGTCCAGCAGGGGCCACCAGATACGGCAAAGGCTGACGAGAAATCGTCAGCCTTTCGTTTTTTCTTGCAGTTCAATCACTTCGCGTGCCAATAAGCCGCTGCGCGTACCCGCTGTGGATCGTATTGTTCCGCTTCAAAGCGACGGCTTAAATTCTTCACCACCTTTCCTTCGCCCGTGACCCAGATGAAGTAATCATCAGCAGGAATCGTCAGTTGCGCCAGACACGCGTCTACCGCCTGTTCATCATGCGCCAGCCATTCGATATTAAAGCCTTCAAGATGCGCAAGATAATCCTGATAAGCGTTATCCCGCATACTGACCAGTGCGATAACTTGTGGTTTAACGGTAAGTTTGCTCAACGTCTCCAGACGACGACGTAGTGCGGGCATCCCTGACTCATCGCAGACATACACCTGATACGTGTAATCCTCTGGCACCACCAGTGAACCGCGCGGCCCAGCCACCGTGAGTTTATCACCCGGTTGCGTCTGCATCGCCCAGCTGCTGGCGACACCACCGTCATGAATAAAGAAATCAATCGCCAGTTCATGGCGTTGTTCATCGTACAGCGGCGTATAGTCGCGAGAAGGAGGACGCGGTCCTTCCGGCCAGACAATCCCCTCTTCAGTTATCGTTGGCAGCACAAAGTGAGAGCCAGGTTGAGGAAAGAAGAGCTTGCTGTGATCGTCAAAGCCGTGCGACGTAAAACCCTCCAGCGCCTCACCGCCGAGGACAATGCGCTGAAAACCGGCGCTGATACGCTCAACGCGTAACACGGTTAATTCACGGAAGCGCAATTCATTGCGAACGCGCTGCGGGTAGCGGGGGGAGTTATTCATTGTTATCGCCTTCGTGATAGTAATCAGATATATCTAAACAAAATCCGTAAATGATAATGATTGTTAATCATGATAAATGCAAGCGATTTGTCGATGATATATCTGAAGTATGTGAAGACATTCAACATTGCAGAAAGGCTGCCGGATGCGGCGTTAACGCCTTATCTGGCCTACATACTGAGTTCATCTGCGTTTAAAAATCATTTTTGTACTTGCAGCAATGCTCACATTAGATATAAATTAGATATATCTAATTAAGCAAAAGGAGGCTGACATGAGCCATCATCACGAAGGGTGTTGTAAACACGAAGGACAACCACGCCATGAAGGCTGCTGTAAAGGTGAGAAATCAGAACACGAGCACTGCGGGCACGGTCACCAGCATGAGCACGGCCAATGCTGTGGTGGTCGCCACGGTCGCGGCGGCGGTCGTCGGCAGCGTTTCTTTGGTCACGGTGAATTGCGTTTGGTGATTCTGGATATTCTCTCCCGCGATGACAGCCACGGTTACGAATTGATTAAGGCAATTGAGAATCTGACTCAGGGGAATTACACCCCAAGCCCGGGCGTTATTTATCCGACGCTGGATCTCCTCCAGGAACAATCGCTAATCACCATCCGCGAAGAAGAAGGCGGCAAGAAGCAGATTGCGCTGACTGAACAGGGTGCACAGTGGCTGGAAGAAAACCGCGAACAAGTGGAGATGATTGAAGAGCGAATCAAAGCGCGTTGCGTTGGCGCTGCGCTGCGCCAGAACCCGCAAATGAAGCGGGCGCTGGATAATTTTAAAGCGGTGCTGGACTTACGCGTCAACCAGAGCGATATCAGCGACGCACAGATAAAAAAGATCATTGCGGTGATCGACCGCGCCGCCTTTGATATCACGCAACTGGACTAATCGCCGATTGCCGAATGCGGCATAAACCCCTTATCCGACCTGCACACCCCGTAGGCCGGATAAGATGCGCCAGCATCGCATCAGGCATTGTGTACAAACGGCGACATCCGGCATACCGATTAATGCAGTACCGTCACCGCGTCTTCCAGTCGGCTGGTGCGGTGTTTTGCCCTCGCCGACACCGGCGCACTCTCTTCCACCAACAAAGCACAAAATCTAATTCATTGATTAAAAAAACTTTCACTACTGTAATTATACGGGGGCGTTAATTATCTTGCCCAAAAATCAGGCATTTATTGCCCTGAAAAAGTATATTTGCGCAGCGAGCACCAAATCCATACCCGATAAAAGGCGTGCAAAACAACAGCAAATGATAATAAATAGCATTAAATGTTGCGCAAATGATAACTAAATTTGTGTTTATCCCGATTTTCGCAATCGCAACCGGAGTGGCGCAATCCCTGCAATACTTAAATCGGTATCATGTGATACGCGAGCCTCTGGAGCATATTTTGAACAGGTTACCTTCGAGCGCATCGGCTTTAGCGTGCAGCGCCCACGCCCTGAATCTCATTGAAAAGCGAACGCTGGATCATGAGGAGATGAAAGCACTTAACCGAGAAGTGATTGAATACTTCAAAGAACATGTCAATCCGGGGTTTTTAGAGTATCGCAAATCTGTTACTGCCGGCGGGGATTACGGAGCCGTAGAGTGGCAAGCGGGAGGTTTAAATACGCTTGTCGACACCCAGGGACAGGAGTTTATCGACTGCCTTGGCGGTTTTGGCATTTTCAACGTGGGGCACCGTAATCCAGTTGTGGTTTCCGCCGTACAGAATCAACTTGCGAAACAACCGCTGCACAGCCAGGAGCTGCTCGATCCGTTACGGGCGATGCTGGCGAAAACCCTTGCCGCGCTAACGCCCGGTAAACTGAAATACAGCTTCTTCTGCAATAGCGGCACCGAGTCCGTTGAAGCGGCGCTTAAACTGGCGAAGGCTTATCAGTCGCCGCGTGGCAAGTTTACTTTTATTGCCACCAGCGGCGCATTCCACGGCAAATCGCTTGGCGCACTGTCAGCCACGGCGAAATCGACTTTCCGCAAACCGTTTATGCCGCTGCTACCGGGGTTCCGTCATATACCGTTTGGCAATATCGAAGCCATGCGTACAGCGCTTAGCGAGTGCAAAAAAACCGGCGACGATGTAGCCGCGGTGATCCTCGAGCCGATTCAGGGCGAAGGTGGCGTTATTCTGCCGCCGCCGGGTTATCTCACCGCCGTGCGTAAGTTATGCGACGAGTTCGGCGCATTGATGATCCTCGATGAAGTACAAACGGGCATGGGGCGCACAGGCAAGATGTTCGCCTGTGAGCATGAGAACGTTCAGCCGGATATCCTGTGCCTGGCGAAAGCGCTCGGCGGCGGCGTGATGCCGATTGGTGCGACCATCGCCACCGAAGAGGTGTTCTCAGTGCTGTTCGATAACCCGTTCCTGCATACCACCACCTTTGGCGGCAACCCGCTGGCCTGTGCGGCGGCGCTGGCGACCATCAATGTGTTGCTGGAGCAGAACTTACCGGCCCAGGCCGAGCAAAAAGGCGATATGTTGCTGGATGGTTTCCGTCAACTGGCGCGGGAATATCGCGATCTGGTGCAGGAAGCGCGCGGCAAAGGCATGTTGATGGCGATTGAGTTTGTGGACAACGAAATCGGCTACAACTTTGCCAGCGAAATGTTCCGTCAGCGCGTGCTGGTTGCCGGAACGCTCAACAATGCCAAAACTATCCGCATTGAACCACCACTGACGCTGACGATTGAACAGTGTGAACTGGTGATCAAAGCGGCACGTAAGGCGCTGGCTGCCATGCGCGTGAGTGTGGAAGAAGCGTAATACCGATGGCGGATGGCGATACGATGTCGCCATCCGCCATTTTCTTATACGATTCGTACGCCTGCCGGCATCATCCGTTCCGGCGTTAACAACACGCTTTCACTGCCGTCATCTGTTTCCGCGCACAGCAGCATGCATTCCGACGTTTCACCGCGCATTTTCGCTTTTTGCAGATTGCACAGCACCACCACCGTTTTACCCATCAACTCTTCTTCACTGTAATACGGCACCAGGCTGGTCACGGTTTGCAGCGTTCTTTCACCGACCTCGACCTGCACGATGTACAACTTATCAGCGTTTTCATGGCGTTTAACTTCCACAATCTTTCCGACGCGCATTTCCAGACGTGCAAAATCGGCGTAAGACACAGTTTCCATCGTTTCCTCCTCAAGTAAAATTTTACTAAACTATAGCAAAAGTTTTTCTCTGTTCTGTACGCTAAAAATGGAGAATGCAGGAGCGATCACATTCATGAGCCGCTGTGTTAACGTTACAGCGTCAAAGAAACGCGCTTTATTTACTGAAAACAGGTGATCAGATAAGCACTTCCTCTACAATGAAGGCGCACATCAGGGAAAGTAAAAAAGGTAAACATGGCAACATTAAAAGACATTGCAATCGAAGCTGGCGTATCCCTGGCGACAGTATCCAGGGTCTTAAATGACGATCCAACGCTGAATGTGAAGGAAGAAACGAAGCATCGCATTCTGGAGATTGCTGAAAAGCTGGAGTACAAGACCAGCAGCGCCCGTAAAATCCAGCCCGGTGCCGTCAGCCAACACCATATTCTGGCCATCTACAGCTACCAGCAGGAGCTGGAGATCAACGATCCTTACTATCTGGCTATCCGCCACGGTATTGAAACTCAATGCGAAAAACTGGCAATCGAGTTGACCAACTGTTATGGACACAGCGGCTTGCCTGACATTAAAAACGTCACTGGCATTTTAATTGTCGGCAAACCTTCGCCAGCCCTGCGCGCCGCGGCCTGCGCGTTGACCGACAATATCTGCTTTATCGACTTTCACGAACCCGGCAGCAGTTACGACGCCGTGGATATCGATCTGGCGCGTATCAGTAAAGAAATCATCGATTTCTATATTGCTCAGGGTGTTAATCGTATTGGTTTTATCGGCGGCGAAGACGAACCGGGCAAAGCGGATATTCGCGAGGCAGCGTTTGTCGAGTATGGTCGTCTCAAGCAAGTGGTGCGTGAAGAAGACATCTGGCGCGGTGGCTTTTCCAGTTCGTCGGGCTACGAACTGGCAAAGCAAATGCTGGCGCGGGAAGACTATCCGAAGGCGCTGTTTGTCGCTTCTGACTCCATCGCTATTGGCGTCTTACGGGCAATTCACGAACGTGGCCTGAACATCCCACAGGATATTTCGCTTATCAGCGTTAACGACATCCCCACCGCGCGTTTTACTTTTCCACCGCTCTCCACCGTGCGCATCCATTCCGAAATGATGGGAAGTCAGGGCGTCAACCTGGTATATGAAAAGGCCCGCGATGGCCGCGCGCTGCCGCTATTAGTCTTCGTTCCCAGCAAACTAAAACTGCGCGGCACAACCCGCTAAATCCCCTTACACGCTGTCCGGTAATCGTTTCTGCCGGACAGTGCTGTCGCTTATTTTCGTGATCCAGTTAAAGTAAATGCATTTACTCGCTATTTTTTAGTAAAAATTTTACTAAACTCCCCAGTAATTACACAAACTACCATCACCATAAATGGTTCCGATTTCTCTCTACCGGGAGGCCCTATGAATCGCTGGGAAAACATTCAGCTCACCCACGAAAACCGACTGGCGCCGCGTGCGTACTTTTTTTCTTATGATTCTGTTGCGCAGGCGCGTACCTTCGCCCGCGAAACCAGTAGCCTGTTTCTGCCCTTAAGCGGTCAGTGGAATTTCCACTTTTTTGACCATCCGCTACAAGTGCCAGAAACCTTCACCTCTGAGCTAATGGCTGACTGGGGGCACATTACCGTTCCCGCCATGTGGCAAATGGAAGGCCACGGCAAACTGCAATATACCGACGAAGGTTTTCCGTTCCCTATCGATGTGCCGTTTGTTCCCAGCAATAACCCAACCGGTGCCTATCAGCGCATTTTCACTCTCAGCGACGGCTGGCAAGGCAAGCAGACACTGATTAAATTCGACGGCGTCGAAACCTATTTTGAAGTCTACGTGAACGGCCAATATGTCGGTTTCAGCAAGGGCAGTCGTCTGGCCGCAGAGTTTGACATCAGCGCGATGGTGAAAACCGGCGATAACCTGTTGTGTGTGCGCGTGATGCAGTGGGCAGATTCCACCTACATGGAAGACCAGGATATGTGGTGGTCGGCGGGGATCTTCCGCGACGTTTATCTGGTCGGAAAACACCTAACGCATATTAACGACTTCACCGTGCGCACCGACTTTGACGAAGCCTATTGCGACGCCACTCTGTCCTGCGAAGTGGTACTGGAAAATCTCGCCGCCTCCCCTGCTATAACCACGCTGGAATATACTCTGTTTGATGGCGAGCGCGTGGTGCACAGCAGCGCTATTGATCATCTGATGATTGAAAAACAGACCTGCGCCAGCTTTGCCTTTACCGTCGCACAGCCGCAGCAATGGTCGGCAGAGTCTCCTTATCTTTACCATCTGGTCATGACGCTGAAAGACGCCGACGGCAACGTTCTGGAAGTGGTGCCGCAACGCATCGGCTTTCGAGATATCAAAGTGCGCGACGGTCTGTTCTGGATCAATAACCGTTATGTGATGCTGCACGGCGTCAACCGCCACGACAACGATCATAGTAAAGGCCGCGCCGTTGGAATGGAGCGCGTCGAGAAAGATCTCCAGTTGATGAAGCAGCACAACATCAACTCTGTGCGTACCGCTCACTACCCGAACGATCCGCGTTTTTACGAACTGTGCGACATCTACGGCCTGTTTGTGATGGCGGAAACCGACGTCGAGTCGCACGGCTTTGCTAACGTCGGCGATATCAGCCGTATTACCGACGATCCGCAGTGGGAAAAAGTCTACGTCGAGCGTATCGTTCGCCATATTCATGCGCAGAAAAACCATCCGTCGATCATCATCTGGTCGCTGGGCAACGAATCCGGCTATGGCTGTAACATCCGCGCGATGTACCACGCTGCGAAGGCGCTGGACGACACGCGCCTGGTGCACTACGAAGAAGATCGCGATGCTGAAGTGGTCGATATTATTTCCACCATGTACACCCGCGTGCCGCTGATGAATGAGTTTGGTGAATACCCGCATCCCAAGCCGCGCATCATCTGCGAATACGCTCATGCGATGGGGAACGGACCTGGTGGGCTGACGGAGTACCAGAACGTTTTCTATAAGCACGATTGCATTCAGGGACATTATGTCTGGGAGTGGTGCGACCACGGGATCCAGGCGCAGGATGACAACGGCAATGTCTGGTATAAATTCGGCGGCGATTACGGCGACTATCCCAACAATTATAACTTCTGCCTTGATGGCTTGATCTATTCCGATCAGACGCCGGGACCGGGCCTGAAAGAGTACAAACAGGTTATCGCGCCAGTGAAAGTTCACGCGCTGGATCTGACCCGCGGCGAGTTAAAAATAGAAAATAAACTGTGGTTTACCACGCTTGATGACTACACCCTGCACGTAGATGTGCGCGCCGAAGGCGAAACGCTCGCGACGCAGCAGATTAAACTGCGCAACGTTGCGCCAAACAGCGAAGCGCCATTGCATATTACGCTGCCGCAACTGGACGCCCGTGAAGCGTTCCTCAACATTATGGTGACCAAAGATTCCCGCACCCGCTACAGCGAAGCCGGACATCATATCGCTACATATCAGTTCCCGTTAAAGGAAAACACTGCGCAGCCAGTGCCTTTCACACCGAACAACGCTCGCCCTCTAACGCTGGAAGACGATCGTTTGAGCTGCACCGTTTGCGGCTACAACTTCGCGATCACCTTCTCAAAATTAACGGGCAAACCGACGTCATGGCAGGTGAATGGCGAATCGCTGCTGACTCGCGAGCCGAAGATCAACTTCTTCAAGCCGATGATCGACAACCACAAGCAGGAGTACGAAGGGCTGTGGCAGCCGAATCATTTGCAGATTATGCAGGAACATCTGCGCGACTTTGCCGTTGAACAGAGCGATGGCGAAGTGTTGATCATCTGCCGCACGGTGATTGCCCCACCGGTATTTGACTTCGGAATGCGCTGCACCTACATCTGGCGCATCGCTGCCGATGGCCAGCTTAACGTGGCGCTTTCCGGCGAACGTTACGGCGACTATCCGCACATCATTCCGTGCATCGGTTTCACCATGGGGATTAACGGCGAATACGACCAGGTGGCGTATTACGGACGCGGGCCGGGCGAAAACTATGCTGACAGCCAGCAAGCCAACATTATCGATATCTGGCGCAGTAACGTCGATGCGATGTTCGAGAACTATCCGTTCCCACAGAACAACGGCAACCGTCAGCATGTACGTTGGGCGACGCTCACTAATCGCCACGGCAGCGGCCTGCTGGTGGTTCCGCAGCGCCCAATTAACTTCAGCGCCTGGCACTACACCCAGGAGAACATCCACGCCGCCCAGCACTGCAACGAGCTGCAGCGTAGTGATGACATCACCCTGAATCTTGACGATCAGTTGCTCGGCCTCGGCTCCAACTCCTGGGGCAGCGAAGTGCTGGACTCCTGGCGCGTCTGGTTCCGTGATTTCAGCTACGGCTTTACGTTGTTGCCGATTTCTGGCGGGGAAGCTACCGCGCAAAGCCTGGCGTCGCATGAGTTCGGCGCAGGGTTCTTTTCTACAAATTTGCACAGCGAGAATAAGCAATGAGGATCATCGATAACTTAGAACAGTTCCGCCAGATTTATGCCTCTGGTAAAAAGTGGCAACGTTGCGTTGAAGCGATTGAAAATATCGACAACATTCAGCCTGGCGTCGCCCACTCCATCGGTGACTCATTGACTTACCGCGTGGAGACAGACTCCGCGACCGATGCGCTATTTACCGGGCATCGACGCTATTTTGAAGTGCATTACTACCTGCAAGGGCAACAAAAGATCGAATATGCGCCGAAAGAGACATTACAGGTAGTGGAATATTATCGCGATGAAACTGATCGTGAATATTTAAAAGGCTGCGGAGAAACCGTTGAGGTCCACGAAGGGCAAATCGTTATTTGCGATAACCATGAAGCATATCGGTTTATCTGCAATAACGCGGTCAAAAAAGTGGTCCTCAAAGTTACCATCGAAGATGGTTATTTCCATAACAAATAACAACTACGGCGGCATAAGGAGTTTGCCGCCACCGCTACCCTACTCATTTTCGGAGATGTGTTATGTCTGATACCAAACGTAATACAATTGGCAAATTTGGCTTGCTCTCGCTGACTTTTGCCGCCGTTTACAGCTTTAACAACGTTATCAATAATAATATTGAGCTTGGACTGGCCTCGGCGCCAATGTTTTTCCTCGCAACGATTTTTTATTTTATTCCCTTCTGTCTGATCATCGCAGAATTTGTCTCGTTAAATAAAAACTCAGAAGCTGGTGTCTACGCGTGGGTAAAAAGTTCGCTGGGCGGGCGTTGGGCATTTATTACTGCCTATACCTACTGGTTCGTAAACCTGTTCTTTTTCACCTCGCTGTTACCGCGCGTTATTGCTTACGCTTCATATGCCTTCCTCGGCTACGAATATATTATGACGCCGGTTGCCACCACTATTATCAGTATGGTGCTGTTCGCCTTCTCTACCTGGGTTTCTACCAACGGGGCGAAAATGCTGGGGCCAATCACCTCTGTCACCTCAACGCTGATGCTGCTATTAACACTCTCCTACATTTTACTGGCAGGAACAGCACTGGTTGGCGGCGTGCAACCTGCGGACCCCATCACCGTTGACGCGATGATCCCGAACTTTAACTGGGCATTCCTCGGCATTACCACCTGGATCTTTATGGCCGCAGGTGGTGCGGAGTCCGTCGCGGTGTACGTTAACGACGTCAAAGGTGGTTCGAAATCGTTCGTTAAAGTGATCATCCTCGCCGGGATTTTCATTGGCGTGCTGTACTCCGTCTCCTCGGTGTTGATTAACGTTTTTGTCAGCAGCAAAGAGTTGAAGTTTACCGGTGGATCGGTGCAAGTATTCCACGGCATGGCGGCGTATTTTGGTCTGCCGGAAGCGTTGATGAATCGCTTTGTCGGTCTGGTGTCCTTTACCGCGATGTTCGGTTCCCTGCTGATGTGGACCGCAACGCCGGTGAAAATTTTCTTCTCCGAAATCCCGGAAGGTATCTTTGGTAAGAAAACCGTCGAACTGAACGAAAACGGCGTTCCGGCGCGCGCGGCATGGATCCAGTTCCTGATTGTCATCCCACTGATGATTATCCCGATGCTCGGTTCCAATACCGTGCAGGATCTAATGAATACCATTATTAATATGACTGCCGCAGCGTCCATGCTTCCGCCGTTATTCATCATGCTGGCTTATCTGAATTTACGTGCCAAATTAGATCACCTGCCACGCGATTTCCGCATGGGCTCCCGTCGTACCGGAATTATTATCGTTTCGATGCTGATTGCGATATTTACCGTAGGGTTTGTCGCTTCTACTTTCCCGACCGGCGGCAATATTATGACTATCATTTTTTATAACGTCGGCGGTATCGTTATCTTCCTCGGCTTTGCATGGTGGAAATACAGTAAATATATAAAAGGATTAACGGCTGCAGAGCGCCATATTGAAGCATCTCCCGCCAGCAATGTTGAATAATCAGACTGATAAAAAATGAGTAGGGACTTCCCCTCTTCCTGAAAGGAAGAGGGAGAAAAGTATCCGCTTTTGTATTTTTTCATTATTTATTACACCGATAAAAGGCTGTATTTTTTTCTTTAGCTCATGGACTAACATAATGAAATTAACCAGTGCACCATGCAGAGCATTACTTGCTCTGCCATTTTGCTACGCTTTTTCTGCGATTGGCGAAGAGATTCGCCCAGCAAAACATGACGACACCAAAACGCCCGTTATTACCTCGCCATCTTCTCCTTCGTTTCGTTTTTACGGCGAATTAGGGGTTGGCGGATATATGGATTTAGAGGGTGAAAATAAACATAAATACAGCGACGGCACCTATATTGAAGGCGGTCTGGAGATGAAATATGGCGCCTGGTTTGGTCTGATTTATGGTGAAGGCTGGACCGTGCAAGCCGACCACGACGGCAATGCCTGGGTGCCCGATCATAGTTGGGGCGGTTTTGAAGGAGGGATTAACCGTTTCTATGGCGGTTATCGTACCAACGATGGCACCGAAATCATGTTGAGCCTGCGTCAGGATTCCTCGCTGGATGATCTGCAATGGTGGGGCGATTTCACGCCCGATCTGGGCTACGTCATTCCCAATACCCGCGACATTATGACCGCGCTGAAGGTGCAAAACTTAACCGGAAACTTCCGCTATAGCGTCACCGCTACCCCTGCCGGACATCATGACGAAAGCAAAGCCTGGCTGCATTTCGGCAAATACGATCGCTACGACGACAAATACACCTATCCGGCAATGATGAACGGTTACATCCAGTATGATCTCGCCGAAGGTATCACCTGGATGAACGGTCTGGAAATTACCGACGGCACAGGACAACTCTATCTTACTGGCCTGCTTACCCCTAACTTCGCCGCCCGCGCCTGGCACCATACCGGACGCGCCGACGGACTGGACGTACCGGGAAGTGAAAGTGGGATGATGGTGAGCGCCATGTATGAAGCGTTAAAGGGTGTTTATCTCTCCACCGCTTACACCTACGCCAAACATCGTCCTGACCACGCAGAGGATGAAACTACCTCCTTTATGCAGTTTGGTATCTGGTACGAATACGGCGGCGGACGTTTCGCTACGGCTTTCGACAGTCGCTTCTACATGAAAAATGCCTCTCACGATCCCAGCGACCAACTCTTCCTGATGCAATATTTTTACTGGTAATAAGGACAGTAACCTCATGAAAATCAAAACCATTTTAACGCCATTAGCCTGTACTCTGCTGATGAGTTTTTCCGCCCATGCCGCTAACGCTGACAATTATAAAAACGTGATTAACCGTACCGGCGCGCCGCAGTACATGAAAGATTACGATTACGACGACCACCAGCGTTTCAACCCATTTTTTGATCTCGGTGCCTGGCATGGTCATCTGTTGCCAGATGGCCCGAACACCATGGGCGGTTTTCCGGGCGTTGCGCTGCTGACAGAAGAGTACATCAACTTTATGGCCAGTAATTTCGATCGCCTGACCGTCTGGCAAGACGGCAAGAAAGTTGACTTCACCCTGGAGGCGTACAGTATTCCCGGCGCGCTGGTGCAAAAGTTGATATCGAAAGATGTACAGGTCGAAATGACTCTGCGCTTCGCCACGCCGCGCACATCACTACTGGAAACCAAAATCACCAGCGATAAACCGCTGGATCTGGTGTGGGATGGCGAACTGCTGGAAAAACTGGAAGCGAAAGAAGGGAAACCACTTTCCGATAAAACCATTGCTGGCGAGTACCCTGACTATCAGCGCAAAATCAGCGCCACTCGTGATGGCCTGAAAGTCACCTTTGGCAAAGTGCGCGCCACCTGGGATCTGCTGACTTCCGGCGAATCGGAATATCAGGTGCATAAATCATTACCGATGCAGACTGAAATCAACGGTAATCGCTTTACCAGTAAGGCGCATATCAACGGTTCAACGACGCTCTACACCACCTACTCCCACCTGCTGACCGCCCAGGAAGTTAGCAAAGAACAGATGCAAATCCGCGATATTCTGGCGCGTCCGGCGTTTTATCTCACCGCCTCACAGCAACGCTGGGAAGAGTATCTGAAGAAAGGATTAACTAACCCGGATGCAACGCCGGAGCAGACGCGCGTCGCGGTGAAAGCGATCGAAACCCTCAACGGTAACTGGCGCTCGCCTGGCGGTGCGGTGAAATATAACACTGTCACGCCGTCGGTAACCGGGCGTTGGTTCTCCGGCAACCAGACCTGGCCGTGGGATACCTGGAAGCAAGCATCTGCGATGGCGCACTTCAACCCGGATATCGCCAAAGAGAATATTCGCGCGGTCTTCTCCTGGCAGATCCAGCCTGGCGACGCGGTGCGTCCACAGGATGTGGGATTTGTGCCGGACCTGATTGCGTGGAACCTTAGCCCCGAGCGTGGCGGCGATGGCGGCAACTGGAACGAACGTAACACTAAACCCAGCCTTGCCGCCTGGTCGGTGATGGAAGTGTACAACGTCACTCAGGACAAAGCCTGGCAGGCAGAGATGTACCCGAAACTGGTGGCCTATCACGACTGGTGGTTACGTAACCGCGATCACAACGGCAACGGCGTGCCGGAATATGGCGCAACCCGCGATAAAGCCCACAACACTGAGAACGGCGAAATGCTGTTTACGGTGAAAAAAGGCAACAAAGAAGAGACGCTGTCTGGGCTGAACAACTACGCTCGCGTGGTGGAGAAAGGCCAGTATGACAGTCTGGAAATTCCGGCACAGGTTGCCGCATCGTGGGAATCGGGTCGTGATGATGCCGCCGTTTTTGGTTTTATCGACAAAGAACAACTGGACAAATATGTCGCAAGCGGCGGTAAACGTAGCGACTGGACGGTGAAATTCGCCGAAAACCGCAGTCAGGACGGAACGTTGCTGGGCTACTCGCTATTGCAGGAATCGGTGGATCAGGCCAGCTATATGTACAGCGACAACCATTATCTGGCCGAGATGGCGAAAATCCTCGGCAAACCCGAAGAAGCCAAACGTTATCGCCAGTTGGCAGTACAGCTCGCAGATTACATCAATACTTGTATGTTCGACCCGGCCACACAGTTCTACTATGACATACGCATTGAAGATAAACCGTTAGCGAACGGCTGCGCAGGCAAGCCGATTGTCGAACGAGGTAAAGGACCGGAAGGCTGGTCGCCGCTGTTTAACGGTGCAGCAACGCAGGCCAACGCCGACGCGGTGGTGAAGGTGATGCTGGATCCGAAAGAATTCAACACCTTTGTCCCGCTGGGAACGGCAGCGTTAACCAACCCGGCCTTTGGCGCGGATATCTACTGGCGCGGGCGCGTATGGGTGGATCAGTTCTGGTTTGGTCTGAAAGGGATGGAGCGTTACGGTTATCGCGATGATGCCCTGAAACTGGCGGATACGTTCTTCCGACACGCCAAAGGGTTAACCGCCGATGGCCCAATTCAGGAGAATTACAACCCGCTCACTGGCGCGCAGCAAGGCGCACCGAATTTCTCCTGGAGTGCCGCGCATTTGTATATGTTGTATAACGATTTTTTCCGTAAGCAGTAATTTGCAACGGCTGGCGGATGCGGCGTGAACGCCTTATCCGCCCTACATGTGCAATCCCCCAGTTCCGTAGGCCGGATAAGACGCGGCAAGCGTCGCATCCGGCGTTACCACCGGGTGTATTCTTTTTGAATCCCATCACAAACCCCGCATTCCCCTTTTCCCTTTTCTCCGGCGATGGCTAAATTAGAACTCATCCGACCACATAACAATTATTTTACATACTGGACAATCTTATGAGCTATCCGTCGCTGTTCGCCCCGCTTGATTTAGGCTTCACCACATTAAAGAACCGTGTGCTGATGGGCTCAATGCACACCGGACTGGAGGAATACCCGGACGGTGCGGAACGGCTGGCGGCGTTTTATGCTGAACGCGCCCGTCACGGCGTGGCGCTGATTGTCAGCGGCGGCATTGCCCCAGATTTAACAGGCGTTGGCATGGAAGGTGGCGCAATGCTTAACGACGCCAGCCAGATCCCGCACCATCGCACCATTACTGAAGCGGTACATCAGGAAGGCGGCAAAATTGCCCTGCAAATTTTGCATACCGGGCGCTATAGCTACCAGCCGCATCTGGTTGCGCCCTCCGCATTGCAGGCCCCCATCAACCGCTTTGTTCCCCATGAACTGACCCACGAAGAGATCCTGCGACTGATCGACGACTTCGCCCGCTGCGCACAACTGGCGCGAGAAGCAGGATACGATGGCGTAGAGGTAATGGGTTCCGAAGGGTATTTGATCAACGAGTTCCTTACCCTGCACACCAACCAGCGTAGCGACCAGTGGGGCGGCGATTACCACAACCGGATGCGGTTTGCCGTTGAAGTGGTGCGTACAGTGCGCGAGCGCGTCGGCAACGACTTTATTATTATCTACCGGCTGTCGATGCTCGACCTGGTCGAAGGCGGCGGGACTTTTAGCGAAACGGTAGAACTGGCGCAGGCCATTGAAGCGGCGGGTGCAACCATTATCAATACTGGAATAGGCTGGCATGAAGCGCGGATTCCGACCATCGCCACGCCCGTGCCGCGCGGCGCATTTAGCTGGGTCACACGCAAACTGAAAGGCCACGTCTCGCTACCACTGGTGACCACCAACCGGATTAACGATCCGCAGATTGCCGACGATATTCTCTCCCGTGGCGATGCGGACATGGTGTCAATGGCGCGAGCATTTCTCGCCGATGCGGAACTGTTATCAAAAGCGCGATCGGGACGAGCGGATGAGATCAACACCTGCATCGGCTGCAATCAGGCCTGCCTGGATCAGATCTTCGTCGGTAACGTCACCTCGTGCCTGGTAAACCCTCGCGCCTGCCATGAAACCAAAATGCCGATCCTTCCCGCCGTGCAGAAAAAAAATCTGGCGGTGGTCGGTGCGGGTCCTGCGGGACTGGCGTTTGCCATTAACGCGGCAGCACGTGGACATCAGGTAACGCTGTTTGATACTCACGGTGAGATCGGTGGGCAGTTCAACATTGCCAAACAGATCCCCGGTAAAGAGGAGTTCTACGAAACACTACGCTACTACCGCCGAATGATCGAAGTAACCGGAGTAACGCTCAAACTTAATCACACTGTGACAGCGGATCAATTACAGGTGTTCGATGAAACGATCCTCGCCAGCGGGATCGTACCGCGCGTTCCGCCCATCGACGGGATCGATCATCCAAAGGTGCTGAGTTACCTCGATGTACTGCGCGACAAAGCGCCGGTAGGCAACAAAATCGCCATCATCGGTTGTGGCGGTATTGGTTTTGATACGGCGATGTATTTGAGTCAGTCAGGGGAGTCCACCAGCCAAAATATCGCCGAGTTCTGTAATGAGTGGGGGATCGACAGCAGCCTGCAACAGGCCGGAGGTTTAAGTCCGCAAGGCATGCAGCTCCCACGTAGCCCACGGCAAATTGTGATGCTCCAGCGCAAAACCAGCAAACCAGGGCAAGGGTTAGGCAAAACAACGGGCTGGATCCATCGCACCACTCTGCTCTCGCGCGGCGTGAAAATGATCCCTGGCGTAAGCTATCAAAAGATCGACGATGATGGATTACACGTGGTGATCAACGGCGAAACGCAGGTATTCGCCGTTGATCATGTGGTGATCTGTGCGGGACAAGAGCCAAACCGCGCGCTGGCACAACCGTTGATTGATAGTGGGAAAACCGTGCATTTAATCGGTGGCTGCGATGTGGCAATGGAACTGGACGCGCGGCGAGCGATAGCGCAGGGAACACAGCTTGCGCTGGAGATTTAAATCGTGCATTGAAGTGCCGGATCCGGCCTGGGGGTAACGTGCCGAACGTAGGCCGGATAAGGCGTTCACGCCGCATCCGGCAGGTGGCATTAATCAATAAACAACGCAGGGGAAATGCCGAATCGCGCTGCCAGTTTTTTAGCGTGTTCCAGCGTTAATTTTCTCTTCCCGTTCAAAACGCGTGACACCATGGATTTACTGCCAATTTCTGGAAGATCGGAAAGGGTTAAGCCGTATTGATCCATCAGGGTACGAATCACAGCAACACCGCCAGGCATGGCTTGAACCATCGCATTAAATTCAGCAAATTCGGGCGCTGATTCTTCCCACGTGGTTATTTTGGCACACACCAGATCCAGCAAGGGGTTTTCAGGATCGTTGAGCAGCAGATGATCTACCAGTTCCAGCGCCTGGGCATACTGTTCTTCGCTCTGGATACCCGCCAGAAAAGGAGCCACATCGGTTAGCTTTTCTCCTGCTTGCAAGATATCGGCAATCGCAATCATTTTTTCCTTACATAATTAGTCAAGCATAGGGGGACTTTTCTATTTTTAATGGCGTATTCCAGTCTAACTTAAATGGGCTGTTAGCCACATATTGTTGTTTATTTATAATCATTATTCTATTATGATAACAACCTAATTTTTTAAGATCATGTTGCTGATCTTCTCCACTCCACCAAAGATAACCATATAAATAGCTTTTATTAAACTCATCCCAGGATGAAAAACTTTTCTGAATTTTCAATGTTACATCAAAGACTTCTTTCATATAACGTTGTTCATCAATCCATCCAGCCAAATAGTAATCCGCTAATAAATGATTTGCTCGACTTAAATCCCATGCGAGAATTGAATTATTGCCGAAATCAAGAAATGCATCATGCATTACCCTCATTTTTATCAGGAGTTTTTTATCACTAATATTTGCAAATAGTGTTTGCCAATTTTGTTCATTATCTAAATTTATGACATTTTCAGTTATATTATAAAACTCTTGAAGAAATTGTTCGTTATGCCTACCATCAACAAGTGATCGGATCATCTCCATACCCATTGATATGTCTTTTATCCCCCAGAAGCGTTTACAACGTCCTTTTGCAGTAACGCGATTATTTTTATTATATTCATGACCCGCCAATAACCGATAATCACCGCCATTTAATACCGTAATTACAAGGTGCGAACCATTAACAAATCGCATCGTATCATTTAACAGTGGTGCTTTATCTCTTTTATTACGTTTTCTTTTTGCATCCCCCCATGCCCACATAATAGCAACAGGAATAGTAACAGCAAGTCCTAGCAAAGT
>NZ_BBMY01000051.1 GCF_000759775.1 Escherichia albertii NBRC 107761 = DSM 17582
CACCCAATCTGGAGACGACGATTTCAATTTTAAACGCCATTGAGCGTTCTGGATTACCCAACTTCATTCAGATTGCCCCCACCAATGCACAACTCTCGGGATACGATTACATTTATGAAATCGTGAAGCGTCACGCCGATAAAATGGATGTTCCGGTTAGTCTTCATCTGGATCACGGGAAAACTCAGGAGGATGTTAAACAGGCGGTGCGCGCAGGCTTTACCTCGGTCATGATTGACGGTGCCGCATTCTCTTTTGAAGAGAATATCGCTTTCACCCAGGAAGCTGTCGATTTCTGTAAATCTTATGGCGTACCGGTTGAAGCGGAGCTGGGGGCGATTCTCGGCAAAGAAGATGATCACGTCAGCGAAGCCGATTGCAAAACGGAACCGGAAAAGGTGAAGACCTTTGTCGAGCGCACCGATTGCGACATGCTGGCAGTTTCTATTGGTAACGTTCATGGCCTGGACGATATACCGCGGATCGATATCCCCCTGCTCAAGCGCATTGCCGAAGTCTGTCCGGTGCCGCTGGTTATTCACGGCGGCTCCGGTATCGCCCCGGAGATATTACGCAGCTTTGTTAATTACCGCGTCGCTAAAGTAAATATCGCCAGCGATCTGCGCAAAGCATTTATTACCGCCGTCGGCAAAGCGTATGTGAATAATCACAACGAGGCGAATCTGGCACGAGTGATGGCATCAGCAAAAAACGCCGTCGAGGAAGATGTGTATAGCAAAATCCTGATGATGAATGCGGGGCATCGATTGGTGAAGTAAATCCTCGCCGGATGCGGCGTAAACGCCTTATCCGGCCTACAAAACCACTAAGATTCAATAAATTGCACCGACGCGTAGGCCCGATAAACTTGCGCATCGGGCACTGTATTTACGCCATTGTCCCAATCGTCTTCCTGAATCGCAGCAGCGCAATGGTGAAAAACGCGCCGCCAATTGCCATCAGCGTCAGGAACTGCGGCCAGACGATTTCGAATCCGGCGCCCCGGTAGAGAATAGCTTGCGCGAGGCTGACAAAGTGTGTCGTCGGCATGGTCAACATAATGTCTTGTACCATCTGCGGCATACTTTCGCGCGGCGTGGAACCACCGGAAAGCATTTGCAGCGGCAGCAGCACCAGAATCACCAACAGCCCAAGCTGTGGCATCGAACGCGCTATCGTCCCCATAAAAATGCCGATTGACGTAGTGGCAAACAGACTGAGCGCCACGCCCAGCATAAACAGCGGGATCGAGCCTTCTATCGGTACGCCCAGCACGCCTTTTACCATCAGCACCAGCGATAATCCCGATACCACCAGCACCACTAGCCCCATAGACCAGACCTTTGCCATCATGATCTCAAACGGCGTTATCGGCATCACCAGTAAGTGTTCCACCGTGCCGTGTTCACGCTCGCGGATCAGCGCCGATCCGGTCAACACAATCGCCAGCATGGTAATGTTGTTGATGATCGCCATCACCCCGCCAAACCACGCGGGATCGAGGTTCGGATTAAAGCGCATGCGGGTTTCCAGCGATACCAACGGTTCGCTGTTATCACGGTAGCGCGCGACGAAGCTGTTCACTTCACCGTTGATAATATTCTGGATATAACCGTTGCCAGTGAATGCCTGGCTCATGCGCGTGGCATCAACGTTCACCTGAATATCCGGCTGGCGCCCGGCGAGGACATCACGCTGAAAATCAGGCGGAATATTTATCGCGAAGGTATAGCGTCCGGCGTCCAGCCCGGCATCCATCTCATCGGCGGTGATCATCTCCGGTGGCAAAAACCACGGGCGGTAGAAGCTGTTAACGATCCGGTTCGACAACTGCGATTGATCCATATCGGCAATGGCGATCGGCGCAAGGTTCAACGATCCTGGCGTGACGGTCGCCGAGGAGTACACCGACACCGTAAACGAGAAGACAATCAGCGCCAGCATCGCTTTATCACCGAGCAGGCTGCGCAACTCTTTGATACCCAAATTAAAAATATTGCGTAAATGGCGCATCATCCCTCCTGTTTTTTCAGCAGCAGGATGCTTAAGCCCATCACCAGCGGGATGGCTATCAGCAATGGGATAAAAAGTTGCCATAAATCAGTCAGATCAAGCGCTTTCGAGAACGTCCCGCGGGCGATAGTCAGAAAATGACTGGTCGGGTAAACCTCGCCGATCCAACGTCCCGCTCCTTCCAGCGAAGCGACCGGATCAATCATCCCGGAAAACTGCGTCGCCGGAATCAGCGTGATAATCGCCGTACCGAAAATGGCGGCAATCTGGCTTTTCATAAAGGTGGAGATCAGTAGCCCCATTCCGGTGGCGATGATGATATACAGCAGCGCCGCCAGAGTAAGCGTCAGGAAACTGCCTTTATGCGGCACGCCAAACACAAACACCGACAAAGCGCAGAGCAGGAAAAAGTTCAGCATCCCCAGCGCAATGTACGGTAGCTGTTTGCCGAGTAAAAATTCGCTGCGGGTGGTGGGGGTCACGTAAAGGTTGATAATCGACCCCAGCTCTTTTTCCCGTACCACGCTAAGGGCGCTTAACATCGACGGAATCATCATCAGCAGAAGCGGAATCACCGCCGGAACAATCGCTGGCAGGCTTTTGACATCCGGGTTGTAGCGATAGCGCGTCTCAATATTCATCAGCCCGCTTTGGCTGGCGGGCGTCGATTGTCGGCTCGCTACATCCTGTAACCAGCTCTGGTGCATGGCCTGCACGTAGCTTTTTACCGTTTCGGCGCGGCTCGGCATCGCACCGTCGATCCAGACACCAAGTTCCACGGGCGTACCACGCGCGATATCGCGCCCGAAATTAGGAGGGATCTCAATTGCCACCGTGATATCGCCCGCACGCATCCGGCGATCAAGCTCGTCATAACTGGTGAGCGGCGATTGTTCGATAAAGTAACGGGAACCGGAGAGATTGAGCGTCCACGCCTGACTGCTGACGGTCTGGTCGCGGTCGAGCACCGCAAAGCGCAGGTTTTCCACATCCATACTGATGCCGTAACCCATTATCAGCATCAGGATCACCGTTCCCATCAGCGCCAGCGTCGAACGTACCGGATCGCGGCGCAGTTCCAGTGCTTCGCGGCGGCTGTAGCTAAACAGACGGCGCAGGCTAAATCCCTGCCGCGGCGCGTGGGTGGCATCGTGTACCACAGGCGGTGCTTCGGCTTCGTTGCTCTGCCCTGCCGCCTCCTGCAAACAGGCGATAAATGCCTCTTCCAGACTGGCAGCTCCGCGTTTCTCAACCAGCTCCTGCGGTGTACCGCTGGCGAGCACTTTTCCGGCGTGCATCAGTGAGATACGGTCGCAGCGTTCCGCTTCGTTCATAAAGTGGGTGGAGATGAAGATAGTCACTTTGTCCTGACGCGACAAATCCACCATCAACTGCCAGAACATATCTCTCGCCACTGGATCGACGCCAGAAGTAGGCTCATCGAGGATTAACATCTCCGGGCGATGAATCACTGCCACCGCCAGCGAAAGCCGCTGGCGAATGCCGAGCGGCAGCGATTCAGGCAATACATCTTCAACGTCATTGAGCTTAAAACGCTCGCTCATTTCAGCCACTCGCGCGGGAATTTCCGCTTCCGGGATGTGAAACAAACGGGCATGTAACTCCAGGTTTTGCCGCACGGTGAGCTCGTTATACAGCGAAAATGCCTGCGACATATAGCCCACCCGGCGACGCGTATCGATATCTTTTGGATCAACCGGTTGCCCAAACAGCCACGCCTCACCTTCGCTGGCAGGCAACAGTCCGGTGAGCATTTTCATGGTGGTGGATTTACCGCAGCCGTTCGAACCGAGGAAACCAAAAATCTCCCCGCGTGGAATGCGGAAATTGACGTGGTCAACGGCGACAAAGGAACCAAAACGCATGGTCAGATCACGCGCTTCGATGGCAATCTCTGCGTTTTCAGGTTGATACGGTGGGATCACTACCGCCTGATGCGCCTGACGTTGCGCTTGCGGCAACAGATTAATAAACGCTTCTTCCAGCGTGGCGCTTTGCGTTTGCTGCCGCAGTTCTTCGGCGCTACCGGTCGCCAGCACTTCTCCGGCATTCATCGCTACCAGCCAGTCGAAGCGTTCCGCTTCTTCCATATAGGCGGTGGCGACCAGCACGCTCATGTTGCTTTGTCGCTGGCGAATGCTGTCGATCAGCTCCCAGTACTGGGCGCGGGAGAGCGGGTCAACCCCTGTTGTTGGCTCATCAAGAATCAACAGTTCCGGGTCGTGGATTAACGCACAGCACAACCCAAGTTTTTGCTTCATCCCGCCGGAGAGTTTCCCGGCCGGGCGATCGCGAAACGGTGCTAACCCGGTGCTGGTCAGCAGCTCATTAATTCGAACTTCCCGCTCCGCTTTGTCGTGACCGAACAGGCGGGCGAAAAAATCGACGTTTTCATACACCGACAAGGTGTGGTAGAGATTTTTGCCTAGTCCTTGCGGCATCCAGGCAATACGCGGACAGACGTCGCGGCGATGCTTTGGGTCACGCATATCGCCCCCCAGCACCATCACATTACCTTGCTCAATGACGCGGGCGCCAGAAATCAACGACAACAAACTCGACTTCCCGACGCCGTCCGGGCCAATCAGCCCGACCATGCGGCAGGCCGGAATATCAAGGGTAATATTGTCCAGCGCAACGTTTTTTCCATAATGCAGGCTCACCCCCGCCAGTTGCGCGACTGGCGGAGCGGAAGCCCGTTCCAGATACGTCATTGCGGCAACCTCACAGCTAGGTCTTCAGGCCACGGAAGTTGTTCGTTCACCCGTACCCACGCCACGCCCGGCAAGCCCGTTTTGACATATTCCAGGTGTTGCTGAAGTAATTCCGGTGGAATACGCGCTTTAACGCGAAACATCAGTTTCAGCCGTTCATCGCTGGTTTCAACGGTTTTTGGCGTAAACTGAGCAACGCTGGCGACAAAACTGATGGTCGCAGGAATACGCAGATCTGGCGCGGCATCGAGGATCAGCCGGGCTTCGCCGCCCAGTTTCAGCGTGCCCGCCTGTTCGGTTGGCAGGAAGAAGGTCATATAGACGTCGCTGAGATCGACCATATTCAGCACCCGACCGCCTGCCGCCAGCACTTCGCCTGGCTCGGCAACCCGATACTGCACGCGTCCGTCACGCGGGGCTTTCAGTTCGCTGTCATCGATATCTGCGACAATGCGCCGTTCAGTGGCTTGCGCGGCTTCGACGCGCGTTTGCGCCTGAATGATATTGGTACGTGCCGCTTCTATCGCCGCTTTAGAGGCCGAAACCTGAGCTTTTGCCGATTCCAGCGCAGCACGAGCACTTTCGGCAGCGGCGCGATCGTCATCCAGTTGTTGCGCAGAAATCGCCCCTCGTTGGGCCAGCGAGCGGGAACGCGTATGACGTTTGGCTACGGAGTCCAGTTCGGCCTGGCGTTGATTCACCAGCGACTGTGCGGCGCGAGTTTCGCTTTGCCGCTGTTCCAGCAAAGCCTGCGCGGCGGCGACGGCGCTTTGGGCCTCTTTGATTTGCGCGATGGCTTCCAGTCGCTGCTCCTGCAACACGCGAGTATCCATCTTCGCCAGCACTTCACCTTCGCGAACAAACTGACCTTCTTTCACCAGAATGGTGTCGATACGCCCGGCAATTTTGCTGGCGATATCCACTTCCGTTGCTTCAATGCGTCCATTACTGACAGCAAAGCCTTCCGGCACACCTGCCGGACGCAACAGCCACCACGCCACAACGGCAGCCACCGCCAGTAACCCGACAACCCACCACGCCAGATGGCGCTTACTCTTATCCATAATTGACCCGCCATAATCCCTGTAAGCAAACGACGCGTGTCACAGCAGCCGCCGAACAACGTTCAGCGAATTCTTCCATCCGGGATAAGTAGGAAACGGCAGATACGACCAGGGCGCAGAAAAATGAACGCCAACGAGGAAGGCTTAGTGAAAACGGGTAGTAATGTTGTCATCATCAGCATTCCTGGCCGTAAATGAAACACGCATACTCATAAATGAAACAAATTAAATACTAACAGTTATATTCATGCTGTCTATTTGATTACTATCAGCTTGTGATACATCGCGATATTCTTCTGTTCGATAGCGTTTTTAACCAAAAATCTTCTGCACAGGTTCTCAGGTGCCGCTGCGTAGGTTTCCGTAACAGAAAATCCGATGACTATCACATAGCGTTATTATCGCCCAAAGTGCAAATAGTTACCGAAAGTGAAATAATTTTTGTGAAAAGATGAACGATGATAAAGGCTTATGTATTAAATAAATACAATCCCGAACAATGTCGTTTAACACAACAAAATAAAAATAAGATATTAATTCAGAATTCATCTTAGGATAAATATTTATTTGCCAGCATTAACTCACCTCTAAAATTTGACGCTCAGGACAATAAATCCGGCTATAGTAAAGTTACTTTTTATATCTAGTGGCATCTCATTGTTATATTTAACTGACTAAAAATACCACTTGTATGTTTTTCAAGGCGTAGCAGAAAATACATATGGAGTTTGAAATGAATATATATATCGGATGGTTATTTAAATTAATCCCTTTGCTGATGGGTATAATATGCATCGCATTAGGTGGGTTTGTATTAGCAGGTTCTGGGCAAAGTGAATATTTCGTTGCAGGGCATGTTCTGATTTCTCTTTCCGCAATATGTCTGGCATTGTTTACTACCGCATTTATTATTATTTCGCAGTTAACGCATGGTGTGAATAAGCTCTATAACACACTTTTCCCTGTTATTGGTTACGCTGGATCTATTGCAACTATGATTTGGGGATGGTCACTGCTGGTAAGTGATAATGTCATGGCCGATGAATTTGTTGCCGGACATGTTATTTTTGGTGTTGGGATGATTGCCGCCTGCGTATCAACCGTGGCGGCGTCTTCCGGGCATTTTCTGCTAATTCCCAAAAACGCCTCGGGGAGTAAGAGTGATGGTACGCCGTTGCAGGCTTATTCTTCAACAATTGGTAATTGCTTAATTGCCGTTCCCCTTCTGCTTACTCTCTTTGGTTTCATTTGGTCAGTCGCGCTGTTACGTAGTGCAAATATCACACCACATTATGTTGCTGGTCACGTACTGCTGGGGTTAACGGCAATTTGCGCTTGTCTTATTGGCCTTGTTGCCACTATTGTCCATCAAACGAGAAATACGTTCTCAGTGAAAGAGCATTGGCTGTGGTGCTATTGGGTTATTTTGCTCGGCTCACTTACCGTTATTCAGGGCATCTACGTATTAGTCAGTTCAGATGCAAGCACCCGTCTGGCTCCCGGCATTATTCTCATTTGTCTGGGAATGATCTGCTACAGTATTTTCTCCAAAGTGTGGTTGCTGGCGCTGGTATGGCGACGCACCTGTTCGTTAGCCAACAGAATCCCCATGATTCCGGTATTTACCTGCCTGTTTTGCCTGTTCCTTGCCGCATTCCTTGCGGAAATTGTGCAAATCAATATGGCGTATTTTATTCCCTCACGAGTGCTGGTCGGTTTAGGAGCGGTGTGTTTTACCCTGTTCTCCATTGTTTCGATATTAGAAGCAGGTTCAGCAAAGAAATAATAAAAAAGACTTCAGATAAGGCGCTGAGCGTCTTATCTGAGCTTTATTCAGGTTAACTTCCCTGACTCCACTGCGAAAACGAAGGCGCATTTTACGTATTACTCTGCCGCTGTGTAGAGACATTAAAGTTGTATCCTTTAACCTGAAAAAGACTTTAAAGTTGTAAAGTTTTAAAAAAACACATACAAAACATGATGCTAAGTGTGTATCACACGCTGTTCCAACATTATGCCTTGATGTTCTTGCAGGAACTGCAATTTACAGGAGGAAAAAGGTGTTTTTGTAGTTATCTGGCGTTACGTGACAGTGTTGGTCAGATACTTCCACCTCTTCAGAGTTAAAGTTTGATATATGGGAAAAAAAACGCTCCCGGACGGGAGCGTAAGCCAGTGACTTCGGCGTCAAATGAGGGTCTAACAAGTGGAGCTGCGGGTTAATTCTGGGTGATCTGACTGCGATGCTTATCAGCCTGCTGCTGGTGAACAACGGAAGACTGACCATTATTCGCCTTCTCATGTACAGCTGCGGCCTTCTCATGCTCGCTCATTTCAGAAAATGACTTTGCTGTTTCGTTGGTAGCTCCGGGTTTAGCTTTCATCATTTTTTTATGCATTTCAGCCATGTCCTGGTGGGCAGCAGAATTGCTGTTTTGCATCATGTCATGGGACATTGCGGCCTGATCGTGACTGCTCATATCCATCATTGTCATGCTGTCTCCCTGAATTGCACTTTTTTCAGCAGATGACTGCATCTGGTGGGCAGGTGCCTGTGCATTATTTACCTGGTCATGCATGTTCATTGTCTCTGCAGCCATGGCAGATGAAGCGGCAGCCATAATGGCAACAAATGATACGAGAATCTTTTTCATGGTTGGGTCTCCGGTGTTTACATACCCAAACAATCAATGGCTTATAACAGAGAAAGCAGTTGATCTCAGGGCGGGTTAATCATCACTCCAGGAACCAGGTGATTGTGTTATCACGCTGCTCCTGATTTATGAATAATTATAAAAAACCGCCTCTGTTTATCGCGTGACTGAATGATGACAATTTTGTCACCTTCCAGGTTTCTCCTGAACAACGGGATTAATCCATTAACAGGCGCACTTTGAACACAATTTCACGCCCCTGCTGTTCTGCTGACAGCTCGCCGCCGTGAGCATGAATGATCGACCTTGTAATTGATAATCCCAGCCCCGCGCCTTCCGTGTTGTAGAACCTTGATGAGTCTGCGCGATAGAACCGGTCAAACAAACGTTCCAGATTAGCGGGAACCTGGCCGGACATCGTATTCGTAATCATCACGTTCACACAGTCACTGTCACGCTCAAGGTGTATCGCTGTACAGGTGTTATCGGGAGAATACTTGATTGCATTGGAAAGCAGGTTACTGAAAGCACGTCGGAGCATATCGCTGTCTCCGGCAACAACGCCCTCTCCTTCAACCGTGATTGTCTTTCCTGTTTCGTCTGCCAGGGGCTCGAACAACTCACGTAATTCATTCAGTTCGGCTGCCAGATCCACATCATGTTTATCCAGCCGCAGCAGACCATGCTCTGAACGTGCCAGAAAAAGCATGTCACTGGTCATTCGTGACAACCTTTTCAGTTCTTCCAGGTTAGCGAATAAAATTTCGCGGTAATGCGAAACATCCCTTTCCTTAGCCAGTGCAAACTGCGTCTGCATCATCAGATTACTGACTGGTGTGCGCAGCTCATGCGCGATGTCAGACGAGAAATCTGACAGTTTCCGGAATGCCCCCTCCAGGCGATCAAACATATTATTGAACTCCTGCATGGTCTCAGAGATTTCCGGCGGAGCCAGATCGGGATTTAGACGCTGATCCAGGCTGTGTACGGTCATGGAGGAAGCCAGACTGGTCATTTCCCGTAGCGGTTTCAGACCAATACGTGTGGTCAGCCAGCCCAGAAAAACAGAAATAAAGACCAGACCGATATTGAACCAGAACAGCCAGGTACTGAGTTTGTCCATAAACAGGGTGTGATACCCAGTATCCGTGGCAACCGTAATGATGACATGTTTGCTTTTACCCTGTTCCGGCGTCACGGCAACCCGCCGCGAGATACTGCGGTACACGGTGTTATTTTCTTCCGTCTGGATCATATAGTCGAGAATATCACCCGACTTATTAAGCAGGACCGCTGGAACAACAGAATTTTTGGCATAGAGTTCAACAATTTTTTCATTTTCCATGTTTTTTATAGAAATGAATAAGCCATTGTGCCCCACCATCGCATCGTTTATTTTTTCTGATAATGACTTAATATCCGTTTTGTTCCTGAACGTCTCTGTTTTAAGAAACTCTTCGGTGAGCTGAAGTTTACCTGTCAGAAAATCGCGGTCCTGATTATCGAAATAGCCATTAAGGGTGCTAATCAGGATAAAACTTGATAACCACCATACCGTAAGCATCACCGCAGAAAAAATCAGGCTCAGGCGTGTGGTCAGGGAAATTTTGAACCTCACTCTTCTCTGATCTCCAGGACATATCCGGCACCGCGAACGGTATGGATCAGTTTTGGCTCAAAGTCATCATCAATTTTACTTCTCAGACGTCTCACGGCGACATCAATCACATTCGTATCACTGTCAAAATTCATGTTCCAGACCAGGGACGAGATAAGACTCCTGGGTAACACTTCTCCGGTGCGTTGCAGCAGCAACTCAAGCAGAACGTATTCTTTACCGGTGAGATGGATCTTCTTCCCCGAACGGATCACGGTCCGGCGCACCATATCAACGGTCATATCGGCGATGGTGCAGACTGTTGCGGCCTGCGAGCGTGCCCGGCGCAGTAGGGTTCTTACACGTGCAACCAGCTCCGTAAAATCAAAGGGCTTAATCAGGTAGTCATCTGCGCCAAGCTCCAGTCCTTTCACTTTGTCCCGCACGTTGTCCTTTGCGGTTAAAAACAGGACCGGTTCTTCGTGCCCGGACTCCCTCAGTGCGCTGATGATTTGCCACCCGTCGAGGAAAGGCAGCATCACGTCCAGTATTATCAAATCATACTGTCCCTTCGACGCGGCCCCGAGACCATCGCGGCCATTATTAAAGAGATCGGCCTGATAGCCTTCCTCAACCAGTCCCTGCTGCAGGTAACGACCTGTTTTTTGTTCGTCTTCAACGATTAAAATACGCTGCATGGTCAACTCGCTGATATGAAAGTAAAAATCTCACGCATGAGCTTTGGCTGTCCCCTAGCTGACCTGAGACGGAGCAAGCATTCCGAGCCACGCTACGGCGCCCAGAATGATAATCGCAACAACGAATTCTGTCAGGATGCTGTTTCGCATCAGGGCAACGCTGCGATCATAATTCCCTTCCCTGACCATAACTTCAAGCCGGGGACCCAGGTGAAACCGGTTTGCTGCAGCCAGAAGAAGCATCAGAACAAACAGAGCCGTCTTGGCAAGCAATATCCTCCCCCAGGAACTGTTGAATAAGGGAGTTAAGTTACCCTCAGCAATATACAGATAGTTGACCAGCGCACTCAGGATCAGGGCTACAACAATCACCGTTCCTGCCGTGGCAAATTTTGCCAGGGAGTCAGATATCACAATGACGCTCTGTGCATTATGCTCGTTTCTGCGCATCAGCAGGATAGCAAATGCAACCAGAGCACCTGTCCAGGCACCTGCAGCGCCGAGATGGGTCAGATCGCTCAGTAAATGGAGATAGTAATGCAGACCGTCATGCATAACGGCGTGTCCTCCCCAGGCAAGTGTAGCCAGCGCCACGCCCCCACTCATCGTCATCAGCAGGCAGGACAATACTCTCTTATTAGTGTAAAGGAACAAAGCACCGAGTGTGGTAAACAGGGCACAGAGCCTGACAATCCAGCTAATACCCACATCAGTTTCTTCTATCACCATCTCGATAACATGGATGGATAATTCTCTGAGGTCAGTTACTCCACTCATGGCATTAGATACCAGGAGCATATTAATGCCAGTAAGAATGATGCCTGTAACAACAGCAAAAGTTATAAACGACCTGAAATTAGTCAGGTTATAGGTTTCATGTCTGACACCGCTTATTCCATATATCTGAAAAAATGGCAATCCAAATATTACCATCAAATCCAGATAAAGAAGAAAACGAATAACAATCATAATCAGGTCGTTCATAATATTACTTCACTGTAAAGGTGTAATTACCGGTAATAGGGTGCGTATCTGAAGAAACCGCGCGCCAGTCAACACGATAAGTGCCAGCGGGTAAAGGCTCTCGCGGAATAATGACCATCGATTTAGGGTCAGCGCCTGGCGCCACTTTTGCCGCGACCGGCATCGGAGAATGTGATGACATGCCTTTCATACCCGTCATCGTTAATTTTGCACCTGAGAATTTCACGGTCAGATTTTCCGAGAAATTAAGCTGAATCTTTTCCGGGGCCGCTACGGCTGAATCAGCCTGTGGCACAGAGCTTTTTAATTCCGGATGGGCCATAGCAGAGAAAGCAACGCCCATAACGAGGCCACCTGTAAGAATGGCTTTATTTAAAATCGACATTTTATTTACCTGTTTAGTTGAGTGTTTTATATCAGTGCGTTAAAACCAGATTCTGGCTCCCGCCAGGAATACTACCTGATGGTCTTTCTCACCTTCTCTTTTCGCCATATCGGATGTTTTCCCGTAAAGTTGATTCCAGGAAACGCCTATATAGGGTGCAAACTCACGGCGTATTTCATAGCGCAGCCGGAGCCCCAGCTCTGTGTCAGTCAGTCCCCTGCCGCGACCCCGCGATTCATCATCCTGACTGTAGAAATTCACCTCATAGGATGGCTGGAGTATGAGCCGGTTAGTCAGTAAAACGTCGTATTCTCCTCCCAGACGAAGGGCTGCTTTTCCGCCATTACTGACAAAACCCGTAATTTCAGACTCAAAATTATAGAGTGCCAGCCCCTGAAAACCGACAGCAGCCCAGGTCCGGGCAGAAGCAGGTCTGAAATCCTGCCTGACACCCGCAACCAAATCCCACCATGGGCCAACCGCATGTCCCCAGAGTAACTGCGCTTCAGCCGTCTCCGTTTCCCCATTGCTTCGTTCACCTTCACTCTTTAGCCAAATCCGATCTGTGTCGCCTCCAATCCAGCTGTTAACACTCCAGCTGAAATTGTTGGCGTTATCCGACCGTTGCCATTCCAGTTGATCCAGCAGAACCAGATAATTAATCGCACTGTCGTGAATCGCATGCCCCTGTAAATTGCCGAATGCAGCCTTCCGGTCGGCATCGGTAACAGGCGGAATTGGCGTTCTGCTCTCAGTTACAATGGGCTCCATTGACGTCATCTCAGTGAAATTCTCATCTGCTGGCATCTGCATGGCAGACATGTCGTGCCCGGCGTGGGGATCTGCAGAGACGGAGCCCGCCGCAATAGAAAGCTGTGAGGTAAACAAACCGGCGACCAGAACAGGTATGGCCTTCAAATTTCTCTTCATTCGCATCATTCCTCCACCCGGACTTCACGAAACATTCCCATTTCCATGTGATAGAGCAAATGGCAGTGATACGCCCAGCGGCCAAGCGCATCTGCTGTCACTCTGTAACTGCGTTTTGTACCAGGGGGAACATCTATTGTGTGTTTACGAACCATGAAATTACCGTTTTCATCTTCCAGATCGCTCCACATACCATGCAGGTGAATGGGGTGAGTCATCATGGTATCGTTGATCAGCGTGATCCTGAGCCGCTCACCGTATTTCAGCAGCACCGGTGCGGCATCTGAAAACTTGATTCCGTTAAATGACCAGGCAAACTTTTCCATGTGGCCGGTTAAATGCAGTTCTATGGTACGGCCAGGTTCACGTCCGTCAGGATCCTCAAAGCGGCTTTTCAAATCCGCGTACGTGAGAACCTTTCTTCCGTTATTTCGAAGACCAATACCCGGATCATTTAATTTCGGAGAGACGCTCATCGCCTGCATATCAACCAGTGGGTTATCCGTTTCTGACGCAGGATGACTTTGCATACCCGGCATTCCGGCCATCCGGGAATGATCCATACCGGCCATGCTGCTGTGATCCATGGGCGCGGAGGATGTCCCGCTATCCGGAAGGTCAGCACCGTCCATAGACATCATCTCTCCGCTGTTATCCATGCCTCCCATCTGGCTGTGGTCCATTCCTGCCATATCATGTCCCATTCCCCCCATACCCATATCTTCCATGGTCAACAGAGGACGGGGATCGAGGGGGGGAACGGCAGCACTTAACCCCTCTCTCGTGGCCAGTGTCCCTCGAGCGTAACCGGTCCTGTCCATGGATTGTGCGAAGATGGTATAGGCCTCACCCTGAGGCTCCACAATGACATCATAGGTTTCGGCAACGGCAATCCTGAATTCGTCAACGGTAACCGGGTTTACATACTGGCCATCTGCAGCCACGACCGTCATTTTCAGCCCGGGGATACGGATATCGAAATAGGTCATTGCCGAGCCGTTGATAAACCGTAAGCGTATCTTTTCACCGGGACGGAACAGTCCGGTCCAGTTTTTCAGCGGGGCCTGCCCGTTCATGAGATAGGTGTAGGTGTAGCCACTGACATCCGCGAGGTCAGTCGGATTCATTTTCATTTCAGCCCACATTTTCCGATCGGCAATGGTGGCTGACAGCCCCCTGGTATTCACGTCGCGGAAAAAAGAGCCAACGGTTGGTTTATTGAAATTGTAGTAATCCGACTGTTTTTTTAATTTTTTCAGCAGGCTGTGAGGATTTTCATCGGTCCAGTCAGACAACATGACCACATGCTCACGATCGTAAGTAAACGGTTCTGGCTCCCCGGCATCGATGATAATGGCACCGTATACCCCCTCCTGTTCCTGCAGACCGGAATGGCTGTGGTACCAGTAAGTCCCGTTCTGCTTAACCTTAAAGGTGTAAACGTAGGTATCATCAGGCTCTATGCCCATAAAACTCAGCCCCGGAACACCATCCATATTGGCCGGAAGAATAATGCCGTGCCAGTGAATGGACGTCTGTTCATTAAGACGGTTTTTGACCTTCAGGGTAATGGTGTCACCTTCTTTCCAGCGAAGAACGGGCCCCGGCAGGCCTCCATTGATTGTTTTGGCCTGACGCTCACTGCCCGTGATATTGACGGCCGTTTCACCAATGGTCAGGTCAAACTGAGTACCCTGCAGGGATGCGGCAACTGGCAGGCTCAGACTGGAACGCGCATTGAAACTCCATACGCCAAGACTTCCGGCTACGCCAGAGAGGGTTAACCCCTTCAGGAAAGTTCGTCGAGACGTTTTCAACAGCATGCGCATTCCCTTATTTAAAGTATGGTTACTGACAGAATTCGAGAACCGATTTAAATTAAATTACTGGTTCATCCACTTACAATGAAATGAATCTAGCACACCTTAAGAAACAAATTCATTACAATCGTGTAATGTACATAGCTGTATTACATTTACGTCATCTTCCCCACAGGTTGATTATTTTTATATATGATCATAAGGATATCTTTTATGTACCTCAGAAGGTAATTACACATGAATATATTAATCACGACCACTGCGTTTACAGCTTTATTTTGTGGGGCAGCTTTTGCTCAGTCCAGTGATATTGCCCATGAAGCACATCGATTTGTTAATAATGCCTCAGCCGTCAGTCATGTGAATTCCTCGACGCATGAAAACTTACCGGACAGGGTTAATAAAAACAACACGCCCTCATTCTCTGAAATGAATGAACATGAAAGGGCCATTGTTGCTCATTCATTTATGAACAACAGCGCGTCCTATGCGCATCAGAAAATGATTGAGGAACATAAAAAAATGCTGTCCGGCAGTGATGCAAATTCAAAGACCTCGTCTTCTTCTTTTAACGAACTGAATGCCGGAGAAAAAGCCGCTCTCGTGCATGAGCAGGTCAATAATGCCGGTGCGGAAGCACATCAGACGCAGGCAAGAAAGCTTCGCGGGCTGTATTCGACCAGGTAACTGGCGGGTTAGTGCTTAGCGTCAGGTGCGCAGCAGGGCTTTACTGACGGGTTACGTAGCAGGACATGAGCCCCATATTGCTCTGCCGTAACCTGTTTCAGTCCCGTTAATCATCACCGTCGGGCTGGTCATACAGTTCCCAGAGCTTCAGGAGCAAACGGGAAACAAGATATGTTACAAAAATGACGACCATCAACAGTGCTCCCGATTAACTGACAGATGACACGCCTCCTGAAAACCCCTAGCATACGCCGCAGTGTTCATGCTAACGGCGAATTCCAGTAAATGTATTCTACCGATGTCGTAAAAGAAAATGCCTACCTTTCAGCCACCCGCTCGGGGCTGGAATCGAACGAGATCGCTACTCTTCAGCGCTCCTTGCCTTCCCGGTTTAATCTGCGGCATTTGAAAAAAAATGAATCATTAAAACTCGTACTGCAAAAGAAAGCGGGAAAATCACGTGTCGTGGCCTATAAATTTACGTCCGGTTCATTTAATTACACGGCGTATCGTATATCAGATAAAAAGTTCTATAACCTTTCCGATACTTCCGGGAAAGGCAGTCTCGATTATCCGTTACCGGCCACAGCAAGACTCAGTTCGCCTTTCAATCCTGCAAGACTTAACCCGGTATCGGGAAAAGTGAGTCCCCATAATGGCATTGATTATTCCATGCCCATGAACACGAAAATAGTCAGCGTCATCGACGGAAAAATCACCCGGGCCGAATACAACAGTACCATGGGATATTTTGTTGAAGTAACGGGAAAAGCCGGTGTTAAAACTCGCTATCTCCACCTCAATAAAATACTCGTTACTAAAGGGGCCAGGGTTACACGGGGAGGTGCTATTGCGTTATCCGGTAACAGCGGACGTTCATCCGGTCCTCATCTGCATTACGAGCTGGTCATCAATAACAACCCTGTTAACTCTCTGGCGTTCCGGGCAGCGGCACCCGCTGATAACAAACTCGAACAGCATGCCTTTGCGCATGCCAGAGACTACGAACGATACCTGGACTGATAACGGGACCGCGACGCGGCCCCGTCTGCCGGATTAATTTTTTTTATCGTTTTCACTTCCGTGATGTTGATGATCTCCATGCCCTCCGTGGCCGTGGAAAAGATGCATTAGCGGGCAGACCAGCAATAACAGATATGGCCAGTAACCTGCCACATGTGACCAGTGTTCGCGCAGGAGGGCAAATGCCGCGATCGCGGCGACAGCAATAAGCGCATAGGTGGTACTTTTCATACTGGACTCCTTCTGTTCGTAACTGACCCTTCACTCAGTGTTATTTCCCGAGCCTGACACTTTTCAGACGCAACGCATTCACAATGACGCTGACGGAGGAAAGAGCCATGGCCGCCGCCGCAATAACTGGCGACAGCAGTATTCCATACACAGGATAAAGCAGACCTGCAGCCACAGGCACGCCAAGTGCGTTGTAGATAAATGCAAAAAACAGATTCTGACGGATATTTTTCATGGTGATCTCTGACAGATGACGGGCCCTGTTCAGTATCATCAAGTCGCCTTTGAGAAGGGTGACTCCGGCACTTTCAATTGCCACATCTGTACCCGTTCCCATGGCTATACCCACGTCAGCCGCTGCCAGCGCCGGGGCATCATTCACACCGTCTCCGGCCATCGCAACCACATGGCCAGACTCTTTCAGTCGGGTTATCACTGCTTTTTTGCCATCCGGCAGAATTCCGGCTTCAACCTCATCTATTCCCAGTTTCCGTGCGACTGCTTCAGCAGTAAGCTGGTTATCCCCGGTGAGCATAACGATGCGGATCCCCGCCTGACGCAAAGCTTTAAGCGCATCCGGCGTGGTTGTTTTCACGGGATCCGAGATAGCTATCAGGCCTGCAAGGTCCCCGTCTGTGGCCACATAGATAACGGTAGCGCCTTCCATCCGCAACGTATCCGCAACGGCCTTTTGATTATCAATAACTATACTGTTTTCCTGCATAGCCAGTTCATTACCAATAACAACCCGTTGACCTTCGACATCGCCTGAGACACCTTTACCCGACGGTGCATCGAAATGAGTGACTGCGGGTATTGCGATCCCCTTTTCCTGTGCTGCTTTAACTACTGCCATACCCAGCGGATGCTGCGAGCCTTTTTCCACTGCGGCTGTTACACGCAAAAGAGATGTTTCCCCACCCGGATTGAGACTGATAATCCCTGTCACCGTAGGCGAACCTTCCGTGAGCGTGCCTGTTTTGTCGACAACCAGCGTGTCCACTTTTTCAAGACGCTCAAGGGCTTCGGCATTCCTGATTAACACCCCGGCCTGGGCTCCTTTGCCCACCCCCACCATTATCGACATCGGCGTGGCCAGCCCCAGCGCGCAGGGACAGGCAATAATCAGGACCGACACAGCCGCAATGAGACCGTGCGCCATCCTGGGCTCGGGCCCCCAGACAGACCAGATCACGAAAGCAACAACCGCGATAAGTATCACCAGAGGAACAAACCAGCCTGAAACGCTGTCAGCCATTCTCTGGATGGGGGCACGCGAACGCTGTGCATCAGCGACCATCTGAACAATTCGTGAGAGCATTGTTTCATCACCGACTTTCTCTGCACGGATGATGAGACTCCCTGTCTGATTAATGGTCCCCCCGATGACAGGGTCACCCTCCGTTTTGGTAACCGGCATAGATTCCCCGGTCACCATCGATTCATCAACGGTTGTTTTGCCTTCGATCACGATACCGTCGACCGGAATACTCTCTCCAGGTCTGATGCGGAGCTTATCGCCAGGCAGGACATCTTCCGCATTAATATCCGTTTCATGACCGTCATGATCCAGCCGTCTGGCGGTTTTGGGGGCAAGGTTCAGAAGCGCAGTAATGGCACCTGAGGTTTGTTCCCGTGCCCGCAGCTCAAGAACCTGTCCCAGCAGAACAAGCACCGTAATAACTGCTGCGGCTTCAAAATAAACGGCCACCAGGCCATCCATGTTTCTGAACGATGCAGGAAACCAGGAGGGGAAGACGGTTGCAATGACGCTGTAAACCCAGGCTACGCCGGTCCCCATTGCAACAAGGGTAAACATATTCAGGGAGCGGTTACGTAACGACATTCCGGCCCGGGCGAAGAATGGCCAGCCACACCACAACACGACAGGGGAGGCCAGAAGCAGCTGCAGCCATGTGTTGTACTGTGGCGGTACTGTATTCCTCAACTCGGGAAACAGATGAGATCCCATTTCGAGTACCAGAACCGGAAACGCCAGCAACAACCCCAGCCAGAAGCGTCTTGTCATGTCGTGAAGTTCATCACTCGGCCCCGTGGATGCCGTAGCTACGAGCGGCTCCAGTGCCATTCCACAGACAGGACAGCTTCCGGGACCACTGCGGCGTATCTCCGGGTGCATCGGACATGTCCACACACCTTCAGAATTCTCTTTTTCCGCCTGGTGGTGAGGCTGTTTTATCTGATCAGGGCTGACTTCGTGATGATCGTGGTGATGGTGATGGGAATGTTCACTGGCATCTTCGGTAAGATAACGATCGGGATGGGCTTTAAATTTACTCTCACAGCTGGCGGAGCAGAAATAAAGTTGATGGTCCTGGTATCGAATGCTGCTGTGCGCCCTGTCGGGCAGGATGGCCATCCCGCACACGGGATCTCTCACCTTATGCAATACGTGGCCCTCGTCCGGGGATAATGTCTGCTCAGAAGCAGTCTGGTTGTTGTGTTGCACTGCATTGTCATTTTTCACAGTAACTCTCCTTATGCATACCGAAGCATCTTCTGTCTTCAGGGTATGTCATGGATGCGATTACCACGAATATCGCCGGCACAGGAGTGCCTGCTACCGGCGTCCCGTTATCAGCCGTTCCGCTGACTATTCGATTCGCTGGAAGACTTTTTTACTTCCATCCGGTGAGAATGCGATAACATCGTAAGCCTCTTTTCGGGCTCCCATCTCCATTCCAGGACTTCCTGCTGGCATACCGGGGGTGGCGAGACCGTATATACCTGAACCAGACTGCATTGCCTTATGTATCGTTGTCGCAGGCACATGGCCTTCAATGATCAAATTACCGGCAACCGCGGTATGACAACTTCGCAGTCCTGCAGGAATAGCATGCTTTTCTTTCAGGGCTGACAGCGCCTGATCATTCATGACGTGAGTTCGTACTTCAAACCCGTCTTTTTCCATCGCTTTGCCCCACAGGGAACAACAGCCACAGTTTTCAGATTTGTACATATCAATCACTTTTTCACTCGCCATCGCGGGCAGTGAAAGGCCGAGAGCCAGCGCCATCAGAACCACTTTTTTCATACTCACCTCTGTATATTATCGATTTAAACCCTGACGTCAGGGTGAATCAGTAAAGAAGGACACCCACAGGGGGTGCCCTTTCAGGTTCAGGACACGCTTTTTTTATGTCTGCGCAGCCAGATTAATTTGTAGGCGGCAGGAATAATGAACAGGGACAGCAGCGGAGCCGTGATCATCCCACCAATCATGGGTGCCGCGATACGGCTCATGACTTCTGAACCTGCACCGGTTCCCCAGAGTATTGGCAGCAGACCCGCAATGATCACCGCCACGGTCATGGCTTTCGGCCGGACACGCAGTACGGCACCATGATAGAGGGCTTCATCAAGGCCTTCCGGTGTGAACGTCTCTTTACGGGACAATTCCGGGTGCGCTTCAATGGCATGACGCAGATACATCAGCATGACCACGCCAAACTCTGCTGCCACCCCGGCCAGAGCGATAAACCCCGTTCCGGTTGCGACAGACATATGGAAGCCCTGCCAGTACAGGAACCATATCCCGCCAACCAGGGCGAACGGCAGGCTCATCAGGATCAGCAGGGCTTCATCAACCCGGCGGAATGCCAGATACAACAGGATGAAGATGATCATCACCGTCATCGGCACCATCAGCTTCAGTTTCTTGTTGGCATGCTCAAGCAGTTCAAACTGTCCGGAGAATGACACGCTGGTACCCGGTCTCAGTTTCACTTTCTGACTGATCGCCGTTTTAATGTCATTAACCACCGACACCATATCCCTGCCGCGCGCGTCAATGTAAATCCAGCTGGCTGGACGGGCATTTTCCGTTTTCAGCATAGTCGGCCCGGAAACGACCTTAATATCCGCAACATCGCCCAGCGTGATCTGCTGCTTCATCGGGGTCAGGATCGGCATCTGTTTCAGGGCCTGCGGGCTGTTCCGGTAATCCTGCGGATAGCGGATATTAATCGGGTACCGGGCCACGCCTTCAACCGTTTCCCCTACCGTCGCGCCGCCGATGGCTGATGAGATGAACAGCTGCACATCGCCCACCGTCATTCCGTAGCGGGAGGCTTTTTCCCGGTTGATATCCACATCAATGTAGCGCCCGCCTTCCAGTCGCTCTGCGAGAGCAGACACTACGCCGGGTACGGTTTTGGCGACCGCTTCGATACTCTGCGCCGTTGCATCGATATCGGACAGAACCGTTCCGGACACCTTGATACCTATCGGGCTTTTGATCCCGGTTGAGAGCATATCAATACGGTTACGGATTGGCGGCACCCAGAGGTTTGCCAGCCCCGGTAAACGGACGGTCCTGTCGAGTTCTTCAATAATCTTGTCAATCGTCATGCCTGGACGCCACTGATCCTCAGGTTTGAGCTGGATCGTGGTTTCAACCATTTCGAGCGGTGCGGAATCCGTGGCGGTCTCTGCTTTACCGGTCTTGCCAAATACAGAGGCCACTTCAGGAACGCTTTTGATTAACTTGTCCGTCGTCTGCAGGAGCGCTGCAGCTTCAGCCGGAGAGACACCCGGCAGGGTCGACGGCATATACAACAGGTCGCCCTCGTTAATCTTCGGCAGAAACTCACCGCCCACCTGGCTCAGCGGCCAGATAACGGTGAAAATGGACAAGGCCGCAACCAGCAGGGTTGTTTTTGGCCAGTGGAGAACCCGCAACAGCAATGGATGATACGCTTTGATCAGTACCCGGTTCAGGGGGTTACTGGTCTCTGCAGGAATTTTCCCCCGGATCCAGAATCCCATCAGAATCGGAATGACGATGATGGCCAGCGCGGCCGCGCCCGCCATGGAGTACGTTTTCGTGAATGCCAGCGGGCCAAACAGACGTCCTTCCTGACCTTCCAGGGTAAAGATAGGAATAAAGGACAGGGTGATGATCAGCAGGCTGATAAACAGTGCGGGTCCCACTTCAACGGAGGCATCGGTAATCACCTTCCAGCGGGTGGCGTTGTCAATCTGCTCACCCGGATGCTGATGATCCCACTCCTCAAGCCGCTTATGCGCATTCTCAATCATCACAATGGCGGCATCCACCATCGCACCGACGGCAATCGCTATCCCTCCCAGCGACATGATATTGGCGTTCAGTCCCTGGAAGTGCATGACGATAAAGGCGATACACAGACCAAGCGGCAGAGAGATAATCGCCACCAGGGCAGAACGTACGTGCCACAGGAACAGGGCACAGACGATGGCCACCACGATAAACTCTTCCAGAAGTTTGGAACTGAGGTTATCAATCGCCCGGTCGATGAGCTGGCTGCGATCGTAGGTGGTCACGATTTCAACGCCTTCCGGCAGGCTGGCCTTCAGCGTCTCAAGTTTATCCCTCACTGCCGTGATAACGTCGCGTGCATTTTTACCCGACCGCAGGATCACCACGCCGCCAGCGACTTCGCCCTGGCCGTTCAGCTCGGCAATACCACGCCGCATTTCAGGCCCGGTCTGCACGCGGGCAACATCCCGCAGATAAACCGGCACGCCGTTCTCGCCTGTTTTCAGGACGATGTTATTAAAATCATCAATGCTCTGAAGATAACCGCTGGCACGGACCATATACTCAGCTTCGGCCATTTCAACGGATGAGCCACCGGCCTCCTGGTTAGACGATTCAAGGGCCTGTTTCACTTCGGGCAGGCTGATACCATACTGAGACAATTTTACCGGATTGACCTGAATCTGGTACTGTTTCACCACGCCGCCAACCGAAGCGACCTCAGCCACGTTCGGGATGGTTTTCAGCTCAAATTTCAGGAACCAGTCCTGCAGAGAACGCAGTTCTGAAAGGTCGTGTTTTCCGCTGCGATCGACAAGGGCATATTCAAATATCCAGCCTACCCCCGTGGCGTCCGGACCGATTTCAGAACTCACACCGGCGGGCAGTTTTCCCTGTACCTGGTTCAGGTACTCCAGCACGCGGGAACGGGCCCAGTACAGATCGGTGCCGTCTTCAAAAATGACATACACATACGAATCACCGAACTGTGAAAAACCACGCACGGTTTTTGCGCCAGGCACGGACAGCATGGTGGTGGTAAGTGGATAGGTGACCTGGTTTTCTACAATCTGCGGGGCCTGGCCGGGATAGCTGGTTTTGATAATGACCTGCACATCTGACAGGTCAGGCAAGGCATCGACAGGCGTGTTAATAATCGTCCATGTGCCCCAGATGCTGAGAAACAGGGCCCCCATCATGACCAGGAAACGGTTGGCGACAGAGCGCCGGATAATCCATTCAATCATCGTCGTCTCCTCAGTGCCCTGAATGCATATTTACAGGCTGGTCAGACATTGCTGGCATACTGCTTTCTGTTTTTTCAGGGTGGCGCATACGTTCCAGTGCGCCCGTAATATTGGCTTCAGAGTCAATGAGGAACAGGCCACTGACCACCACGGTATCGCCTTCATTCAGGCCGGAGCCGATGCCGGACTGTTGCTGTGACTCATGCAGAACGTGGATCTGTTTCGGCACAAACTTGCCTTCATCATCAACAGTAATCACGCGCTGTTCTTTGCCGGTATCGATAACGGCCTGGCTTGGTATCAGCAGCATCTCCTGGCTTCTGGTATTCAGTTTCAGATAGGCATTCATGCCCGGCTTGAGAAACTCATCCTTATTAGAAACCTGGAGACGGACCTGAAGCGTACGGGTTGTCTGATCCACGCTGGGAAGAATATTCCATTTTTCGACATGGAATGTTTTATCCGGATAAGCCGGTACCGAAATTTCAAACTGCGACGTATCTTTCAGCAGATAGGCGATAGATTCTGGCACTGCAGCGCTGATCCAGACCGGGTCCATTCCCTGAATCTGAGCCACCACCTTATCTTTCGAAATATTCATGCCGGTGCGCAGGTCAAATGCAGTAATGACACCATCAATAGGTGCTTTAATGGTAAAACGGGTCTGAATGCTCCGGGTAGAACGCAGTCTCTGAATATCCTCTTCCGGCATACCTGCCAGGCGAAGCCGTTCCAGAACGCCTTTAATTTGCGTGGAAGTACCACCGGTGCTGGATAACAGAAGGAATTCACTCTGTGCTTCCACCCAGTCCGGAATGGTAATATCGATAAGTGGCGTCCCCTTCTTCACATGATCGCCAATCGTCATGGGGTAGACTTTTTCGACAAACCCGTCAGAACGCGCCTGCACAATAACAAACTGATACTCGTTATAGCTGACATTAGCCGGGATTGTCTGAGAATAATTCAGCATTCCTCGCGTGACTTTTTGCGTTTTTAATCCCAGATTCTGAACCTGGGTTGGGTCGATACGGATCCCGCCACTGCTTTTATCGCCACTGTCATCAGCATATTTTGGCACCAGGTCCATATCCATAAAGGGCGATTTTCCGGGTTTATCAAATTTGGTATCCGGTTTCATTGGGTCATACCAGAAAAGCACCTTTCGTTCCGGTGCCTTTTGTTCTGTTTTTTCTGTCTTTTGTGCTGAGTTTACATACTGCCAGGCAGTAACCGATATCAGCCCCCCTGCTATGAGGCTGCTGATAATTATTGCAGCATATTTTATCTTTAAAGAAGCCATACAATTTTCCGCTAAAAAATCAAAACACCTGGCATATGCGCCTGACGGTTAACTCACACATATACCTATGTGAATGTACAGGCGCACAGGATGTAATCGCTCCGGACAGCCAATCAGGACTGCGTCACGTTAATGCTTTTGAGTAAGGAGATATTGCCCTGCTGAATAAACGAGAAATCGACATGGTTGCCTGTTTTCAGGGCATTAATAGCATCGTCTGCATTAACAAAAGTAAAGCGCATGGTCATTGCAGGCCAGCCCACCGCTGGAATTGCTTCATGCGAAATGGTGATTTTCTTAGTATTCATATCAATGTCTTTAACGACACCGGTGCCCTTGATAACTTGCTGTACCGAAGCATCACTGGCAGTATTCATATCGCCATGCTGATGTGTTTCAGCATGAAGACCGGCAGAAAACATGACAGAGAAGGCACCAAATAAAACGGCTTTAAGTGAATTACGCATTTTAATTTCCTGATTAATTAAATAAATTTACTCTACCCAACCGCCACCCAGCGCGGTAAACAGATTAATTTCGTTAACCTGCCGGGAATAGGTAAGATCGAGAATGGTTTGCTGGGTAGCGAAGAGGGAACGTTCTGCATCCAGCACTTCGATGTAACTGACAGCACCACTTGCATACAATCCTCTGGCACGCTGGAGAGTTATCTGAAGTGAATCAAGATAACGCTGCTGTGACTCAAGTTGCTGGCTAAGGCTGTCGCGCAGCGCAAGCGTGTCGGAAACATCCTTAAAGGCTGACTGAATTTTTTGTTCGTAATTAACCACCGACTGTTGCTGGCGAATTTCAGCCAGCTTCAGATTGGCTTTATTCCTGCCAGCATTAAATATAGGAATTTCAATTTTAGGGATAAAATTCCACATTCCACTTCCTGACGTAAACAGGCTGGACAGCTCCGTACTGCTTGCGGAAAGACCACTGGTCAGGGTAATTGAGGGGAAAAAGGCCGCTCGCGCTGCGCCAATATTGGCATCAGCCGCTTTCAGCTGATATTCCGCTTCCATAATATCCGGTCGCTGCAGCAAAATTTGTGAAGACAGATTTGGTGGCAATTTTACTGGGGCTATCTCCCCGCCTTTCATCCCTTTTTCTGACGGAAGTGCGCGGTACGTTCCCAGCACCAGTTGCAGGGCATTGTTTGCCTGAGCCAGATCGCCTTCTCGTTTGGCTATTTCGGCGCGGGTACTTTCGATTTGTCCTCGCGCCTGTTCAAGTGCCAGAACGTTCGTACTCCCGGTCACGAGCTGCTGCTCAACGAAAGCATAGGACTGTTGATAATTTTTCAGCGTTTCCCGCGCAATACGAAGTTGTTCGTACGCCAGTTGCTGGCTGAAATAGCTTTGTGAAACGTTGGATACCAGCAGGATGTGTACGGCCCGACGGGCTTCTTCGCTGGCAAAGTAGTTCTGGCGATCAGCATCACTCATGTTCTTAAGTTTGCCGAAAAAATCGAGCTCATAGCTGAGCTCCAGTCTCGCGTCGTACTCCTGTGTGGTCGGCTTGTCACCTTTCAGACCACCGCTGTATGTTATCCCGGATGAGGCATTCAGCTGGGGATAACGATCTGCATCCGTGACGTTGAACTGGGCTCGGGCCTCTTCAACCTTCAGGGCAGCCATTCTCAAATCACGGTTATTAGTCAGAGCTTCACCGATCAACCGGGTAACCTGGGGATCGACAAAAAAGTTACGCCAGCCCGTATCCTGATAGCCATTTACCGCTGGCGTCAGGCTGTTATGGGACAGTGAAAACTGCTGGGGTACCGGTGCTGCGGGCCGCTGATATTCAGGCGCAAGCGACACGCAGCCTGCCAGGATGAATATCGTGCTAATGCTGAGTAATTTTAATTTGAACATAACGCTTCTCGTCCAGGCAGACCTGGTAAATGGTTCAAATGAAGTCCAGAGTATTGATAGGGGTACTTTACCTAACGCTCTCTGTTTGCCGGGTGACAGGATAATGACAATGTTGTCATTTTTGCTGTAATCCGTTGATAACGATCGTGGGCGCAATAGAATGACATTAGCAGCCAGCCGGGGAGCAAGATGAAAATATTGATCGTCGAAGACGAAATTAAAACAGGTGAATATCTCAGCAAAGGGCTTACAGAGGCAGGGTTCGTAGTGGATCACGCTGATAATGGTCTTACCGGATATCATCTCGCCATGACAGCCGAGTATGATTTAGTCATTCTGGATATCATGCTACCTGATGTGAACGGCTGGGATATCATCCGCATGCTGCGCACTGCCGGAAAGGGTATGCCGGTCTTACTGCTGACAGCCCTCGGCACGATCGAACATAGGGTCAAAGGACTGGAACTGGGTGCGGACGATTATCTGGTTAAACCCTTTGCGTTTGCCGAACTGCTCGCCCGGGTGAGAACCCTTCTGAGGCGGGGAAACACGATGATCACGGAAAGCCAGTTTAAGGTGGCTGACCTCTCGATTGATCTCGTATCCAGAAAAGTCAGTCGCGCCGGAAACCGCATTGTGCTCACCAGTAAAGAGTTCAGCCTGCTGGAATTCTTCATTCGCCATCAGGGAGAGGTTCTTCCCCGCTCCCTGATTGCCTCTCAGGTCTGGGACATGAATTTTGACAGCGACACTAATGCGATCGATGTCGCAGTAAAGCGACTCCGCGCTAAAATAGACAACGATTACGAGACAAAGCTGATCCAGACAGTCCGGGGCGTGGGCTACATGCTGGAGGTCCCGGATGCATAGCAAACCTTCCAGACGCCCTTTCTCACTCGCTCTGCGGCTGACCTTTTTTATCAGCCTGTCCACGATACTGGCTTTTATCGCATTCACCTGGTTTATGCTGCATTCTGTTGAAAATCATTTTGCCGAGCAGGATGTCAGCGATCTTCAACAAATCAGCACCACACTGAACCGTATACTGCAGTCCCCGGTGGATCCGGATGATAAAAAAATAAGCAAAATAAAGGAATCAATTGCCAGCTACCGCAACGTTGCCCTTTTGCTCCTCAATCCCAGGGGGGAAGTGCTCTTTAGCTCAGCTCAGGGGGCGGCACTACGCCCGGCAGTGAATTCAGCAGATTTTAGCGAGCACAGCCGCGCACGGGATGTCTTTCTCTGGACGGTGGAGGATCCTGCGGGACCGATGGATACCGGGTCCGAAATGAAGATGGAAACATACAGGATTATCGCCTCCTCTGGTCAGGCGATATTTCAGGGCAAACAGCAGAACTATGTCATGCTGACTGGCCTATCCATTAATTTCCATCTCCATTACCTCGATGCGCTGAAAAAGAACCTGATTGCTATTGCCGTCGTGATAAGCCTGTTGATTGTTCTGATCATTCGAATCGCTGTCCGTCAGGGGCACCTGCCCCTTCGTAATGTCAGCAATGCCATTAAAAACATCACCTCCGAGAATCTTGATGCGCGACTGGAACCGACACGCGTTCCCATTGAGCTGGAGCAACTGGTTATCTCGTTCAATCATATGATTGGAAAGATTGAGGATGTCTTTACCCGCCAGGCCAATTTCTCTGCCGATATCGCGCATGAGATCAGAACGCCCATCACCAATCTGGTGACGCAGACTGAAATCGCACTGAGTCAGGATCGAACACAGAGGGAACTTGAGGATGTCCTCTATTCCAGTCTTGAAGAGTATAACCGGATGACCAAAATGGTCAGCGATATGCTGTTCCTGGCACAGGCAGATAATAATCAGCTGATACCTGACAGGGTCATGTTTGACCTCAGAGCGGAAGTCATGAAAGTCTTCGAGTTTTTCGAAGCCTGGGCCGAAGAACGCAATATCACGCTCAAATTTAACGGGATGCCCTGCCTGGTTGAGGGAGATCCACAAATGTTCAGAAGGGCGATCAATAATCTGTTATCCAATGCCCTGCGTTATACCCCGGAGGGACAGGCAATCACCGTCTCAATAAGAGAGCAGGAGAGCTTTTTTGACCTTGTGATTGAAAATCCGGGGAAACCAATCCCTGAAGAGCATTTATCAAGGTTGTTTGACCGTTTTTATCGGGTGGATCCGTCCAGACAACGAAAAGGAGAAGGCAGCGGCATCGGCCTTGCGATTGTGAAGTCAATCGTGGAAGCACATCACGGAAGAGTGCAGGTGGAATCGGACGTACACTCAACGCGTTTTATCTTATCCGTGCCCAGACTGGAGAAAATGATTCCGGACACCCAGTGCTGGGAATAAAGATTTAAATGACAAAGATGTCATTAGCCTGTCATGCAGCAAACAGAAGCCATTCGATATAATTAGTGCAACTTATCAGGAAGGCTGGATTGCTTTATCAATATCCGGCGTCAGTGGACGCCAGGAAATGAATATCCAGTCCCCTCCCGGAGAAATAAACACTTCCGAACCTGTTTCAGTTATGGAACTGAAAACACCGGTTGTACTCCCCCGGACATCACTAATTAAGAAATGGAGAGTTATCATGAAAAATATCGTATTAGCATCCTTGCTGGGCTTTGGCTTAATTTCTTCGGCCTGGGCCACTGAAACCGTGAATATCCATGAGCGGGTCAACAATGCACAGGCACCTGCTCACCAGATGCAGTCTGCTGCGGCTCCTGTCGGGATCCAGGGGACTGCACCTCGTATGGCCGGTATGGACCAGCATGAACAGGCCATTATTGCTCATGAAACCATGACGAACGGGTCGGCGGATGCGCACCAGAAAATGGTGGAAAGTCATCAGAGGATGATGGGAAGTCAGACCGTTTCCCCTACCGGGCCGTCGAAGTCATTAGCGGCAATGAATGAGCATGAAAGAGCTGCAGTTGCCCATGAATTTATGAATAACGGTCAGTCTGGCCCACATCAGGCCATGGCCGAAGCGCATCGTCGCATGCTCAGTGCAGGCTGACGGCGAGGGAAGTATCTGTGCTGTCCTTATTTCCTTGATAGATTTTTCCGTAACCGGATATATGGCAACATCTTTGCCCCCTACAGGGGGCATTTTTATCAGATTCTGCTACAGTTAACGGGCATCAACGCTAAAAGGATATTTTTTATGAAAGCCAGAAACACTTTATTTGCAGTATTAATGTTATCCCTGCCAGCGATTTCAGCAGAACATTCAGAAATGAAAATGACTGATATATCTACCTCGGCTTCGTCACAGGAATATATGGCTGGCATGAAAGACATGCATGACAAAATGATGGCTGCCGTAAATGAGTCCGATCCCGACAAGGCTTTTGCGAAAGGCATGGTAGCGCACCATGAAGGGGCAATAGCAATGGCTGAGACCGAGCTCAAATACGGAAAAGATCCGAAAATGAGAAAGCTCGCGCAGGACATCATTAAAGCTCAAAAAGGTGAAATTGAGCAGATGAATAAATGGCTTGATAGTCAAAAGTAAACATTGTAGAAATGTCACGACAAGCGTGATTTTACATCGTTCCTGGGCGCGGGAGTCGGTTAATCTTTATATAATTCAAACCCGATTAATTTCGGGTTTTTACTACTCTGTACTCCGGTCCTTTGTTGAGGACCGGAATATATGCACCTGAGATGCTTATTTAATACATTATCTCGTCATGGATACAATGTCGCTCAGGATCTCAACCAGCTCGCTTCTCTCCTGCGTTCCGTCATGATAGGTTGATCTTGAGATGATTCTTTCTGATGTCATCTGAGGCCAGAATTTATCTAGTACATTATCGGGTTTCATTCCCACAGCCCGGCCGATTATTTTTTTAGCGTCACAGGTGTCCGTAAACGTGACGGCTACACCAGTAATTTCCTCGATAAGATCCGGGCACAGATAGTTTTCTATCTCACGTTTGCGCGTAGCGAAAAATACCTTACCGGCCTCCTCTACTTCTTTTTTACGCTTCTGGATGGACAGAACCTGTGCAGGGTCTCCCCCAATATCGGAGTCCAGAAATACGCACCAGGGAAGCCCCAGATCTTTGGCCAGATTCAATGTAACCCAGTGTTTGACGCTACCACACCCTCCTATGAGGACTGGCACTATTTTCACGTCCTCCAGAGAGGCTGGCAGCGCACCTGACTGTTTTAATGAACTGGCCGCATGCCTCAGGAAAGTAACATCCGACTTTCCCTCTACCAGAACAATCCCCTGCGCCCTTTCCATACCGGTCTCTGGCAGCACCCCCAGGCTTTCAGTGGCTTCCTTCAGCACTGCGTCATCCGGCATTTTTACTACGGGTTCACCCGCTGTCAC
>NZ_BBMY01000050.1 GCF_000759775.1 Escherichia albertii NBRC 107761 = DSM 17582
TCTTTCAGAGTCAACCCCGAATTTCAGGATTTTTCTCTTCAACCGAACCGGCTATTTGTGTGAAGTGATTCACATCCGCCGTGTCGATGGAGGCGCATTATAGGGAGTTCCCGCGCATCCGCAATAGAAAAATTGCAGAAAAATGACTGACTGCTGCATTCCCCAGCAAAACACCGCTTTATACCTTTTTACGCACAGATTTATCCACAATCATCAATGTAATTTCTGTATTTTTCCCACGGTAACCACTGTCAAAATTGTGATCGCCATTGAAAAGAAAAATTCGCGAGCGTTGCGCAAACGTTTTCGTTACAATGCGGGCGAAAAATAAGGATGCCCCGTTAGGGGTGTTAGCTGAGTTTTTCGCGAAAAATTCAGCTAACGCTCTCTGTAATAGTCAAATCCAGGGGATTTACCATGCAACAACGTCGTCCAGTCCGCCGCGCTCTGCTCAGTGTCTCTGACAAAGCCGATATCGTCGAATTCGCCCAGGCACTTTCCGCACGCGGTGTGGAGCTGCTGTCTACAGGGGGCACTGCCCGTCTGTTAGCGGAAAAAGGTTTGCCGGTAACCGAAGTTTCCGATTACACCGGTTTCCCGGAGATGATGGATGGACGCGTGAAGACCCTGCATCCAAAAGTGCATGGTGGCATTCTGGGTCGTCGCGGCCAGGATGATGCCATTATGGAAGAACATCAGATCCAGCCTATCGATATGGTGGTTGTTAACCTGTATCCGTTCGCCCAGACCGTGGCCCGTGAAGGTTGCTCGCTGGAAGATGCGGTTGAGAACATCGATATCGGCGGTCCAACGATGGTGCGCTCCGCCGCCAAGAACCATAAAGATGTCGCAATCGTGGTGAAGAGCAGCGACTACGACGCCATTATTAAAGAGATGGATGCCAACGAAGGATCGCTGACGCTTGCAACCCGTTTCGACCTCGCTATCAAAGCCTTCGAACACACTGCCGCCTACGACAGCATGATTGCCAACTACTTCGGCAGCATGGTTCCGGCTTACCACGGTGAAAGCAAAGAAGCCGCCGGTCGCTTCCCGCGCACGCTGAACCTGAATTTCATTAAGAAGCAGGATATGCGCTACGGCGAGAACAGCCACCAGCAGGCGGCCTTCTATATAGAAGAGAACGTGAAAGAAGCCTCTGTTGCCACCGCAACCCAGGTTCAGGGTAAAGCCCTCTCTTATAACAACATCGCCGATACCGATGCGGCGCTGGAGTGCGTGAAAGAGTTCGCCGAGCCAGCATGTGTGATTGTGAAGCACGCCAACCCTTGCGGCGTGGCTATCGGCAATTCCCTTCTTGATGCTTACGATCGCGCGTACAAAACCGACCCAACCTCCGCATTCGGCGGCATTATTGCCTTTAACCGCGAGCTGGATGCTGAAACCGCACAGGCCATCATTTCTCGTCAGTTTGTCGAAGTGATCATTGCACCGTCCGCCAGCGAAGAAGCCCTGAAAATCACCGCCGCCAAGCAGAACGTACGCGTTCTGACCTGCGGTCAGTGGGGCGAACGTGTTCCGGGCCTTGATTTCAAACGCGTTAACGGCGGTCTGCTGGTTCAGGATCGCGATCTGGGGATGGTCGGTGCGGAAGAACTGCGTGTCGTCACCAAACGCCAGCCGACTGAACAGGAACTGCGTGATGCACTATTCTGTTGGAAGGTAGCGAAGTTCGTTAAGTCTAACGCCATCGTCTATGCCAAAAACAATATGACCATCGGGATTGGCGCGGGCCAGATGAGCCGCGTGTACTCCGCAAAAATCGCCGGTATTAAAGCGGCCGATGAAGGTCTGGAAGTGAAAGGTTCCTCGATGGCCTCTGACGCGTTCTTCCCGTTCCGTGACGGTATTGATGCCGCCGCCGCTGCGGGCGTGACCTGTGTAATCCAGCCTGGCGGTTCTATCCGTGATGACGAAGTGATTGCCGCCGCCGATGAACACGGTATTGCGATGCTCTTCACCGACATGCGCCACTTCCGCCATTAATGGAGCGACAGATGAAAGTATTAGTGATTGGTAACGGCGGGCGCGAGCACGCGCTGGCCTGGAAAGCGGCGCAGTCGCCGCTGGTTGAAACTGTTTTTGTTGCTCCGGGTAACGCAGGCACTGCACTGGAACCCGCGCTGCAAAACGTTGCTATCGGCGTGACCGATATCCCGGCGCTGCTGGATTTCGCGCAAAACGAAAAGGTAGATCTAACCATCGTCGGCCCGGAAGCGCCGCTGGTGAAAGGCGTGGTTGATACCTTCCGCGCCGCCGGGCTGAAAATCTTCGGTCCAACCGCAGGTGCCGCGCAACTGGAAGGCTCGAAAGCATTTACCAAAGATTTCCTGGCCCGCCATAAAATCCCTACGGCGGAATACCAGAACTTTACCGAGGTAGAACCTGCGCTGGCGTATCTGCGTGAGAAAGGCGCGCCAATCGTCATTAAAGCGGACGGTCTGGCTGCCGGGAAAGGCGTGATCGTGGCGATGACGCTGGAAGAAGCCGAAGCCGCCGTTCACGATATGCTGGCGGGCAACGCTTTTGGCGACGCGGGTCATCGCATTGTTATCGAAGAATTTCTCGATGGCGAAGAAGCGAGCTTTATCGTGATGGTGGATGGCGAGCATGTGCTGCCGATGGCCACCAGCCAGGATCACAAACGCGTAGGCGATAAAGATACCGGACCAAACACGGGCGGGATGGGCGCTTACTCCCCTGCCCCGGTAGTAACCGATGACGTTCATCAGCGCACCATGGAACGTATCATTTGGCCAACCGTGAAAGGCATGGCGGCGGAAGGCAACACCTACACCGGTTTTCTCTACGCGGGCCTGATGATCGACAAACAGGGCAATCCGAAGGTTATCGAATTTAACTGCCGCTTTGGCGACCCGGAAACCCAGCCGATTATGCTGCGCATGAAGTCCGATCTGGTTGAACTCTGCCTGGCAGCCTGTGAAGGCAAGCTGGACGAGAAAACGTCCGAGTGGGATGACCGTGCTTCTCTCGGCGTGGTGATGGCTGCGGGCGGGTATCCGGGTGATTATCGCACCGGCGATGTGATCCACGGCCTGCCGCTGGAAGAAGTGGCAGGCGGCAAAGTGTTCCATGCGGGCACAAAACTGGCGGATGACGAGCAGGTGGTGACCAGCGGCGGACGCGTACTGTGCGTCACCGCGCTGGGTCATACCGTAGCTGAAGCGCAGAAACGCGCTTATGCCTTAATGACCGATATCCACTGGGACGATTGCTTCTGCCGGAAAGATATCGGCTGGCGCGCCATCGAACGCGAACAGAACTAACGCGACAGTTTTGCCAACAGCGTTTTACGCGTAATTCCTAACTGACGGGCGGCTTCAGTTTTGTTGCCGCCCGTTTTCTCCAGCGCCGCCAGAATCACCTCTTTTTCCACTTCCACCAACGGCTGAATATCCTGGCTTTGCGCTAGCGGGATCGGCGTACTGGCAATCGCCAGCGGCAGCTCGCGTTCGGAAATATATTCCCCGGTCAGCAGTACCACCGCCCGTTCCACCGCGTTTTCCAGTTCACGAATATTTCCCGGCCAGTCGTAGTGAATCAGCAGATCCATCGCCTAGGGCGTAAAACCTTTTACCGCCTTGCGATTACGTTCGGCAAACCGCTGAAGAAAATGGTCAGCCAGCAGGGGAATATCTTCCCGCCGTTGCCGCAGCGACGGTACTTCAATTGCCACCACGTTCAGGCGATAGTAGAGATCCTGGCGAAAACGCCCGGCATTCACCTCCTCGGCAAGATCGCGATGGGTCGCCGCAATCAGCCGGACATCAACCGGGATAGTCTGGTTGCTACCGACACGTTGCTACTTCGCGCTCCTGAATGGCACGCAGCAGGCGAACCTGCATCATCGGCGAGATATCGCCAATTTCATCGAGAAACAGCGTGCCGCCATCTGCCTCAACAAAGCGCCCTTCCCGCCGTTTGTCGGCGCCGGTAAACGCCCCTTTTTCGTGACCAAACAATTCGGATTCCAGTAAGGATTCGTTGAGCGCCGCGCAGTTAAGTGCCACCAGAGGCTTTTCGCGACGGGCGCTACTGGCGTGAATCGCTCTGGCAACCAGCTCTTTGCCCGTGCCGGAATCGCCGTGGATCAACACAGTGGCTTCTGATGGCGCGACGAGGGCAATTTCACTGAGCAGGTGCTGCATCGCCGGGCTTTTGCCAACCATACCGAACTGGCTGGCAGACACCGCAGGCATTTCAGCGTCAACACAGTGCGTATGCGCGAGCGCCTTTTCCAGCGTCGCCTGCAGGTTATCGAAATCCAGCGGCTTAATGAGATAATCCAGCGCCCCGGTTTTCAACGCCTCTACCGCCGTCTCGACGCTGGAGTACGCGGTCATAATCAGTACCGGAATCGCCGGATTTAACGCTTTGCTCTCTTTCAGCGTGGCAATACCGTCCATCTCAGCCATTCGCACATCGCAAAGCACGAGATCAAAAACCTGCTCCCGCACCTGTGCCAGCGCCTGTCGCCCGCTGTTCGCCAGCGCGACGTTATAGCCCCAGCCGCGCAGCAATGCCTGCAAGATAGTGCAGTGGCTAATGTCATCATCCACCACCAGAATATCGATATTATCGTGCGTCATCCTTGTGGGTCCTTATGCGTAATATTGACCGGAAGCCAGAGGGTGAACGTAGCGCCTTTCCCCTCCTGACTTGCGACCTGAATTGTACCACCGTGTTGTTCAACAATATTATGTACGACCGCCAGCCCCAACCCGGTACCTTCGGCTTTGGTGGTGAAATACGGGGTGAAGATGGCTTCAAGCTGATCCGCCGCAATTCCCTTACCGCTGTCGGTAACGCTGATTTTCACGCCCGCTCCGCTTTCATTTGCCACAACGCTAATCACGCCATGCTGACCAATAGCCTGAATGGCATTGAGATAGAGATTCAGCAGAACCTGAGTCAGCCGGTCCGGGTCGGCCTGAATTTGCGGCAATGTGTCGTTGGCGGTAAAGCGTAACTGGATCTCCCGGCTGTTTGCATCCTGGCTTACCAGCTGTAATGAGTGGTTAATCAGAGTATTGAGATCCACCGTCTGCAAAGCCAGATGCGTTGGCTTAACTAACTCCAGCAGCTCACTTACCACACGATTCAAACGGTCGGCTTCTTTCGCCATCACCTGCGCCAGTTGATGCGCTTCGCCACCCGCAGGCGCGCGCTCGGCGAAGTATTTCGCCAGCCCTTTAATGGATGAAAGCGGGTTACGGATTTCGTGGGCGACACCTGCTGCCAGATGCCCCAACGCCACCAGCTTCTCTTTGCGTTTCATCTCATCCTGCAGAAGCTGGCGCGAGCGCAAATATCGACGATACCAGAAGAAAGACAACACGCTTGCCAGCAGTACTGTCGCCAGCGCGAAGATAATAATCAGGGTATTGCGTTTTTCTCCTGCCTGAGTAGCTACCAGATCGCTGGCATCAACAGCGATAAAAATAACCTGTTGTGCCTCTCCCAATGGCGCACCTTCGTTGCTGCAGCGCGGCATATTATGCATGCCGTGGCGCCAGGAAGCCGACATTGGCTGGAATAAGCGATAAACCTCAAGTGCAGGTTCATTTCCTGTGTTATCCATCAGTCTCCAGCGAGCGTTTTCCTCTGGCTTTAACTGCTTCATTTCGTCGGGTGTATACAGAGGGCGTCCAACCATATTGGGATTGCTATGAAGAACGATAATCCCCTGCGCATTAGTCACGGCAAACCACAACACTCCCGGTTGCCCTGCCATCTCTTCCAGCAATGCCTGTTGCTGCACATGATGCATACGCATACCCATGCCCACGCGGCTTCCTGATTCCAGAGCGCGAATGAGTACATTTCCTTTTTCCAGTAATGCCTGCCGATCGGCCTCACTCGCCCGGCCATAATCCCGAATGACGGTTACCGCAAACAACCCTACCAGCACCAGAATCGCCACCGGAAGAATCGTGCTGAGCCATTTCGCTAAGGTATCTTTTGGTCGCTGCATAAAACGATCTGCTCTTTGCTTGGTCATTCCTTCTGAACAGCAGAAATCATGCCATCTTTTATCGACTGTGACCCTGCGCTGAAACACAAAGGCTTGTGTTTCAATGAGTAAAAACGACTCACTCTCCACGACTGGCGAGTCATTTTTACTCGCTTGCCGCAACAGAAAGCCCATCAGACCTGTTTTTTTAGTTGGCACGGAAAATGCAAATACCCGAAGAAAACAACCACATGAGGATGAGTCATGAAACGGAACACGAAAATTGCCCTGGTCATGATGGCGCTTTCAGCAATGGCAATGGGAGCAACACCAGCATTCGCCCACGGCGGACACGGCATGTGGCAGCAAAACGCCGCCCCCTTGACCAGCGAACAACAGACAGTCTGGCAAAAAATTCATAATGACTTTTACGCCCAAAGCAGCGTGCTGCAACAACAACTGGTGACGAAGCGTTATGAATACAACGCGTTGTTAGCCGCGAACCCACCGGATAGCAGCAAAATCAATGCCGTTGCTAAAGAGATGGAAACGCTGCGTCAATCATTAGACGAGTTACGGGTTAAACGCGATATTGCGTTGGCTGAAGCGGGTATCCCGCGCGGTTACGGTGGTTGCGATGGTGGCGGTCATATGGGCATGGGCCACTGGTAAATCAAAACGTCTTCTCGTTGGGTTGCCAACGGCAGAAATCAGAGTTTGCCACTAACAGTAATTGCGAACCCTCGGGCGCTTCCAGCCATGCCACGCTCACATCAACAGATGAGCGGCTCTGGCGGCGCTCGATATGCGCTATCGCCTGCGCATCTAAATCAGGTTTAATGGTTTGCCCTTCACAGGTGGTTACTGTCTGCTCCATCGCATGCCAGCGTCCCTGACGCAGCACGACTCTCCCCTGGCGTAAGGCATCGCTAATCTCGCGGATCTGCGCGGCACGATAACGGTATAAATCGATCTGATCATTGGAAAGCTGCTGCTTTTGCCCGTCGGATTCACGTTGCATAAAGCTCAAGTCACCGCGATCGTCAAAACGCGCCCGGATGTTTACCGGCGGTTTGCTGTAAACGTTGATATTGATAAGTGTGAGGTTATCGCCCTGCCAGCGATACTCTCGCGTCGTGGTATCGCCATTGCGCCACGGGCTAAACACGGCAAGCAAATGGACATTATCGCCGCTGTCTTTTCGCCAGATGCGGACCGCGCCCTGATCTTCAGCAAATCCACTGGCGGTAAAGGGAGGAAGTGAAGCGTTGTGGCTACAGGCAGTGAGAAACAGAGCGCCAGCCAGCATCAATGATCGACGCCAGAAAGACAAAAGGGGTGAAACCACCCCTTCGTTAAAACTGTTCACTGCCACGCAATCTTACTTAACTGCGTCTTTCAGTGCCTTGCCAGAAACAAACGCCGGTACGTTAGCTGCGGCAATTTTAATTTCTTTACCGGTCTGCGGGTTGCGGCCAGTACGCTCAGCGCGGTGGTTCACTTTGAAGGTACCGAAACCAACCAGTTGTACAGCATCGCCTTCTTTCAGAGACTCAGTAATTGCAGCCAGAGTGGACTCCAGAGCAGCTTTAGCCTGGGTTTTGGACAGTTCTGCTTTCTCTGCAATTACATCAATCAGTTGAGTCTTGTTCATAAGTTATCCTTACAATGTGTTTATCGCTTGCTAAGCATCGAGTGCGACGGAAATGCCAGAATAGCACTCTCCTGCATACACGCACCGATAGCCACTTTTTTTCGCCCCCCAAATGTAGACCAGACGGGGGGCGAAAGGGAAGACTCCAGGTACGACAAATCAGGCGTTAAATCACGTTTTCTGGTCTTATTGCTGAAAAATTATACCAATATTGCTCTCACCCGCCTCACGCAGGTCCGCTCTCAACCCTTTTATCAGATCGATATCGCGTTCTTCGCAATCGGCTAAAAGTCGGAAAATTTCCCACTGAATGTCCCATTCTTGCTCTACTGCTGGGTTTTCCTTGAGCTCTTCATCGCTCATTTCGCGACCAGCCTGAGTCATTTCCAGCATCGCGACAGTGGTGATGGAAGTCTTACTCACTTCCACCGCGTGTTCGAGCGTTTCGCCACTCAAACGTGAATGGACCAGTTCACTTAACGCCACGCAGGCGTCGATTGCTGGATAAACGCCGTACAGATCGAAATCGTCTGCAGAAGGAATCGCTTCTTCAAACTTCTCCAGCTGGCTGTCGAAATTTACTTTTGCGTCTTTGACGGTCAGCATTTCCCAGATGAGATCGAGAATACGGCGGTAAATTTGCCCATCACCAAAACCTGTCTGCTGGCAGAACATGGCGTAGTTGGGGTACATGCGTTCGCATAAGCAAGCCATGAAAGTGACGTGCTGCCAGCTTTCCAGGCGCTCCAGACGCAGATGAATCGGGTTTTGTAACATGTTGAGTTCTCAGATACGAAAATTATCCGCAGTTTACCTGAATTAGGGGTGATTTGCTGTATAGCGCACAAACGCCGGACGTTCCGAGGCCACCGCGTCCGCCCAGCGCGTTGGCTCCGGCAGACGATAGCCTTTCATGCAGCGTTGCACCCACGCCAGCGCGCTGTCCACGCTGACCCGATGGCCGGTAGAAATAAACAACGGGTTACAGCGCGCTTTGCTGCGCCAGACCCAGGCCAGCTGCTCGCCTTTATCCATCAGCGGGGCCAGTGCGCCCGGTTCGCTGGAGAGCGGTTCGAATTTACCGCATAGTCGTTTTTTCGCTACGCCAATGGTCGGCACATCCACCAGCAAACCAAAATGGCTGGCGACGCCAAGACGGCGAGGATGCGAGATCCCATGACCATCGACAAACACTAAATCCGGTTTTTGCGACAGCATGTCCCACGCGGCAAGCAGCGCAGGATATTCACGGAAGGAAAGAAAACCAGGAATGTAAGGCATGGTGGTGGCGATACGTGCCACTTTATACTCCACCAGCTCAAGCGAGGGGTATTTCAGCAGCACCATCGCCGCTCGCGTCACTTCTCCGCCTTGCTCAAACCCGACATCGGCTCCGGCGATCAGATCCGGGGGATCTTTATCGAGTCGATCCTCGCGGATCACAGAAGAAGCCAGTTCGATTTGTTGAGCGCGTAATGACGCGAGATCCATAATCACTCCTTAGCGGTGATATTGTTCAGACAAGCGATGCACTGCCTCGACAAACACGCCAGCATGTTCTGGCGGCACATCCTGATGAATTCCATGGCCGAGGTTAAAGACATGGCCTTCGCCGTGACCAAAACCGGCAAGAATTGTCGCCACTTCTTCTTCAATGCGTGCTGGCGGTGCATACAACATTGATGGGTCCATGTTGCCCTGCAACGCGACTTTATCACCCACACGACGACGCGCATCGGCGATATCCGTTGTCCAGTCGAGGCCCAGCGCATCGCAGCCGGTTTCTGCCATCGCTTCCAGCCACTGTCCGCCGCCTTTGGTAAACAGCGTGACCGGCACGCGGCGACCGTCGTTTTCACGCAGTAAGCCATCAACAATTTTATGCATGTAATAGAGCGAGAACTGTTGATAATCACGCCCGGTAAGCACGCCGCCCCAGGTGTCGAAAATCATCACTGCCTGGGCGCCAGCTTTGATCTGTGCATTCAGATACAACGTGACGCTTTTCGCCAGTTTATCGAGCAGCGCGTGCAGCGCCTGCGGATCGGCATACATCATCTTTTTGATCACGGTGAAGGCTTTGCTGCTACCGCCTTCAACCATGTAAGTCGCCAGCGTCCACGGGCTGCCGGAAAAACCAATCAGCGGCACTTCGCCTTTCAGTTCGCGGCGAATGGTACGCACCGCGTTCATCACGTAACCCAGCTCATCTTCCGGGTCCGGGATTGGCAGTTTATCGACATCGGCTTTACAGGTAACTGGCGAGGTGAATCGCGGACCTTCTCCGGCTTCAAAATAAAGCCCTAGCCCCATCGCATCCGGGACAGTCAGAATGTCGGAGAAAAGAATCGCCGCATCCAGCGGATAGCGACGCAGCGGTTGCAAAGTCACTTCGCACGCCAGCTCGGCATTTTTGCACAGCGACATAAAATCACCCGCCTGAGCGCGCGTAGCTTTATATTCCGGTAGATAGCGACCCGCCTGGCGCATCATCCATACTGGAGTGACATCAACGGGCTGGCGCAGCAGCGCCCGCAGATAACGATCGTTTTTAAGTTCGGTCATTTTGGCTGTTCCTTAGTGCGTCAGGCGGTCAGTGTATCATCACTCATACTCTGCCCGACACATCGCCACTGTATCTTCTATCAGACGACGCGCCACGGTACCGGGCGGCGGCAGTAACGGCAAATCGTCGTAGCGATACCAGTTCGCCTCCAGCAATTCTTTCGGGTCGATCACGATGTCGCCGCTGTCATATTCCGCCATAAACGCGGTCATTAAAGACTGGGGAAACGGCCACGGTTGGGAAGTCACGTAACGCAAGTTTTTAACTTTAATTCCGCTCTCTTCCATCACTTCACGCGCGACTGCCTGCTCGAGGGTTTCGCCCACTTCGACAAATCCGGCAAGTACCGTATGGACACCATTGCGATGGCGGGTATGTTGAGCGAGGAGGATCGAATCATCACGCCGGATAGCAACGATAATACAGGGGGCGATTTGTGGATAGTAACGCTCACGGCAGTGACTGCACAGCATCGCCCATTCGGTTTTGCTCGGATACATTTCATGCCCGCAATATCCGCAGTATTTATGCGAACGGTAAAACTCCGCCAGTTGCACGCCGCGTCCAGCCAGTTGAAACAGCCCGACATCCAGATCAATGACCTGGCGCACCGATCCCATATCGTGACGACGCTGCTGTTGTACTAACCAAACGGGTTCTCCCTGCCATTCGCCGATGTGTAGTGCGCGCTGGCCCACAAGATCGAAATTTACCGCTTCGCCATAGGGTAATTCGCCCTTCGGCAACCATAATTTTTGTTCATGACTGACGACCCACCAGCCGTGATCTAATTTTTCAATTATACGATCCATAGCTCTTGCACTACCTTTGCATCACTGGCATGTTTAACATGGTTTTTACATTTCTCACTGAGCAGTTTTTGAATTCAAACTTGCGGAGTCAATCATGCTTAACCAGCTCGATAACCTGACGGAGCACGTCAGAGGAAGTAACAAACTGGTTGATCGCTGGCTACATGTACGTAAGCATCTGCTCGTGGCTTACTACAATCTGGTTGGCATTAAGCCTGGTAAAGAATCGTACATGAGGCTAAATGAAAAAGCCCTTGATGATTTTTGCCAGAGTCTGGTCGATTACTTGTCTGCCGGACATTTCAGTATTTATGAACGCATTCTTCATAAGCTGGAAGGCAACGGGCAACTCGCTCGCGCCACGAAGATTTGGCCCCAGCTTGAAGCCAATACCCAACAGATTATGGATTACTACGATTCCAGCCTGGAAACCGCCATCGATCACGATAATTACCTTGAGTTTCAACAGGTTTTATCTGACATCGGCGAGGCGCTGGAAGCGCGCTTTGTGTTGGAAGATAAGCTGATTCTGCTGGTGCTTGATGCCGCTCGCGTCAAACATCCTGCTTGAGTTCTGCGCGGTTAACGCGTAATTTACAGCCAACGCCCCGTCTGCGGGGCTAATTTCTTGTCGGAGTGCCTTAACTGGCTGAGACCGTTTATTCGGGATCCGCGGAACCTGATCAGGCTAATACCTGCGAAGGGAACAAGAGTTAATCTGCTATCGCATCGCCTTTGCGGCGATCGTCTCTTGCTTCATCCGTCGTCTGACAAGCCACGTCCTTAACTTTTGGAATGAGCTATGTCTGCAACAAAACTGACCCGCCGCGAACAACGCGCCCAGGCCCAACATTTTATCGATACTCTGGAGGGCACCGCCTTTCCGAACTCAAAACGCATTTACATCACCGGCACACACCCCGGCGTTCGCGTGCCAATGCGTGAGATCCAGCTTAGCCCGACGCTAATCGGCGGTAGCAAAGAACAAGAAAACGAAGCGATTCCGGTCTATGACACCTCCGGCCCGTATGGCGACCCACTGATCGCCATTAACGTGCAGCAAGGGCTGGCAAAACTGCGCCAGCCGTGGATCGATGCACGCGGCGATACCGAAGAACTTACCGTGCGCAGTTCCGATTACACTAAAGCGCGGCTGGCAGATGATGGCCTCGACGAGCTGCGTTTTAGCGGCGTATTAACGCCAAAACGCGCTAAAGCAGGGCGCCGCGTCACACAACTGCACTATGCCCGCCAGGGTATCATCACGCCGGAGATGGAGTTCATCGCCATCCGCGAGAATATGGGCCGCGAGCGCATACGTAGCGAAGTTTTACGCCACCAGCATCCGGGAATGAGTTTTGGCGCACGCTTGCCGGAAAATATCACCGCGGAATTCGTCCGTGATGAGGTCGCTGCCGGACGCGCGATTATCCCCGCCAACATTAATCATCCTGAATCAGAACCGATGATTATTGGTCGCAATTTCCTGGTAAAAGTTAACGCCAATATCGGCAACTCGGCGGTCACCTCTTCCATCGAAGAAGAAGTGGAAAAGCTGGTATGGTCCACGCGCTGGGGAGCAGATACCGTGATGGATCTTTCCACCGGTCGCTATATTCACGAAACCCGCGAGTGGATTTTGCGTAACAGCCCGGTGCCGATCGGCACTGTGCCGATCTACCAGGCGCTGGAGAAAGTGAACGGGATCGCTGAAGATCTTACCTGGGAAGTCTTCCGTGACACGCTGCTGGAACAGGCCGAGCAAGGTGTGGATTACTTCACTATCCATGCGGGGGTACTGCTGCGCTACGTACCGATGACCGCGAAACGCCTGACCGGCATCGTCTCTCGCGGCGGTTCGATTATGGCGAAATGGTGTCTCTCCCATCATCAGGAAAATTTCCTCTATCAACACTTCCGCGAAATTTGTGAAATCTGTGCCGCTTATGATGTTTCGCTGTCGCTGGGTGACGGCCTGCGCCCCGGTTCTGTTCAGGACGCCAACGATGAAGCGCAGTTTGCCGAGCTGCATACGCTGGGCGAACTGACCAAAATCGCCTGGGAATATGACGTACAGGTGATGATTGAAGGCCCCGGGCATGTGCCGATGCAGATGATTCGCCGCAATATGACCGAGGAGTTAGAGCACTGCCACGAAGCGCCATTTTACACTCTCGGGCCGCTGACCACCGATATTGCGCCAGGTTATGACCACTTCACGTCGGGGATTGGTGCGGCGATGATTGGCTGGTTTGGCTGTGCGATGCTCTGCTACGTAACGCCAAAAGAGCACCTGGGTCTGCCCAATAAAGAAGACGTTAAGCAAGGTCTTATCACCTACAAGATTGCCGCCCACGCTGCCGACCTGGCAAAAGGGCATCCGGGCGCGCAAATTCGCGATAACGCGATGTCGAAAGCCCGCTTCGAATTTCGCTGGGAAGACCAGTTTAATCTGGCTCTCGACCCGTTTACCGCCCGCGCTTATCACGATGAAACTCTGCCGCAAGAGTCCGGCAAGGTCGCCCATTTTTGCTCCATGTGTGGGCCGAAATTCTGCTCGATGAAAATCAGTCAGGAAGTGCGCGATTACGTTGCCGCACAAACCATTGAAGCGGGAATGGCGGATATGTCGGAGAACTTCCGCGCCAGAGGCGGAGAAATCTACCTGCGTAAGGAGGAAGCGTGATGTATCAGCCTGATTTTCCTCCTGTGCCCTTTCGTTTAGGACTGTACCCGGTGGTGGACAGCGTACAGTGGATCGAACGTCTGCTGGATGCAGGCGTACGTACTCTCCAGCTACGCATCAAAGATCGACGCGATGAAGAGGTGGAAGCCGATGTCGTGGCGGCAATTGCGCTGGGCCGCCGCTATAACGCGCGATTGTTTATCAACGATTACTGGCGGCTGGCAATCAAGCATCAGGCGTATGGCGTCCATTTGGGGCAGGAAGATTTGCAAGCCACCGATCTCAGCGCCATCCGCGCGGCAGGTCTGCGACTGGGCGTTTCGACCCATGACGATATGGAGATCGACGTCGCGCTGGCAGCACGCCCTTCTTATATCGCGCTGGGACATGTGTTCCCGACACAAACCAAGCAGATGCCTTCCGCACCACAGGGGTTGGAACAACTGGCACGGCACATTGAGCGTCTGGCGGATTATCCCACCGTGGCGATTGGCGGTATCAGCCTAGCGCGCGCGCCTGCGGTGATGGCGACGGGTGTCGGTAGCATTGCCGTCGTTAGTGCAATTACTCAGGCCGCAGACTGGCGCCTGGTAACAAAACAGTTGCTGGAAATTGCAGGAGTTGGTGATGAATGACCGTGACTTTATGCGTTACAGCCGCCAAATCCTGCTCGACGACATCGCTCTTGACGGGCAGCAAAAACTGCTCGATAGCCAGGTGCTGATTATTGGTCTTGGCGGATTGGGTACTCCTGCTGCGCTGTATCTGGCGGGCGCAGGCGTCGGGACGCTGATACTGGCAGATGACGACGATGTGCATTTAAGCAATCTACAACGACAAATCCTCTTTACCACTGAAGATATCAACAGCCCGAAATCGCAGGTCAGCCAACAGCGACTGACACAGTTGAATCCCGACATTCAACTGACGGCATTGCAACAACGATTAACAGGTGAGGCGTTAAAAGATGCGGTTGCACAAGCCGATGTGGTGCTCGACTGTACCGACAATATGGCGACTCGCCAGGAGATTAATGCCGCCTGCGTGGTACTCAACACACCTCTTATCACCGCCAGCGCGGTCGGATTTGGCGGTCAGTTGATGGTGCTGACGCCGCCCTGGGAGCACGGTTGTTACCGCTGTCTGTGGCCAGATAACCAGGAACCTGAACGCAACTGCCGCACGGCTGGCGTGGTTGGCCCGGTGGTCGGGGTTATGGGCACGTTGCAGGCACTGGAAGCAATTAAGTTATTAAGCGGTATAGAGACGCCTGCGGGAGAACTCCGACTGTTCGACGGTAAGTCGAGCCAGTGGCGCAGCCTGGCGTTGCGCCGCGCCAATGGTTGCCCGGTATGTGGAGGATGCAATGCAGATCCTGTTTAACGATCAACCGATGCAATGCGCCGCCGGGCAAACCGTTCACGAGCTGCTGGCGCAACTCAATCAACAACAAGCGGGTGCGGCGCTGGCGATTAATCAGCAAATCATCCCGCGCGAACAGTGGGCGCAACATATCGTGCAGGATGGCGACCAAATCCTGCTTTTTCAGGTTATTGCAGGGGGTTGAGATGTTACGTATTGCGGACAAAACGTTTGATTCACATCTGTTTACCGGCACCGGGAAATTCGCCTCTTCACAACTGATGGTGGAGTCTATTCGCGCTTCCGGCAGTCAACTGGTGACGCTGGCAATGAAACGCGTCAACTTGCGCCAGCACAACGACGATATCCTCACCCCACTTATCGCGGCGGGTGTAACGCTGCTCCCTAACACCTCTGGTGCGAAAACGGCAGAGGAAGCGATCTTCGCCGCCCATCTGGCACGTGAAGCGTTAGGCACAAACTGGCTAAAATTAGAGATTCACCCTGATGCCCGCTGGCTGTTGCCCGATCCCATCGAAACCCTGAAAGCCGCCGAAACGCTGGTGCAACAGGGATTTGTCGTGCTGCCTTACTGCGGTGCCGATCCGGTGTTGTGCAAACATCTGGAAGAAGTGGGCTGTGCAGCGGTGATGCCGCTCGGCGCACCAATTGGCTCTAATCAGGGGCTGGAAACCCGCGCCATGCTGGAGATTATTATCCAGCAAGCCACGATTCCGGTGGTCGTTGATGCTGGCATCGGCGTTCCCAGCCATGCCGCGCAGGCGCTGGAAATGGGGGCCGATGCGGTGTTAGTGAATACGGCGATTGCCGTCGCGGACGATCCCGTCAACATGGCGAAGGCATTTCGTCTGGCGGTAGAAGCAGGCTTGCTGGCACGTCAGGCCGGACCGGGCAGCCGCAGTCATTTTGCTCATGCCACCAGCCCACTGACCGGATTTCTGGAGGCATCGACATGAAAACCTTCAGCGATCGCTGGCGACAACTGGACTGGGACGACATCCACCTGCGTATCAACAGCAAAACGGCTGCTGACGTAGAGCGAGCGCTAAATGCCCCGCAACTCACCCGCGACGATATGATGGCGCTGTTATCGCCTGCCGCCAGTGACTATCTGGAACCCCTGGCCCAGCGAGCGCAGCGTCTGACTCGCCAGCGATTTGGCAATATCGTCAGCTTCTACGTCCCGCTCTATCTTTCTAATCTTTGCGCTAACGACTGCACCTATTGTGGATTTTCCATGGGCAACCGCATCAAGCGCAAAACGCTGGATGAAGCGGATATCGCCAGAGAAAGCGCCGCTATCCGGGAGATGGGCTTTGAACATTTGTTGCTGGTCACCGGTGAACATCAGGCGAAAGTGGGGATGGATTACTTTCGTCGTCATCTTCCTGCTCTGCGTGAGCAGTTCTCTTCACTACAGATGGAAGTGCAACCGCTGGCGGAGGCGGAATATGCCGAGTTAAAACAGCTTGGCCTCGATGGAGTAATGGTTTATCAGGAGACATATCATGAGGCGACTTATGCCCATCATCATCTGAAAGGTAAAAAACAGGACTTCTTCTGGCGGCTGGAAACGCCGGATCGGCTAGGGCGTGCGGGGATTGATAAGATAGGCCTCGGCGCGCTAATCGGCCTTTCCGACAGCTGGCGAGTTGACTGCTATATGGTTGCCGAACATTTGCTATGGCTGCAACGGCATTACTGGCAAAGCCGTTACTCTGTCTCCTTCCCGCGCCTGCGCCCGTGTACTGGCGGCATTGAGCCAGCGTCGATTATGGATGAACGCCAGTTAGTGCAAACCATCTGCGCCTTCCGGCTGCTTGCGCCGGAGATTGAACTGTCACTCTCCACGCGGGAATCACCGTGGTTTCGCGATCGCGTGATTCCGCTGGCAATTAATAACGTCAGCGCTTTTTCGAAAACGCAACCAGGTGGCTATGCCGACAATCACCTCGAGCTGGAACAGTTCTCACCGCACGACGATCGCAGGCCGGAAGCGGTTGCTGCCGCGTTAACCGCTCAGGGTTTACAGCCGGTATGGAAAGACTGGGACAGTTATCTGGGACGCGCCTCGCAAAAGCTATGAGACGGAATGTAACAACATAAATTTATTCCGAGCCGCTACGGAAGATGAAAAACGCAAGGTTGTTGAAAGCGTTGTGTTTTTTTATGGTAGTGCCGTCAACAGGAATGTTGTCCAGGGCGAAAAGCTTCTTCCTCGTTTCGCCCTGCCTTTCTTAAAAAATTCCGTAATGCAAAGTCTGAAGCCATCGCCTGTTGAGCAATGAAAGAGATCTGATTGTAATAGAGTAAATACTCAACTATGATAGAGACGAAAATAAGAACACATGTTCTCATCTTCCAGGATGCAGCAGACTGAAGAAATTCAGACATCCCGCAACCTGCGATTATCGCAAGGTCAAGGCAAAGTCCGGTAATGGCGTTCTGAATACCAGAGATAATTCTCTGGCGAAACCCACCTTAAGGTGGGTTTTGTTATTTTGAGGGCTGGGGAAGCTGCTTATTTCTCAATAAGTTGTAGGCAATGGTGAAAAATTTCACTGATTTACCTTTCTGTTTTTCAGAAATGGGATAAGCGCTAGTTACATGCAAACGGAGTTTTTTCTTTTCCCTGAAAGCCCTGAACGCAACAAAGTAAAATGCCTTGTCTCCTCCGTTTAAACCCACTTCAATCACGGCATAGCTACCATACCCGGCATGAATAACGTTGCTTTCTGGCAGCGCCAAAATGGTTCTTTTTAAGTGTATGCGCGCTAAGTTATAACGGTGCTGGCAGAAGGGACGAGATTCTTTAGGCGCGTGGTATATTAACGATTGTTTTTCTTCGTTCGTCTGATGTTCATAATCTTTTGTGAAGCAGTGAAGAGAGTAGGTAACCCAAAAGTGATACTCTGAAGGCTCTTTGCCCTCATGATGCTGAACGTAGACAGCCTGATGAGCATCAAGAAATGATAAATCACGAATATCACCATCCGGATGTCCAAAAGGTCGCCACTTCTCCACTTCCTGTTTCATTCTCGTTCCTTAAGAAAGTTACACAGGAATAGTATCGAATTCTTGCCGAGCTTGACTCAATTAGTTCAGTCAGTTTCAGGATATTAGTCATCTCTACATTGATTATGAGTATTCAGAAATTCCTTAAATATTCTGACAAATGGTCTTTCCCTGAACTACACCCATAAAAAAACCCGCCGAAGCGGGTTTTTAAGTTATTTGCGGATTAACGATTACTCGTTATCAGAACCGCCCAGACCTGCGTTCAGCAGTTCTGCCAGGCTGGCAGATGCGTCTTCTGCAGTCACCTGCGGTGCAGCCGGAGCTTCACCTGCAGCACGGCGACGCATACGATCCTGGTGGTACGCGTAACCGGTACCTGCCGGGATCAGACGACCCACGATAACGTTCTCTTTCAGACCACGCAGTTCGTCGCGTTTGCCCGCAACGGCTGCTTCGGTCAGCACGCGAGTGGTCTCCTGGAACGATGCCGCGGAGATGAAGGACTCGGTTGCCAGAGACGCTTTGGTGATACCCAGCAGATCGCGGGAGTAAGTTGCCCCCACTTTGCCGTTCGCTTCCAGTTCGCGGTTAGCGATCTTGACGCGAGAGTATTCAACCTGTTCGCCTTCCAGGAAGTCGGAGCTACCCGCATTAACGATAGTCGCTTTACGCAGCATCTGACGAACGATAACTTCGATGTGCTTATCGTTAATCTTAACGCCCTGCAGACGGTATACGTCCTGAACTTCGTTAACGATGTAACGAGTCACAGCATGAACGCCACGCAGACGCAGAATGTCATGCGGCGCTTCTGGACCGTCGGAAATTACGTCACCACGTTCTACACGTTCACCTTCGAACACGTTGAGCTGACGCCATTTCGGAATCATCTCTTCGTACGGTTCGCTGCCATCTACCGGGGTGATAACCAGACGACGTTTGCCTTTGGTTTCTTTACCGAAGGAAACAACGCCGCTGACTTCAGCCAGGATTGCCGGCTCTTTCGGACGACGCGCTTCGAACAGATCCGCAACGCGCGGCAGACCACCGGTGATATCCTTGGTACCGCCGGATTCCTGCGGAATACGCGCCAGGGTGTCACCGGAGCTTATCTGTACGCCATCTTCCAGTTGAACAATCGCTTTACCCGGCAGGAAGTACTGCGCAGGCATGTCAGTCCCTGGGATCAGAACGTCGTTACCCTGAGCATCAACGATTTTCAGCGCCGGACGCAGATCTTTACCACCTGCGGTACGTTCTGCAGAATCCAGAACCACCAGCGAAGACAGACCGGTCAGTTCATCGGTCTGACGCGTAATGGTCTGACCGTCGATCATGTCAGTAAAGCGAACAAAACCGCTTACTTCGGTGATAACCGGCATGGTGTGCGGGTCCCAGTTTGCAACGGTTTCGCCGCCAGCAACCTGTTCGCCATCGCCTTTCGCCAGTACCGCACCGTAAGGTACTTTGTAGCTTTCTTTGGTACGACCGAATTCGTCGATCAATTTCAGTTCAGTGTTACGGGAAGTGATAACCAGTTTACCGCTGGAGTTCACAACCGACTTCACGTTGCTGAGCTTGATGCTACCTTTGTTTTTCACCTGAATACTGGATTCAGCAGCCGCACGAGATGCCGCACCACCGATGTGGAACGTACGCATGGTCAGCTGTGTACCCGGTTCACCGATGGACTGTGCCGCGATAACGCCGATAGCTTCACCTTTGTTGATGAGGTGACCACGCGCCAGGTCACGACCATAGCAGTGCGCACATACACCAAAGTCGGTGTCACAGGATACAACGGAACGAACTTTAACCGCGTCGACAGAGTTCTCTTCCAGCAGGTCACACCACTGTTCGTGCAGCAGCGTGTTGCGCGGAACAAGAATGTCGGCAGTACCCGGCTTCAGAACGTCTTCTGCAGTGACACGACCCAGTACGCGATCGCGCAGCGGCTCTTTAACATCGCCACCCTCGATAACCGGAGTCATCAGGATACCTTCATGGGTACCACAATCGTCTTCGGTAACCACCAGGTCCTGCGCTACGTCAACCAGACGACGGGTCAGGTAACCAGAGTTTGCTGTTTTCAGTGCGGTATCCGCCAGACCTTTACGAGCACCGTGGGTAGAGATGAAGTACTGGAGTACGTTCAGACCTTCACGGAAGTTCGCGGTGATTGGCGTTTCGATGATGGAGCCATCCGGCTTCGCCATCAGACCACGCATACCAGCAAGCTGACGAATCTGTGCCGCAGAACCACGCGCACCGGAGTCGGCCATCATGTAGATGCTGTTGAAGGAAACCTGTTTCTCTTCCTGACCGTCACGGTTGATAACGGTTTCAGTTTGCAGGTTATCCATCATCGCTTTGGATACACGATCGTTCGCCGCAGCCCAGATATCGATAACTTTGTTGTAGCGTTCGCCCGCAGTTACCAGACCAGACTGGAACTGCTCCTGAATTTCAGCAACTTCTGCTTCTGCCTCGGAGATGATTTCGTGTTTCTTCTCCGGGATGACCATGTCATCAATACCAACAGATGCACCAGAACGCGCTGCATAGGCAAAGCCGGTATACATGATCTGGTCCGCAAAAATAACGGTCGGTTTCAGACCGAGAATGCGGTAGCAGGTGTTCAGCATTTTGGAGATTGCTTTTTTACCCAGCGCCTGGTTGACGATGGAGTAAGGCAGACCTTTCGGTACAATCATCCACAGAATGGCACGACCAACAGTCGTGTCTTTCAGGCTGGTTTTCGCGACTAATTCACCGTTAGCATCTTTTTCATACTCAGTGATACGCACTTTAACGCGCGCATGCAGAGAAGCCAGACCGGAGCGATACAGGCGTTCTGCTTCTTTCGGGCCAGTCAGCACCATGCCTTCGCCTTTGGCGTTAACACAGTCACGGGTCATGTAGTACAGACCCAGTACAACGTCCTGAGACGGAACGATGATTGGTTCGCCGTTCGCCGGGGACAGGATGTTGTTGGTAGACATCATCAGCGCACGCGCTTCGAGCTGGGCTTCCAGCGTCAGCGGTACGTGAACAGCCATCTGGTCACCGTCGAAGTCGGCGTTATATGCCGCACAAACCAGCGGGTGCAGCTGGATAGCTTTACCTTCGATCAGTACCGGTTCAAATGCCTGGATACCCAGACGGTGCAGAGTCGGTGCACGGTTCAGCAGTACCGGGTGTTCGCGGATAACTTCGTCCAGGATATCCCAAACGACAGCTTCTTCGCGCTCAACCATTTTCTTCGCAGCTTTAATGGTGGTAGCAAGACCACGCAGTTCCAGCTTGCCGTAGATGAACGGTTTGAACAGTTCCAGTGCCATTTTCTTCGGCAGACCGCACTGATGCAGACGCAGGTATGGACCTACGGTGATTACAGAACGACCGGAGTAGTCAACACGCTTACCGAGCAGGTTCTGACGGAAACGACCCTGTTTACCTTTGATCATATCGGCCAAAGATTTCAGAGGACGCTTGTTAGAACCGGTGATTGCACGACCGCGACGACCGTTATCCAGCAGGGCGTCTACCGCTTCCTGCAGCATACGTTTTTCGTTACGTACGATGATGTCCGGCGCAGCCAGATCCAGCAGACGTTTCAGACGGTTGTTACGGTTAATGACGCGACGATACAGATCGTTCAGGTCAGAAGTCGCGAAACGACCACCATCCAGCGGAACCAGCGGACGCAGATCTGGCGGCAGTACCGGCAGAACGGTCAGGATCATCCACTCTGGTTTGTTGCCAGACTGAACGAACGCTTCCAGCAGCTTGATACGCTTGGTCAGCTTTTTACGCTTGGTCTCGGAGTTGGTTTCGTTCAGCTCTTCACGCAGCTGTTCGCACTCTTGCTCCAGATCCATGCTCTTCAGCAGGGCCTGGATTGCTTCCGCCCCCATTTTTGCGTCGAATTCATCACCGAACTCTTCCAGCGCGTCCAGATACTGCTCTTCAGTCAGGATCTGCTGACGCTCCAGGTTGGTCATACCGCCTTCGATAACCACATAGGATTCAAAGTACAGTACGCGTTCGATATCGCGCAGCGGCATATCGAGCAGCAGGCCGATACGGGACGGCAGCGATTTCAGGAACCAGATGTGCGCAGTCGGGGAAGCCAGTTCGATGTGGCCCATACGCTCACGACGTACTTTGGTCTGGGTCACTTCAACGCCGCACTTCTCACAGATAACGCCACGGTGTTTCAGGCGCTTGTACTTACCGCACAGGCACTCGTAATCTTTTACCGGCCCAAAGATACGGGCGCAGAAAAGGCCGTCACGTTCTGGTTTGAACGTACGGTAGTTGATGGTTTCCGGCTTTTTAACTTCACCGAAAGACCATGAACGGATCATGTCTGGCGAAGCCAGAGCAATTTTGATCGCATCAAACTCTTCGGTTTTAGTCTGCGCTTTCAGAAACTTTAATAAATCTTTCACGGATTTGCTCCCGTCGGAGTTAGCACAATCCGCTGCCGGGAATTATCCCGACAGCAGCGACCTGTTTGAGCGAGAATTACTCGTCTTCCAGTTCGATGTTGATACCCAGCGAACGAATCTCTTTCAACAATACGTTGAAGGATTCTGGCATGCCCGGCTCCATCTGATGGTTGCCGTCCACGATGTTTTTATACATCTTGGTACGACCGTTCACGTCATCAGACTTAACTGTGAGCATTTCCTGCAGGGTGTATGCCGCGCCATAGGCTTCCAGCGCCCACACTTCCATCTCCCCGAAACGCTGACCACCGAACTGCGCCTTACCACCCAGCGGTTGCTGAGTAACCAGGCTGTAAGAACCGGTAGAACGCGCGTGCATTTTGTCGTCGACCAGGTGGTTCAGTTTCAGCATGTACATGTAACCTACGGTTACCGGACGTTCGAACTGTTCACCTGTGCGGCCGTCATACAGAGTGATCTGACCAGAAGTCGGCAGGTCGCCCAGTTTCAGCAGTTCTTTAATTTCTGCTTCTTTCGCACCGTCGAAGACCGGCGTTGCGATTGGCATACCTTTGCGCAGGTTTTCAGCCAGACGCATAACTTCTTCATCGCTGAAGGTACTCAGGTCAACTTTCTGACGAACGTCAGCGCCCAGATCGTACGCACGCTGGATGAATTCGCGCAGTTTCGCGACTTCTTGCTGCTGTTTCAGCATGGCGTTGATCTTGTCGCCAATACCTTTCGCAGCCATACCCAGGTGGGTTTCCAGAATCTGACCGATGTTCATACGAGACGGTACGCCCAGCGGGTTCAGTACGATGTCTACCGGCGTACCGTTTTCATCGTAAGGCATATCTTCGATCGGGTTGATCTTAGAAATTACACCCTTGTTACCGTGACGACCTGCCATCTTGTCACCAGGCTGGATACGACGTTTAACCGCCAGATAGACCTTAACAATCTTCAGCACGCCCGGTGCCAGATCGTCGCCCTGGGTGATTTTGCGGCGTTTCGCTTCGAGTTTCTTCTCGAACTCGTGTTTCAGTTCGTCATACTGCTCAGCCAGTTGTTCCAGCTGATTTTGTTTCTCTTCGTCGGTCAGGCCCAGTTCAAGCCAGCGATCGCGCGGCAGTTTGTCGAGCTTCTCAGCTTCAACGCCACCGGCTACCAGTACTGCACGGATACGGCTGAACAGACCCGCTTCGAGGATCTGCAGTTCTTCAGACAGGTCTTTCTTCGCCTGTTTGAGCTGCATTTCTTCGATTTCCAGCGCACGCTTGTCTTTTTCTACGCCATCGCGAGTAAAGACCTGAACGTCGATAACCGTACCGGATACACCGTTTGGTACGCGCAGAGAAGAGTCTTTAACGTCAGACGCTTTCTCACCGAAGATCGCACGCAGCAGTTTTTCTTCTGGGGTCAGCTGGGTTTCACCTTTCGGCGTTACCTTACCCACCAGGATGTCGCCACCAGTTACTTCAGCACCAATGTAAACGATACCGGATTCATCCAGTTTGGAGAGCGCAGCTTCACCCACGTTCGGGATGTCAGCGGTGATCTCTTCCGGCCCCAGCTTGGTGTCACGGGACACACACGCCAGTTCCTGAATGTGGATGGTGGTGAAACGGTCTTCCTGAACCACACGCTCAGAGACGAGGATGGAGTCTTCGAAGTTGTAACCATTCCACGGCATGAACGCTACGCGCATGTTCTGACCGAGCGCCAGTTCACCGAGGTCGGTGGACGGACCATCTGCCAGCACGTCGCCACGTTCTACTGGTTCACCCAGAGACACACACGGCATCTGGTTGATACAGGTGTTCTGGTTAGAACGGGTGTATTTGGTCAGGTTGTAGATGTCGATACCTGCTTCGCCCGGATACATTTCGTCTTCGTTAACTTTGATAACGATACGGGAAGCATCCACGTACTGAACGACACCACCACGTTTAGCCACCGCAGTTACACCGGAGTCAACGGCAACAGCACGTTCCATACCCGTACCAACCAGCGGCTTATCAGCACGCAGAGTCGGAACGGCCTGACGTTGCATGTTCGCACCCATCAATGCACGGTTGGCGTCATCGTGTTCAAGGAACGGGATCAGGGACGCACCGACGGATACCACCTGTTGGGTGGATACGTCCATGTAGTCAACCTGGTCGCGGCTGAACAAGCTGGATTCGCCTTTGCTACGGCAAGTTACCAGGTCCTCAACGAAGCGGCCTTCTTCATCCAAGTTGGAGTTCGCCTGGGCAATAACGTAGTTGCCTTCTTCGATAGCAGACAGGTAGTGAATTTCGTCGGTTACCACACCATCGGTCACTTTACGATACGGAGTCTCGAGGAAGCCGTATTCGTTAGTCTGTGCGTACACGGACAGAGAGTTGATCAGACCGATGTTCGGACCTTCAGGCGTTTCGATAGGACATACGCGACCGTAGTGAGTCGGGTGTACGTCTCGAACTTCGAAGCCCGCGCGTTCACGAGTCAGACCGCCAGGGCCGAGTGCGGAGATACGACGTTTGTGCGTAATCTCAGACAGTGGGTTGTTCTGGTCCATAAACTGAGACAGCTGGCTGGAACCGAAGAACTCTTTCACTGCTGCAGAAATCGGTTTGGCGTTGATCATGTCCTGAGGCATCAGGGTATCCAGATCGCCCAGAGACAGACGCTCTTTCACCGCACGCTCTACACGTACCAGGCCAACGCGGAACTGGTTCTCCGCCATTTCGCCAACGGAACGGATACGACGGTTGCCGAGGTGGTCGATATCATCGACTTCGCCTTTACCGTTACGGATATCGATGAGCTTTTTCATAACATCAATGATGTCGTCTTTGCTCAGGATACCGGAACCTTCGATTTCTTCGCGCAGCAGAGAACGGTTGAACTTCATGCGACCAACCGCAGACAGGTCATAGCGGTCTTCAGAGAAGAACAGGTTCTCGAACAGGCTTTCGGCAGCTTCACGAGTCGGCGGCTCGCCAGGGCGCATCATACGGTAGATTTCTACCAGTGCGCTCAGACGGTCATTAGTTGGGTCGACACGTAAGGTTTCAGAGATATATGGGCCGTGATCCAGATCGTTGGTGAACAGCGTTTCGATACGCTTGTGACCAGACTGGCTCAGCTTAGCCAGCAGATCCAGGCTCAGCTCCATGTTCGCAGCACAGATCAGCTCGCCGGTAGACTCATCAATGTAGTCTTTAGCAACCACTTTACCCGCGATGTACTCAACCGGAACTTCGATCAGTTTGACGTCGTCTTTTTCCAGCTGGCGAATGTGGCGCGCAGTAATACGGCGGCCTTTTTCTACGTACACTTTACCGTTAGCTTCGATGTCGAAAGATGCGGTTTCACCACGCAGGCGTTCCGGCACCAGTTCCATCTGCAGCTTGTTGTCGCGGATTTCAAAAATAACTTTTTCAAAGAACAGGTCGAGGATCTGTTCAGTGGTGTAGTTCAGGGCACGCAGAATGATGGTCGCAGGCAGTTTACGGCGACGGTCGATACGTACGAACAGGTTGTCCTTCGGATCGAATTCGAAGTCCAGCCAGGAACCACGGTAAGGAATGATGCGCGCGTTATACAGCACTTTACCCGAAGAGTGGGTTTTACCTTTGTCGGAGTCAAAGAAGACGCCCGGACTACGGTGCAACTGGGAAACAATAACACGCTCAGTACCGTTGATAACAAAGGTACCGTTGTCAGTCATGAGCGGAATTTCGCCCATGTAGACTTCTTGTTCTTTAATGTCTTTTACTGTGCCTTCCGGCGCTTCGCGCTCATAGATCACCAGACGCAGTTTAACGCGCAGCGGTGCGGAATAGGTCACGCCACGGATTTGACATTCCTGGACGTCAAACACCGGTTCGCCAAGGCGGTAGCTGACGTATTGCAGCTCGGAATTACCGCTGTAGCTCTGAATCGGGAACACGGAACGGAAAGCAGCTTCCAGACCATACTGCCCTTCAGGATCTTGCTCGATGAACTTCTGAAACGAGTCAAGCTGGATAGAAAGGAGATAAGGTACATCCAGAACTTGTGGACGTTTACCAAAATCCTTACGAATACGTTTTTTCTCGGTATAGGAGTAAACCATAGGGTTCCTCAGCTCGCTGACAAGTCGACCCATCTGTCCTGCGGGGGACAGTTTGTGCAACACTATTTTGTTGACCGGAAAATGGAACACTTTCCGCAATGCCTGTTGCTATCACGCTTAAACCATTTCATTGCGATTTACACAGAACGGACGTTCTGTCGCAGTATATTAAGTCGTCGATAGAAACAAGCATTGAAAGGCACAGCAGTAGTCAAACAGTGTGAAACGCTACTGGCGCCTTACAGCGCAAAAAGGCTGGTGACTAAAAAGTCACCAGCCATCAGCCTGATTTCTCAGGCTGCAACCGGAAGGGTTGGCTTATTTAACTTCAACTTCAGCGCCAGCTTCTTCCAGAGCTTTTTTCAGTGCTTCAGCGTCATCTTTGCTCACGCCTTCTTTCAGAGCAGCCGGAGCAGATTCTACCAGGTCTTTAGCTTCTTTCAGACCCAGGCCAGTTGCGCCACGTACTGCTTTGATAACAGCAACTTTGTTAGCGCCAGCAGCTTTCAGAATTACGTCGAATTCAGTTTTTTCTTCAGCAGCTTCAGCAGCCGGGCCAGCAGCTACAGCTACAGCAGCAGCAGCGGAAACACCGAATTTTTCTTCCATTGCAGAGATCAGTTCTACAACGTCCATTACAGACATAGCTGCAACTGCTTCAATGATTTGATCTTTAGTGATAGACATTTAAATTGTTCCTGAATATCAGAATAAGTTTATACGTAAGCGAATGCGTTAAAAAGATAACTGCGATTACGCAGCTTCTTTCGCATCGCGTACAGCAGCCAGAGTACGAACCAGTTTGCCAGCCGAAGCTTCTTTCATGGTTGCCATCAGGCGTGCAATTGCTTCTTCGTAGGTCGGCAGAGTTGCCAGGCGGTCGATCTGAGACGCCGGGATCAGCTCACCTTCAAAGGCAGCGGCTTTGACCTCAAATTTTGCATTCGCTTTCGCGAACTCTTTGAACAGACGAGCAGCAGCGCCCGGGTGTTCCATAGAGTATGCAATCAGGGTCGGACCAACAAACGCGTCTTTCAGGCACTCGAACGGAGTACCTTCAACAGCACGACGCAGCAGGGTGTTACGAACAACACGCATGTATACGCCAGCTTCGCGACCTGCTTTACGCAGTTCAGTCATTTTATCTACAGTTACGCCACGGGAATCCGCAACTACTGCAGACAGCGCGCCTTTGGCTACTTCGCTGACTTCAGCAACAATCGCTTGTTTGTCTTGAAGATTTAAAGCCATTAGCTTTGCTCCTGGATGTTTGCCAGAGAAAATCTCTGGAACTCACTTCACTCCTCCAAATGGAGAGAGCATCTTTAATACGGTGAGCAGAAACAAGCCAGAATATAAAAGAATAATCTTAGCGTTCTGTCACCGTCTACGCAGGGTATTAAGTCTCTTACGAAACACCTGCGGTCTTCGACGGAGGTCTGGATAGGCCAGACTCCAACGAACAAATCTTTTCTACCCGTCGCTATTCAGTTTGTAACGGCCTTGCCGCCCCTCGAATATCGCGGATATAAACCTGCTTTAAGCAGCATACGTGGGGGGTAAGATTGTAGACAAAATCACCGCCCACGTAAAGGCATTAGTTTGCAGATGCGCTCAGGCCAGCCTGGTCAACTGCAACACCTGCACCCATGGTGGTGGAGATGCTAACTTTCTTGATGTACACGCCTTTCGCCTGAGTCGGTTTTGCTTTTTTCAGCGCAACCAGCAGAGCTTCCAGGTTTTCTTTCAGTTTGTCAGCGTCAAAGTCCACTTTACCGATGGTGGTGTGGATGATGCCGTTTTTGTCGTTACGGTAACGGATCTGGCCAGCTTTAGCGTTTTTAACCGCTTCAGCAACGTTCGGCGTTACAGTACCCACTTTCGGGTTTGGCATCAGGCCGCGCGGACCCAGAACCTGGCCCAGCTGGCCAACAACGCGCATTGCATCCGGGGAAGCAATAACAACGTCAAAGTTCATTTCGCCTTTCTTGATCTGGTCAGCCAGATCTTCCATACCTACCAGTTCAGCGCCTGCAGCTTTAGCAGCTTCAGCGTTTGCACCCTGAGTAAATACGGCTACGCGAACGGAACGGCCAGTACCGTGCGGCAGTACAGTTGCGCCACGTACGTTCTGGTCAGATTTACGAGCGTCGATGCCGAGGTTAACAGCAACGTCCACGCTTTCTACGAATTTAGCAGTCGCCAGCTCTTTCAGCAGAGCGATAGCTTCGTTGATGTCGTACTGTTTGGTCGCATCAACTTTCTCGCGGATAACACGCATGCGCTTGGTCAGTTTAGCCATTTCTTAGTCCTCCACTACCAGGCCCATGGAACGTGCAGTACCTTCGATGGAGCGAGTCATCGCTTCAATGTCGGCACCAGTCATGTCGGCAGCTTTGGTCTGCGCGATTTCCTGCAGCTGAGCGCGGGAAATTTTACCCACTTTGTCTTTGTTCGGCTTACCGGAACCAGACTTGATACCAGCCGCTTTTTTCAGCAGAACTGCTGCCGGCGGAGTCTTGGTAACGAAAGTGAAAGAACGGTCAGCGTAAACAGTGATAACTACCGGGATCGGCAGACCTTTTTCGATGGAATCCGTTTTTGCGTTGAACGCTTTGCAGAATTCCATGATGTTTACGCCCTGCTGACCCAGAGCCGGACCTACTGGCGGGCTCGGGTTAGCCATACCAGCTGCAACCTGCAGCTTGACATAGGCTTGTACTTTCTTAGCCATTATAAATTCCTCAAGTTGGGTAATAGCGCCTCTGAGAGGCTCCCCGTGATATAAAAAATCGTTTTACGGGCAATGCCCATAAAAACAAAAGGCGCGAAATTGTATTCCAATCTCGCGCCTTGTGCAACGATTAAATCGCCGCTTTTTTGATCATTGAGTTAGGCTTTTTCAACCTGGCTGAAGTCCAGCTCTACCGGGGTCGCACGACCGAAGATAGAAACAGACACTTTCAGGCGAGACTTCTCGTAATCCACCTCTTCAACAACACCGTTGAAGTCAGCGAATGGACCATCATTAACACGAACCATTTCACCCGGTTCAAACAACGTTTTCGGACGAGGCTTGTCACCAACCTGCTGTAGGCGGTTCATAATCGCATCGACCTCTTTATCGCTGATTGGCGCAGGACGATCGGAAGTACCGCCGATGAAGCCCATCACACGCGGTACGCTGCGCACCAAATGCCAGCTCGCGTCATTCATCACCATCTGAACGAGGACGTAGCCCGGGAAGAATTTGCGCTCGCTTTTGCGGCGCTGACCGCCACGGATTTCAACCACTTCTTCGGTTGGAACCATGACTTCACCAAACAACTCTTCCATGTTGTGTAATTTGATATGCTCACGCAGCGAAGTCGCTACGCGGCCTTCAAAACCGGAAAACGCCTGAACGACGTACCAGCGCTTTTTAGGAGCTTCAGACATCTCAGAACCTCAGGCCAGTGATAAAGGATACCAGGCGAACCAGAATACCATCCAGTCCCCACAGGATCAGTGACATTACTGCGGTAACCGCAGCCACAATCAGCGTGGTGTGCAATGTTTCCTGGCGAGTCGGCCAAATGACCTTACGGACTTCGGTACGCGCTTCACGGGCAAAAGCAACGGTTGCTTTACCTTTTGTCGTTAACAGCGCGACACCGCCCGCTGCAGCAATAAGAATTACTACGGCCAGCGCACGCAACGGCAACATAATGTCGCGATAAAGGTAGTTGCCTACAATTGCCACCAGGAGCAACGCAACCACAACGACCCACTTCATCGCTTCCAGGCCGCGCCCGCTTCCTTGAGCTTCGGTATTCGCACTCATAAACCAACCTGTCAGAAGTATTCTACAAACATTTTCACCCCGCGATCGCGAGGCAAACCAAATCGAAACGCGTATTAGCTTTTCGGATTATACGCCCTCAACAGAGCCTGTCTCAGCAATGATTATGACAAAGAAAATCACTGATGAGCCAAGTTCTGGTACGAAAGCGTGCAAAAAGGGCATCAAATGATGCCCTTTTATTGCGCATTGCGTCAAATGTTATCGGC
>NZ_BBMY01000049.1 GCF_000759775.1 Escherichia albertii NBRC 107761 = DSM 17582
GCCGGATGCGATGCTGGCGCATCTTATCCGGCCTACGTGTGTTGAGATAATGTGTAGGCACGATAAGCTTGCGCATCGGGCAATGGCTCCGGGGGCGGCAACAACATCGCATCCGGTCAGTCCGCAACTCACTGATGCCGTTTACGCAGGTTCTCAATCACCGTCGTTAAGTCCAGATCCTGATCCTGCAACAACACCAACAGGTGATACATCAGGTCAGACGCCTCGTTGGTCAGCTCAAAGCGGTCATGTACCGTCGCGGCCAGCGCAGTTTCCACGCCTTCTTCGCCCACTTTCTGTGCGATGCGCTTGGTACCGCTGGCATACAATTTGGCGGTGTAGGAGGTTTCCGGGTCGGCAGATTTACGTTCGGCGAGCAACTGCTCCAGTTGATACAGGAACAGCCACTGGTGAGCGGCATCGCCAAAACAACTACTGGTGCCTTTGTGGCAGGTTGGGCCGATAGGGTTTGCCAGTACCAGCAATGTGTCGTTGTCGCAGTCCGGCGCAATGCTCACCACGTTGAGGAAATTGCCCGAGATTTCGCCTTTGGTCCACAGGCGCTGTTTAGTACGCGAGAAGAAGGTGACTTTGCCGCTTTCGATGGTTTTATCTAAGGCTTCCGGGTTCATGTAGCCCAGCATTAACACTTCGCCGGATACCGCATGTTGCACAATCACCGGCATCAGTCCGTCGGTTTTTTCCCAGTCCAGTTCGCGACGTTGTTGTTCTGTTAACATATCCTGATCTCCACGCCCTGTGTTGCCAGGTACGCTTTTAATTCACCAATATTGATTATTTGTTTGTGGAATACGGAAGCCGCCAGCGCGCCGTCAACGTCGGCATCGCGGAAGGCTTCGAGGAAGTGTTCCATGGTGCCCGCGCCACCGGAGGCGATCAGCGGGATGTGGCAAACTTCACGCACTTTTTTCAGTTGTTCGAGGTCGTAACCGTTACGTACGCCGTCCTGATTCATCATGTTGAGGACGATTTCTCCGGCACCGCGTTTTTGCACTTCCTGTACCCAGTCGAGTGTTTCCCATTGCGTGACGCGGGTGCGGCTTTCATCACCAGTGTATTGATTCACATGATATTTACCGGTTTCAGCGTCGTACCAGGTATCAATACCGACCACAATACACTGCACGCCAAAGCGATCCGCCAGACGGGTAATTAACGTCGGGTCTGCCAGCGCAGGGGAGTTGATGGAGATTTTATCCGCGCCAAAGGAAAGAATTTTGGCGGCGTCATCCAGCGACTTAATCCCACCCGCCACGCAGAACGGAATGTCGATAACCTCCGCCACGCGAGATACCCAGCTTTTATCTACCACACGTCCATCGCTGGAAGCGGTGATATCGTAGAACACCAGTTCGTCTGCACCTTCTTCGGCGTAGCGTTTTGCCAGCGGCACGATATCGCCAATGATTTCATGGTTGCGAAACTGTACGCCTTTCACCACCTGACCATCACGAACGTCGAGACACGGAATTATGCGTTTTGCCAGCATGCGATGGCCTCCTTCACGGTGAATTTACCTTCCAGTAATGCGCGACCAACTATTACGCCGCGCACGCCAGTACTACGCAGGGCAGCGACATCATCAATGTCGCCAATACCGCCGGAGGACTGAAATGCCACTTGCGGATATCTGGCGCACACCTCTTCATATAAAGAAACGTTAGAACCTGCCAGCGTGCCGTCGCGCGAGATATCGGTACACAGCACATGTTTCAGGCCGACGGGCAGATAGGTTTCCACCAGTTGTTCCAGCGAAACGCCCGAGTTCTCTTGCCAGCCGCTCACTGCCACCTGTTTATTGCCTTGCTCGTCAATGCGGACATCCAGCGCCAGCACTAAGGCATCGGCACCGAAGCGTTCAAACCAACCTTTCACCATTTCTGGGGATTTCACCGCGGTGGAGCCAACCACCACGCGTGCAACGCCTGCTTCCAGTAACGCCGCTACGTCTTCTTCGCTACGCACACCGCCGCCAACTTGCACCGGAACGTTAACGCCCGCCACCAGCGTTTTAATTAGCGGGATTTGACGTTTTGCCGGATCTTTTGCCCCGGTCAGATCCACCAGATGCAGCACTTCGGCACCCTGCGCGGCGTAATCCTGTAAGCGTGGCAGCGGGTCGTTACCGTAATCGCGCTGTTTGCCGTAATCGCCCTGATGGAGACGCACCACGGTGCCGTCGATTAAATCTAATGCCGGAATAATCATCACATCTCCAGGAAATTTTTCAGCAACTTAGCGCCAGCGGCACCAGAACGCTCCGGGTGGAACTGCACGCCGTAGAAGTTATCTTTTTGTACCGCCGCGCTGAATGGTTCACCGTAGTTGCACTGGGCGATAGTCCACGGGTTGACCGGCATGGCGTAGCTGTGAACAAAGTAAAAGTACGCACCGTCTTCAATCCCCTGAAAAAGGCGGTTGCCTGCCTGCGGGTAAACGCGGTTCCAGCCCATATGCGGCAGCGGTAGACCAAAGTCGGTCATTTTCGGCACATCTTCGTCGATGATGCCCAGTAAATCGACGCCGTTGCTCTCTTCGCTACGCCGTCCAAGCAGTTGCATCCCCAGGCAGATGCCCAGCACCGGTTGGGTACAGGCTTTGATGAGATCAAACAGCTCACGCTCACGCACCTGGTCCATTGCCGCTTGTGCGGTGCCGACGCCGGGTAAAAACAGTTTATCGGCCAGCAACACCACGTCCGGGTCACGGCTGACTTTGGGTTCATAACCGTGACGCATAATGGCAGACTTCACCGAATTCAGATTGGCGCAACCGGTATCAAGGATCACCACGTTCATTACAGCACTCCTTTCGACGAGGGCAGGGTGTCGCCTTCCACGCGGATGGCCTGGCGCAGGGTCCGACCAAAGGCTTTGAACAGGCTCTCTACACGGTGGTGATCGTTTTTACCTTTGGTTTTCAGGTGCAGCGTCACGCCCATGGTGTAAGAGAGCGAACGGAAGAAATGCTCGATCATTTCGGTGCTGAGATCGCCCACGCGCTGGTAGGTAAATTCCGCTTTATATTCCAGGTGCGGGCGACCAGAGATATCCAGTGCGCAACGGGCAAGGCATTCGTCCATCGGCAGCACAAAACCAAAGCGGCAAATACCGCGTTTGTCGCCAAGAGCAATTTTTAACGCTTCGCCCAGCGCCAGTCCGGTATCTTCGACGGTGTGGTGATCGTCGATATAGAGATCGCCTTTAACGTTGATTACCATACGGAAACCGCCGTGGGTCGCGATCTGATCCAGCATATGATCAAAGAAGCCAACGCCAGTGTTAATTTTGCTGTCGCCTTCGCGATCCAGCCACACCTGAACGTCAATCTGCGTCTCTTTGGTGTTGCGCACTACGTGGGCGTAACGATCACGTCTGGTGAGTTGCTCGCCAATCATCGGCCAGTTCAGGGTTTCTCGGTCGTAGCGTAAACCAGTAATACCCATGTTTTCAGCCAGTTGAATGTCGGTCGCGCGATCGCCAATCACATAACTGTTGGCACGGTCCATCGCTTGTTCAGCGAGATAACGCTCTACCAGCTTTACTTTCGGCTTACGGCAGTCGCATTCATCGGCGGGCAGGTGTGGGCAAATCAGCACTTCATCAAACTGTACGCCTTGCGAGGTGAAGATCTGCATCATCAGATTGTGCGGACCATCGAAATCCGCCTGCGGGAAACTTTGTGTTCCCAGACCATCCTGATTGGTGATCATCACCAGCTTGTAGCCCGCTTTTTGCAGCTTTAGCAGTTCCGGGATCACGCCTGGTTCAAAGGCGAGTTTGTCAAAACGGTCCACCTGAAAATCACTCGGCGGTTCGCTAATCAGGGTTCCATCGCGATCGATAAAAAGATACTTCTGACTCATCAAACTTGCTCCGCACGTAAGGCGTCAATGACGCGCTGGCTTTCTTCACGGGTTCCGACGGTAATTCGCAGGCAGCCGCTTAAAGAGGGTTGTTTATTCTGATCACGTAAGATAATGCCCTGATCCCACAAAGATTTAAACACTGCGCTGGAGGCTTTAAAGCGCGCCAGAATGTAGTTGGCTTCCGAGTCGAAAACCTGCTCCACGCAGGCGATCTCTTTCAGTGCACCAATCAGATATTCACGTTCTGCAATGATTGTCGCTACTCGTTCGCGCATGGCGACAATTCCTTGTGGGCTTAACGCCTGGGCCGCAATGTCGGCAACCGGCGTCGAGAGCGGGTAGGGGGCGATCACTTTCATCAGCAGGTTGATGACTTCTTCGTTTGCCAGCGTAAACCCGCAACGAAGCCCTGCCAGAGCAAAAGCTTTCGAAAGGGTACGCAAAATAGCCAGATGCGGATATTCCGCCAGCCAGCCAGCCAGCGAGGCCTGCGGGCAAAACTCAATATAGGCTTCATCGGCGACCACAATCGCTTTACCGCGCGTTAACTCCAGCAGGGTGCGAAAGTCCTGCGGGTTGATCAGTTGTCCGGTCGGGTTGTTGGGGCTGCAAACATAGACCACTTTCACGCCGTCCAGCTTGTCGGAAATGCCCTGCAAGTCCAGTTGCCAATTTTCCAGCGTCGGCACCGTGCGGCATTCGACACCAATGGTTTCTGCGCTGACGCTGTACATGCCGTACGTTGGCGGGCAATAGAGAATGGCGTCTTTACCCGGTTCGCAAAAAGCGCGAATCAGCAGTTCAATACCTTCGTCCGCGCCACGGCTGACCAGCACCTGCTCCGGTTTTACGCCTGCATACTGCGCGTAATTTTCAATCACCGCTTTCGGCTGGCATTCCGGGTAGCGGTTGAGCGTTTGCTGAGTAAGCTGAAACTCCACGGCTGTGGGGTATTCGTTGGCATTCAGCCAGACGTCGCCGTTACCGCCCAGACGACGCGCCGACTGATACGGCGTCAGGTTGCGGACATTTTCACGCGCTAAATCGGTAATAGTCACGGTGCTCATGCTTGCTCCTTAAGGGCGTTAACACGCAAAGTAACGGCATTTTTGTGGGCGGTCAGGCGCTCGGCAGCGGCCAGTGTTTCAATAGTCGACGCCAGCGCGGAAAAACCTTCTTTTGACAGTTCTTGTACGGTCATGCGCTTCTGAAAATCTGCCAGCCCGAGGCTGGAACAGGTGGCGGTGTAACCGTAAGTCGGCAGCACGTGGTTGGTGCCGGAGGCATAGTCGCCCGCCGATTCCGGTGACCAGTCACCAAGAAATACCGAACCGGCGCTGGAGATGCCATCGACCAGTTCGCGGGCGTTGCGGGTCTGAATGATCAGGTGCTCCGGGCCGTAGAGGTTGGAGATCTCTACGCACTGCGCTAAATCTTTAGTCACAATCAGGCGACTGGCGCTCAGTGCCTGGCGGGCGGTTTCAGCACGCGGTAGTTCTGCCAGCTGGCGTTCGACAGCTTCGGCAACGCGACGCGCCATCTCAGCATCGGGCGTCAGTAAAATTACCTGCGAATCCGGGCCGTGTTCAGCCTGGGAGAGCAAATCAGACGCGACGAAATCCGGCGTTGCGCCGTTGTCGGCAATCACCAACACTTCCGACGGGCCTGCGGGCATATCGATCGCCGCACCGTCGAGACGCTGACTTACCTGACGTTTTGCCTCGGTGACAAAGGCGTTACCTGGTCCGAAGATTTTGTCCACTTTCGGCACGGATTCTGTACCAAACGTCAGCGCGGCAATGGCCTGTGCGCCACCGACGTTAAACACGTCCTGCACGCCACACAGTTGCGCTGCGTAGAGGATCTCATCAGCAATTGGCGGTGGTGAGCACAGCACCACTTTATTACAGCCGGCAATACGCGCCGGAGTCGCCAGCATTAATACCGTTGAGAAGAGCGGGGCGGAGCCGCCAGGAATATACAAACCCACCGAAGCCACCGGGCGAGTGACCTGCTGGCAACGTACGCCTGGCTGGGTTTCGACATCTACCGGCGATAGTTTTTGCGCAGTGTGGAAGGCTTCAATATTTTTTACCGCAACCGCCATTGCCTGTTTCAGGTCGTCGCTCAGACGTTCGCTGGCTGCAGCAATTTCCTCCGCAGACACTTTTAGCGTAGTAACGGTGGTTTTATCAAACTTCGTGCTGTATTCCCGCAGGGCATCATCACCGCGCATTTTTACGTTATCGAGAATATCGTTAACGGTGCGGGTAATGCTTTCGGAAGCAGAAATCGCCGGGCGCATTAACAGCTGGCGTTGTTGCTCCGCAGTACAGCTATTCCAGTCAATGATTGTGTTAAAGCTCATGGCGATCACTCCATCATCTTCTCAATCGGCAGCACCAGGATTGAACTGGCACCCAGCGCTTTCAGTTTTTCCATCGTTTCCCAGAACAGGGTTTCGCTGCTGACCATATGCATCGCTACGCGTTGTTGGTCACCCGCCAGTGGCAGAATGGTTGGGCGTTCGGCACCTGGCAGCAGGGCGATGACGTCATCCAGACGTTCGGTCGGTGCGTGCATCATGATGTATTTTGATTCGCGCGCCTGGATCACGCCCTGAATTCGGGTCAGTAGTTTGTCGATCAGTTGCTGTTTGGATTCTTCCATTTCGCCGTCGCGTTGGATCAGACAGGCTTTCGAGCGATAAATAACTTCGACTTCGCGCAGACCGTTAGCTTCCAGCGTGGCGCCGGTGGAAACCAGATCGCAAATCGCATCCGCCAGCCCGGCGCGCGGGGCCACTTCAACAGAACCGTTCAGTAAGCAGGATTTAAAAGAGATGCCTTTCTGGTCGAGATAACGCTTGAGCAGGTGAGGATAAGAGGTGGCGATACGTTTGCCGTTTAAGGACAACGGGCCGTCCCAGGCTTCATCAACCGGTGTTGCCAGCGACAGGCGACAACCGCCGAAATCCAGACGACGCAGGGTAAAGTAGCGCGGATCTTCACCCTGGGCACGGCGGTTAAGCAACTCTTCTTCCAGCACGTTTTCGCCGATAATCCCAAGGTCAACCACGCCGTCCATTACCAGACCGGGAATGTCGTCGTCACGCACGCGCAGAATATCAATCGGCATGTTTTCAGCCATTGCGATCAGGCGCTGAGTGTGAAGATTAATTTTAATACCACAGCGCGCCAGTAATTCGCGTGAATCATCACTTAAACGACCGGATTTCTGCATAGCTATGCGTAAACGAGTGTTGTCTGTCATTTTCTTCTTCCTCTTTAAACCTGTCTGAACCGTTATCAACCGCGCAATAAAAAAGCCCCCGGAAGGTGATCTTCCGGGGGCTTTCTCATGCGTTCATGCACCACTGGAAGATCTGAATGTCTTCCAGCACACATCGCCTGAAAGACTAGTCAGGATGATGGTGATGATGGTGGTGTTTAAATTGAACGCGTGTCATAAAATTCTCTGTGAATGTTTATTCAACTGATGTCATTTAACCTAAACCAATTTCACGTGAGAAAGCAAGGGCTTTTTTATATATTTTATGGCGATGGATTTGTTTAATGAATGAGCGGGGAATGGAGAGCGCTAAGAGTGAGTACGTTAAAAAAGTCATCGTGAAAATACGTCTTTAAAACCCTTAAGAACATTGTGTTTTGCAACTAAAACGCGCTTTGTTCATGCCGGGTGCGGCGTGAACGCCTTATCCAGCCTACAGATGTTGCCTAAATTCAATATATTGATGTTTTTGTCGACCTGATAAGCGAAGCGCATCAGGCAATTGTATATCTGCTAACAGTTTCGATTCATTCATAGAATGAATTGTCAGTTTTGATGCGCTAGCGTAGCCTTATAGATCTAAGGTGTATCAGGAGAAAACGGATGAAAAAGGTCGCAATTGTCGGGTTAGGGTGGTTAGGCATGCCGCTGGCGATGTCACTTTCAGCGCGGGGCTGGCAGGTCACCGGGAGTAAAACCACACAAGATGGCGTCGAAGCGGCTAGAATGAGCGGGATTGATAGCTATTTGCTTCGTATGGAACCTGAGTTAGTTTGCGATTCTGACGATCTGGATGCCCTGATGGATGCTGATGCGCTGGTCATCACGCTTCCGGCACGTCGTAGCGGTCCCGGCGATGAGTTCTATTTACAAGCGGTACAAGAGTTAGTGGATAGCGCACTGGCTCACCATATTCCCCGTATTATTTTTACCAGCTCAACGTCTGTTTATGGCGACGTACAAGGCACGGTAAAAGAAACCACCCCGCGTAATCCGGTAACCAATAGTGGACGAGTATTAAAAGAACTCGAAGACTGGCTGCACAACTTACCTGGCACTTCGGTCGATATTTTACGTCTTGCGGGTCTGGTCGGGCCGGAGCGTCATCCCGGTCGCTTCTTTGCGGGCAAAACAGCGCCAGATGGCGAACATGGCGTTAATTTGGTTCATCTGGAAGATGTTATTGGCGCAATCACCTTGTTACTACAGGCACCTAAAGGCGGACACATCTATAATATATGTGCGCCAGCTCATCCTGCGCGCAATGTTTTCTACCCGCAAATGGCCCGTCTATTGGGGCTGGAACCTCCGCAGTTCAGAAACAGTCTGGACAGCGGCAAAGGTAAAATTATTGATGGCAGCCGGATCTGTAATGAATTGGGATTTGAATACCAGTATCCCGATCCACTGGTAATGCCGCTGGAGTAAAGCATCACGCCAGCAGGATGCCGCATACGCCGCAAGGGGGCGTGTATGAAACCACTGCTGGATGTGTTGATGATCCTTGATGCCTTAGAAAAAGAGGGCAGTTTTGCCGCGGCGTCAGCCAAACTGTATAAGACGCCATCTGCCCTCAGTTATACCGTTCACAAGCTGGAAAGCGACCTTAATATTCAATTGCTTGATCGTAGCGGTCATCGCGCCCAATTTACCCGTACCGGTAGAATGTTGTTAGAGAAAGGGCGAGAGATTCTCCATTCTGTACACGAGCTGGAAAAGCAGGCAATCAAACTTCATGAGGGTTGGGAGAATGAGCTGGTAATAGGTGTCGATGATACCTTTCCTTTTTCACTGCTTGCGCCACTCATTGAAGCTTTTTATCAACATCACAGTGTGACGCGATTGAAATTTATCAATGGCGTGCTTGGTGGATCCTGGGAGGCCCTGACTCAGGGGAGAGCGGACATCATTGTTGGCGCGATGCGCGAGCCGCCATCTTCCAGCGAGTTTGGTTTTTCTCGTCTGGGGGAACTGGAACAAGTCTTCGCTGTCGCCCCCCATCATCCGCTGGCGCAGGAAGAAGAACCGCTTAACCGACGCGTGATTAAACGCTACCGGGCGATTGTGGTGGGCGATACAACCTACACTGGCGCGACTGCGGTTCCACAATTGCTTGACGAACAAGAAGCCATTACCGTATTCGACTTTAAAACCAAGCTGGAGCTGCAAATCAGCGGCCTTGGTTGCGGCTATTTGCCTCGCTATCTGGCGCAACGTTTTCTGGACAGTGGCGCGCTTATCGAGAAAAAAGTGGTCGCACAAATCCTCTTCGAATCGGTGTGGATTGGCTGGAATGAACAGACCGCAGGACTCGCCAGCGCCTGGTGGCGAGATGAGATTTTAGCAAATAGTGCGATCGCCGGTGTTTATGCAAAATATGATGACGGAAAATCAGCCAGTTAAGGAAATATTTTTATGACAAGCCTCTCATTCTCTTGTCATTTACCCCCCATTTAGGCACAATGCGCCGCTGTCAAAAAATGACTAAAAACCGACGTTTCATCAGCGTCGGTTATTTTTTGCTTCAAACCAATCATTCATCCAAGAGGCCGGGCTTCGTACCGGATAGATATTTACTAAAAATCGACAGTTGTTGTCGCTGAGGAATCAAAAAAAATGGGGCAATTTTTTGCTTACGCGACGGTTATCACCGTAAAGGAGAATGACCATGTCGCATAACGTTACTCCAAACACCTCTCGCGTGGAATTGCGTAAAACGCTTACGTTAGTTCCGGTTGTAATGATGGGTCTTGCCTATATGCAGCCGATGACGCTGTTTGATACATTTGGTATCGTTTCGGGCCTCACGGATGGTCATGTGCCGACAGCCTATGCATTCGCATTGATTGCAATCCTGTTTACGGCGCTGAGCTACGGGAAGCTGGTTCGCCGCTATCCTTCTGCTGGCTCTGCATACACTTACGCCCAGAAATCCATTAGTCCGACGGTTGGCTTTATGGTGGGTTGGTCTTCTCTGCTCGACTATCTGTTCGCGCCGATGATCAACATTCTGCTGGCGAAAATCTATTTTGAAGCTCTGGTGCCTTCCATCCCATCGTGGATGTTTGTGGTGGCGCTGGTGGCCTTTATGACCGCCTTTAACCTGCGTAGCCTGAAATCCGTAGCGAACTTCAACACCGTAATCGTGGTGCTGCAGGTTGTGCTGATCGCGGTAATTCTGGGCATGGTGGTTTATGGCGTATTTGAAGGTGAAGGCGCAGGTACGCTGGCGAGCACTCGTCCGTTCTGGTCTGGCGATGCACATGTCATCCCGATGATTACCGGTGCGACAATCCTGTGTTTCTCCTTTACCGGCTTTGACGGCATCAGCAACCTGTCGGAAGAGACTAAAGACGCAGAGCGCGTGATCCCGCGTGCGATTTTCCTGACCGCGCTGATCGGCGGTATGATCTTCATCTTTGCGACTTACTTCCTGCAGCTGTACTTCCCGGATATCTCTCGCTTTAAAGATCCAGAAGCATCACAGCCTGAAATCATGCTGTACGTTGCGGGTAAAGCGTTCCAGGTTGGCGCGCTGGTTTTCTCCACCATCACCGTACTGGCGTCCGGTATGGCGGCGCACGCAGGCGTAGCGCGTCTGATGTACGTAATGGGTCGTGACGGCGTATTCCCGAAAAGTTTCTTCGGTTATGTACACCCGAAATGGCGTACTCCGGCGATGAACATCATCCTGGTTGGTGCGATTGCCCTGCTGGCAATCAACTTTGACCTGGTAATGGCAACGGCGCTGATTAACTTTGGTGCGCTGGTGGCGTTCACCTTCGTTAACCTGTCGGTTATCTCGCAGTTCTGGATCCGTGAGAAGCGTAACAAGACGCTGAAAGATCACTTCCAGTATCTGTTCCTGCCGATGTGTGGTGCGCTGACCGTTGGTGCGCTGTGGGTTAACCTGGAAGAAAGCTCGATGGTTCTGGGTCTGATCTGGGCGGCTATCGGTCTGATTTACTTGGCTTGTGTGACTAAAAGCTTCCGCAACCCGGTTCCACAGTACGAAGACGTAGCATAATCTTATAAAGCCGGATGAGATAATCATTCGGTGAATCATTAAAAGCCGGAGCGTATTGGACTGCTCCGGCTTTTTCGTATCAGACAATCTCTTCCGCGTACTGCCAAAGCGCCTTTAACAGCGCCACTTTTTCTTTATCGTCGGCGTATTGCTGCGCCAGCATCTGCAGTTCATCAGCATAACTTTGCAAAAACTCGGGAGTGAATACCTGGCGACGATGTTCCAGCCAGCGTTGCTGTTCGGCGTAATCCAGCGTCCCCGGGAAGTTGCGCGCCCGATAGTTAAACAGCAGCTTTTCAATTCGTTTGTCGACAAAGGTGATATCCAGCGCCGGTAAATTACGTGGCTCAGTTTCCAGCACAATTTTCATCGCCGCGCGATCGGCATCGCTGAAAAAGCCATTATAAAGCTGGGCATCAACATTCTCTGAAGGCGTAAACGGTTCTGCTTCAGCGAATATCGCCACTACTTTTTCGCGCACTTGCGGATTTTCACGCAAAATTTTCAGGTTATCGAGGCAATGCTGGCGATTAATTCCCAGTCGATCGGCATCTTCCGGGCGTAGTGTATTCGCTTGCGCCAGTACCGGACATTTATTGATATGCACCAGTTTCACCGGAACGGCGGCGTTATCGCCCAGATCGGCTTTGGCGGTATACAGGCGTTCGCGCAGGGTGTCGCTGTCCAGCTCCAGTAACGGCGAAATATCACCTGCCAGATCAACCATAATCACCGCATTACGATTTTCCGGGTGCCACGCCAGCGGCGCCACCCAACTGGTATTACCGCGCCATGCGCCAAACATACCAGAAACGTGCACCAGAGGTTTCATCTGCGGAACATCAATCAGCGCCATCAGTTTGTGCTTATTACGATGGGTGTAGAGATAATCAAACAGACGTGGCTGACGTGTTTTTACCAGCTTCGCTATGGCAATAGTGGCGTACACGTCAGCCATCGCATCGTGGGCATTACTATGTTCAATGCCGTTGGCTTTGGTTAAATGTTCAAGGCGGAAACTCGGCAAACCCTCTTCATTTTCTGGCCAGTTTATTCCCTCCGGGCGCAGAGCATAACAGGCGCGCATGACATCCAGCAGATCCCAGCGAGAGTTATCATGCTGCCAGCTCCAGGCATAAGGATCATAGAAATTACGGTAAAAGATGTTACGTGTGACTTCGTCGTCGAAACGCACATTGTTGTAACCCAGGATACAGGTATTCGGCACGGTAAAAAGTGAGTGGATCCGCGTAGCAAAGGCGGCTTCATTTTCACCTTTCGCCCGCGCTTCTTGTGGTGTAATTCCTGTAATCAATACCGCGCCTGGCTGGGGTAAGTAGTCATCTGCCGGTTTGCAGTAAAAAATTTCCGGTTCGCCTATTACGTTAAATTCACTATCGGTGCGAATAGCGGCAAACTGCGCAGGGCGATCCAGCGCCGGATGCGTGCCAAAAGTTTCGTAATCGTGGAACAAAAAAGTAGGTTGATGTTTGCCGTTATTCATCATTAGGTTAAATCCGTTATTTCTGCTGTACGCCAGAGTATCAAATATCACAATGCTATTCAGCTTCAGAGCGACAATTTGGGGGGCGTTAGAACAGATAATGGTAGGATGAAAATGAGATAACCGTCACATTTACTTGCAATTTATTCCAGAACCTTCATCAGGATTTCCGTAAAAAGAACCGCTAATTGAAATTCCTGAGGACATGCTGTTGAAACGCCGTCTTTTTATTGCCGCTTCTTTGTTCGTTTTTAACTTATCTTCCAGCCAGGCAGCGGAAAATATCCCTTTTTCTCCCCAACCTCCAGCGATTCATGCAGGGTCATGGGTGTTGATGGATTATACAACAGGGCAAATTCTTACGGCGGGGAATGAACATCAACAACGTAATCCCGCCAGTCTGACCAAGCTGATGACAGGCTATGTTGTCGATCGTGCTATCGATAGCCATCGTATTACGCCTGACGATATTGTGACAGTGGGACGTGATGCATGGGCGAAAGATAACCCGGTGTTTGTTGGTTCCTCCCTGATGTTTCTGAAAGAAGGCGATCGTGTATCTGTACGCGATTTAAGCCGTGGGCTAATTGTTGATTCCGGGAATGACGCCTGCGTTGCGTTGGCAGATTATATTGCCGGCGGTCAGCGCCAGTTCGTCGACATGATGAACAATTATGCGGAGAAACTGCATTTACAGGATACCCATTTTGAAACGGTGCATGGTCTGGATGCGCCGGGGCAGCATAGCTCAGCATATGATTTGGCTGTGCTTTCTCGCGCTATCATTCATGGCGAACCTGATTTTTATCATATGTATAGCGAAAAAAGCCTCACCTGGAACGGCATTACCCAACAAAACCGTAACGGTTTATTGTGGGACAAAACCATGAATGTTGACGGCCTGAAAACGGGCCATACTTCCGGCGCCGGGTTTAATTTAATTGCTTCGGCTGTGGATGGTCAGCGCCGACTTATTGCAGTAGTCATGGGCGCGGACAGCGCAAAAGGTCGTGAAGAAGAGGCAAGAAAACTTTTGCGCTGGGGGCAGCAAAACTTTACTACGGTGCAAATTTTGCACCGTGGGAAAAAGGTTGGCACGGAACGTATCTGGTATGGCGATAAAGAAAACATTGCCCTAGGGACGGAACAGGGCTTCTGGATGGTGCTGCCTAAAACTGAGATCCCCAACATTAAAGCCAAATATACTCTTGATGGTAAAGAACTGACTGCGCCAATCGCCGCTCACCAGCGAGTAGGGGAAATCGAACTTTATGACCGCGATAAACAGGTGGCGCACTGGCCGCTGGTCACGCTGGAATCGGTTGGTGAAGGCGGTATGTTTTCCCGTTTGAGTGACTATTTCCATCATAAAGCCTGACCTTTCTTTTGCAGCAGACTGGCAGGAGTGCGAGTCTGCTCGCATAATCAACACTCATTCCTTGTGGTTTTTATATCGCACATTATGCTGTATAAAAAACCAGTATCAATGGAGGCATCATGAACTACGAGATTAAGCAGGAAGATAAACGTACCGTTGCAGGTTTTCATCTCGTTGGCCCGTGGGAACAAACGGTAAAGCAAGGTTTTGAGCAGTTGATGATGTGGGTGCAAAACAAAAATATTATAGCCAGAGAGTGGCTCGCCGTTTATTACGATAATCCAGATGAGACGCCTGCCGAAAAGTTACGCTGTGATACAGTCGTGTCGGTAGCGGATAACTTCACGCTTCCCGAAAACAGTGAAGGCGTCATTGTGACGGAAATTTCAGCGGGTCAGTATGCTGTGGCGGTAGCTCGCGTAACCGGTGATGATTTTGCCAAACCCTGGTATCAGTTTTTTAATAGTCTCTTGCAGGACGGCGCTTACGAAATAGCACCGAAACCGTGTTTTGAAGTTTATCTGAATAATGGCGCAGAGGAGGAGTATTGGGATATCGAAATGTATGTAGCAGTGCAGCCAAAACATCACTAGCGTATGGCTTTGGGGCTGCCTGTTAACGCGATAACCACTCTGTTTTCATTGGGGAAAAGAGTAAGATGTATTTTTAATTGTCTGACAATTCAGCCGGGAATCGCACTATTCCCGGTTTGTCGGCCGGATGAGTTACGCTAGCGACCTCCGACCACCAGATGCGTTATGACTGCTTTTATTCTTCATTGACGGAGTTCCTGCGTGCGTGCTGATAAATCCCTAAGCCCGTTTGAAATTCGAGTGTACCGCCATTACCGTATTGTGCATGGTACGCGAGTCGCGCTGGCGTTTCTGCTTACCTTTCTCATCATTCGCCTGTTTACCATCCCGGAAAGTACCTGGCCGCTGGTGACTATGGTGGTGATCATGGGGCCAATCTCGTTTTGGGGGAACGTCGTTCCTCGTGCATTTGAACGTATTGGCGGTACGGTATTCGGCTCGATTTTAGGGCTTATCGCTCTGCAACTGGAGTTAATCTCGTTACCTCTGATGTTGGTCTGGTGCGCGGCAGCCATGTTCCTTTGCGGTTGGCTGGCTCTGGGTAAAAAACCTTATCAGGGGCTATTGATTGGCGTGACGCTGGCGATTGTTGTTGGTTCGCCAACCGGCGAAATAGACACCGCATTATGGCGAAGTGGTGATGTTATTCTTGGTTCCCTGTTGGCTATGTTGTTTACTGGCATCTGGCCGCAACGAGCTTTCATCCACTGGCGCATTCAACTGGCGAAAAGCCTGACTGAATATAATCGAATCTATCAGTCAGCATTTTCACCGAACTTACTTGAACGGCCACATCTGGAAACGCATCTGCAGAAGCTTTTGACAGACGCCGTGAAAATGCGTGGACTGATTGCACCTGCCAGCAAAGAAACCCGTATTCCAAAATCGATTTATGAAGCTATCCAGACCATTAACCGCAATCTGATTTGTATGCTGGAGTTGCAAATCAATGCTTACTGGGCCACACGCCCCAGCCATTTCGTGTTACTGAACGCGCAAAAACTGCGTGATACGCAGCAAATGATGCAGCAAATATTGTTGTCGCTTGTTCATGCGCTGTATGAAGGCAATCCGCAACCGGTTTTTGCCAATACGGAAAAATTGAACGATGCTGTGGAAGAGCTGCGCCAGTTGCTCGATAACCACCATGAGCTGAAGATTGCTGAGACGCCCATATATGGCTATGTCTGGCTGAACATGGAAACAGCACACCAGTTAGAGTTGCTGTCAAATCTGATTTGTCGGGCCTTGCGCAGATAAATCCCGGCCTTCAGAACCATTTTTCTGCTGCTTCGATTCAGCAAGGATAAAGGGTATGATAGTGAAAAGGGATAAAAGCATTGTCATCTGCGGCAGCTATGAGTAATGTTGGCCCTAACGAATAGCGGTTGCTTAAACGAATCCGACTCTCACATTATCAGGGGTATACAAATGGAAACTACCAAGCCTTCATTCCAGGATGTACTGGAATTTGTTCGTCTGTTCCGCCGTAAGAACAAACTGCAACGTGAAATCCAGGACGTTGAGAAAAAGATCCGTGACAACCAGAAGCGTGTTCTGCTGCTGGAAAACCTGAGCGATTACATCAAACCTGGTATGAGCGTCGAAGCAATCCAGGGCATTATTGCCAGCATGAAAGGCGACTATGAAGATCGCGTTGACGATTACATCATCAAAAATGCTGAACTCTCCAAAGAACGCCGTGATATCTCCAAAAAGCTGAAAGCGCTGGGCGAAATGAAAAACGGCGAAGCGAAGTAATTCCTGTTTTATTCAGTGGGGGTTGCCAGACAATCCTCACTGATCATTAACTCTTCTCTCTGCGTTACAAATCATTATTCCCGTCTGCTAACATACTGAAATGTCGAAATTAACGACAGCCTTATTCGCTATGCAACAAGGCAAGAAGCTCTGCAACTCCGATGTTACTTACTGCACTGGTCACTAACACATCGCGTGCTCCCGCTTCCCATAGCCAGTATTTCACCAACGATATTTGTTCCACGCTGGCTAAATCTGCTTTGGTTACTACTCCAATAACCGGGCGATTCATTGGTGTCGTAAAACCTGGCGAAAAAGGTGACCACGGCGCGTCCGCATTAAGCTCCAGTGCGATAATATCTGCTTCGCAGGCGCTGACCTGCAACGCGTTGTAAAGGCTACGGTTTTCTAAGTATTCCCCAGGTGTATCAATAGTCGCCGGGGACCAGACGATAGCCTGCGTTTTCTGATAATGAATATTCTCTCCGCACAGGCATTGTGTGAGTGATGTTTTTCCGCACTGGCTGGGGCCGATGAGCATCATGCGTTGCATAATATCAGGTCCGTGTAATGGGGCAGGCGGTAAAGTGCATCATTTCACCCAGCGTGCGGGTAACCTGGCTAAGTGCATATTCGATAGCAGAAACATCGCCCGTCAGTACTACCGCACCCGTAAAACGATCAAGAAAGCCGATCTCTACAGCGCCCGACTTTGTGGCGATATCGCATGCGATGATAGATGCCTCGCTCGGTGTGATTGTCAGAATGCCAATAGCGGAAACGGTGTCTGGTAAACCCAATTTCTTAAACAGATCCTTTCCCGGATTAGCAATGACATGTGCCAGTGTGACCTGTTTACCGGGGACATATTCCTGAATCATCCGTTCAGTGGTGTGCTGAGTTGTCATTATCCCTCCACCATCTGACGCCACATGGCTTCATGCGGACGGGCAATCACCGAGTGATAGACCAACAAACCTTTTTCTCCCGCGCACTCGCTGGCGACAGAGACTGCGTTATTAACATCTGAAATATCGCCTGCAACCACCATGTAGCATTTACCACCAATGCCGAAGGCCATATGCACGCGAATGAGGACCACATTTGCCGCTTTAACAGCACGATCGGCCGCGTCAATACAGGCTGCTACGCTCCAGGTTTCGACAACTCCCACAGCCCGGCGCTGTTCAACATGGTTCAGGCCGCTGATTGCGGGCAGGATACTGGGATGAATATTCGGCAGGACCAGACTGTCGACCCGCATTTCAGCTGCAAGGGAAATGCCGCTATTGATGGCCTGTTGCACAGCACCCACATCGCCACCAAGCATCAACAGAAATTTACCGGGGCATAGCGTTTTGCTGACCAGTAATTCAACACTGGCGCTTTTCAGCATGGCATCGCCGGTTTCCATCCCTTTCGCGATACTGCTAAGTTCTAAAATACCTACCGCTTTCGACATGGTTAACCTCTCACAACTGTAATAGCGTTTTCTGTCACATCACTGATCGTGCCATCAATACTTGCATGAATGGGGGCACCTAATGTGCCGTGTGGAATGCGACCAACGCATTGCCCACGAACAACACGATCGCCTTTTTGTACACACGCAATTGCGCTGGTGCCGATGTGCTGGCGTAGCAATAATGTCACTCTTTCGGGCTGAGGCTCGTGTTCAGACAATGGCGCATCCTGATACCACGGGGTTAAGCCCAGCCTGGTCACCAGCCGTTTTACTGGAATCAGGCGATAATTTGTCATGACATCCGCAGGGTTTAAGGCACCTTCATAGCGGAGATTTTTGGCGCGTAATTCCTGCTTAAACAGGCGGTTTATGCGCATCGGTGAAATACCTACCGGGCAGGCGACGCTGGCGCAGACGTTGCACTCCGAACAGGTGAGCGCCGTCAGTAACAGTTGCGGAGTAGCGAGTTGTGGGTAGTTAACCGCACGAACTAACAAATGTGGTGATAGTTCGTGACCGATTAAATGACGTGGGCAGAGATCGGTACACAAGCGGCATTGTTCACAAACGGTTTTCGCGACGGTAAGTACACTGCGATCATCCTGCATTCGACGTTGGATCAGTGAATGCGTGTAGGGTAATACCAGCAAGCCACTGGTGATTTTGCTGACTGGCGCGTCGAGCGATGTGAGCAAACTTCCCATCATCGGCCCACCATTGATAAAACCGGGTTTATCCACTGTTACACCGCCCGTCAGCGCCAGTACTTCGCGTAAAGACATCCCAATGGGGACGCTAACCGTTATTGGTTTAGCAACCGCACCATTAACGGTGAGTGTGCGGCGCGTCACGGGATACTCTTGCTCAACTGCCCTGGCAATATTCAGCACGGTCTGGACGTTATTGACAACTACGCCGACGCTAACGGGTAATGCGCCAGGTGGGACGCGGCGACCTGTTGCCATCCAGATGGTCAGCACTTCGTCTCCTGCGGGATAAACGTCGGGCAAAATATGCAGGCGGATATTTGGCGGAAGCAATGGAGTGAGTGTGCTTATTGCGGGTTGATACTTCTCTTTCAGCGCGATAATTCCGTTACTGGCCCCGGTGGCTTTCATTGCATAGTGAACACCGCGGAGCAGGCGGCTGGCTTGCTGTGCCATTAACTGCTGGTCCACTTTCAACATGGGTTCGCATTCCGCCGCATTCACCAGAAAAGTATCAACACACGCCTGCAGCTTGATATGTGTTGGAAATCCTGCGCCGCCAGCACCCACGACCCCTGCTGTCTGAACTCGCTCGCGGATTGTCTGACCGTTGCAGGACGTTAACTCGACGTTCATAGCAACTCCTCAAGCAGTTCTGTAATTGCATTGGCATCAGCCGCACGTGGGTTGGTACGCAATGTAGCATCCGCCAGCGCCGCCTGAACCATCTCTGGAATGTGCGATGACCATTCTGCTTTTTTTCTTTCAGAGCATTGGCGAGAGTTGGTATTGAACACGCTTTTTTGAGCTGTTCAATATGTTGAATAAGTGCATTCAGGCTTGCGGAGTCATTGGCGTCGTCAGGGCATAAACGACACGTTTTTGCCAGCCGGACGTAGCGTTTGGCGGTGCGTGGATCGCCAGCATTAAAGCGGATAACTGCCGTGAGTAGTAGTGCATTCGCAAGGCCATGTGGCAGATGAAATTGCCCGCCGAGTTGATGGGCAATAGCATGGTTTAACCCCAGACCAGCCTGGCTAAAGGCCATTCCGGCAAGCGTCGAGGCATTATGCATTTTGCTGCGGGTGACGAGGCAATCGCCTTTCTTCACTGCTGTGGGCAAGTATTGAAAGACAATTTGAGCTGCTTTTTCGACCAGCGCGTCCGTGAAGTCACTGGCATGAGGAGATACATAAGCTTCAAGCGCATGGGTTAAAACATCTATTCCGGTATTGGCAGTTATCGCGGGCGGCACGCTGATGACCAGCGAGGGATCGAGAATTGCGATATCCGGGTAAAGCGTATTATCGAAAAGGGGATATTTAATCCCTTTTTCAGGATCGCTAATGACACAAGCGCTGGTCACTTCTGAGCCGGTGCCGCTGGTGGTGGGAATGGCGACGCAGGTTTCAATCTCTATAGCACACTGGCGACTAAACCAGACAATCGCTTTTGCGGCGTCCAGCGCGGAGCCGCCGCCAAAACCGATAACCACATCCGGGCGTAAAGTTTGCATCTGAGTGATGCCTTTTACTACGGTCTGGATGGTTGGGTCGGGCGTTATTTCGCTAAAAATATTGAGGCGATTGCTGTCAGGCAGCGCCAGGCGCAACGTATCAATCAATGGCGATCGTGCCAGAAAAGCGTCGCAAATAATCCAGATGTGTTTATTCGTGAAACGGCTAAGTACTTTGAGACTTCCTGGTCCGCTGTATAAACACGTCTGCAGTGTAAAAGTATTCATTTCCGTTTCTCTAGCGAATGGAAAAGCCGCTGGTTAATACACAGCGTCGTGAGCGGGCAAAAGTCCGTGCTGACGTTGTCCCTTCTCCGGTTGGTGTCGCAATGGTGAAGGTCGTAAAGCCTTCGCCGCCGACGCCAATACCAGCCCAGGAAGGGCCATTTTTGACAAAGATTGAGGTTTGCATAACGCGCGCGGCAGGGTTGAGCCGTGAGACATTCTGCGAGTGCATAATTGCCGTGTGGTGCAAGCCGTCTTCCACTTTCAGCGCCAGGGTGAGAGCGCTATCAAAATCGTTGACCTTCACAATAGGCAGCATTGGCATCAGTTGTTCACAGGTAACCCAACTATCATCGGCGTCAACAACGGCAATCAGTAAGCGAGGCGCTTTTACTGGCAAAGGGAGTCCAGCGGCTTCCAGCAAGGTTGATGGGCTTTTACCAACCAGTTTTTTGTTGGCGACACCGTCTGGCAGGCAAACAGCACGCAATTTTTCAGTTTGTTCATGGTTAAGAAGAAGGGCGCCAAAACTTTGCATCTGTTGAATTAAATAATCTGCCACTGGCGCCACGACGATCAGGCTTTTTTCAGCGATACACGGTAGGTTGTAATCAAATGAGGCGCCGTTGATGATGTCCTCGGCGGCTTTCACAATATCCGCCGTTTCATCGACGATACACGGCGGGTTACCCGCACCGGCACCAATCACTTTCTTGCCGCTTTTCATTCCCATTGCAACGATACCCGGACCGCCGGTAATTGCCAGAGCGCCGATTTTAGGGTGCGCCATCATCTGTTCGGTGGCAGCAAAGGTCGGTTCAGATACCGTAACGATCAGGTTATGAATGCCACTACAGCGAAACGCGATGTCTTCAATTATGGCGATCAATTTCAGCGATACGTTTTTGGCTCCCGGATGTGGACTGAAGTAGACGCTATTGCCTGCTGCCAGCATGCTGATACTGTTGTTAATGATGGTTTCCGTGGGGTTGGTACTTGGCGTGACCGAGCCAATAACCCCAAACGGGGAATATTCAAATAAAACTATGCCACCATCACCGGTCAGTGCCGTGGTGGTTAAATCTTCAATGCCTGGCGTGTTATCGAGTGCCGCTTTGTTTTTTAAGTACTTATCTTCTTTATTTCCCATTCCCGTTTCGTTAGCGCTCTCTTCCGCCAGTTCTGTAAGGCGGGGAGTTAATTCTTCGCGAATGGCGCTGATAATGGCGCTGCGGGTTTTAAGCGGACACTGTTGAAAACGTAAAAAGGCCTGGTATGCAGCGCAGACCGCTTCATCGACAGTCTGGAAAATATCATTTTTTGGCGTTTGCGATGTCGTGGGGACAAGCTGCTCGCGCAGAATATTGCGGATCAGTGTTTCTAATTCAACGTTATTCATTGATTTGCTCCCACATTAATTGCCTTCATTGCGCTTTGGGCAATATCCATGTCTTGCTCAACGCTGCCACCACTAATGCCAAGCCCGCCAAGCAATATTCCGTCGCGCCAGAGGGGGAAGCCGCCACCAAAAGTAACAACTTTGCCTTGCATATGACTTTCGAGCCCGTAAAGCGGCGCACCCGGTTGCACGGTATCAGCAAGCTTGTGTGTTGCCGTTTTCATTGCCACGGCGGTCCAGGCTTTTTTCGGCGCCAGTTCACTGCTAACCAGCAGTGCATCAGGCATCCGCTAGGTAACACTCTCTGTTCCGTTGGCATCGACAATGCTGATAACAACGGGAATATGCAGTTCATTCGCACGCATTGCCGCGCTACGAATGAGCTGGTGAAGATCCTGAAAAGTGAGCGACATCGTGCGTTCCTTCAATGCTGAAGTGTGGTTGGCCTCGTGATAACGTTTTGTAATTTCCTGAATCATCAGGTTCTGATGAGCAACGTTGTCTTCCACGCGGGCGAGGGCATACAGGCAATCGGAAAGTCGGTTGATATAGTGCAGTAAAACATGGCGGACGCTGGCTTCCGCTGTTAGTTCAACCAGGCGCCTTTCAGCCCGTCGGGCCACCGTACGGGCGAAATGCATGCGGCTCGCAGCTTCACAACGTCCTGGCAGAATGAAGCTGTGAACCGGAGGAACAGCGTTCATTGCGTTATCGATCGCTTTTTCCAGCGCGGCGATTTCTTCTGTACTGATATACCGCTGCTGCGCTGATGGCTGTTCGCTTTCACTGGCGAGTTCGGCGCTAAACCAAAATATCTGTTGCTGAATGGCTTCCAGTAATATGCGATGGTTTTCGATGGCGGTGGCGCAATAACACAGACTGAGCGCCGCGTTCAGTTCATCCAGCGTGCCGTAGGTTTCGACGCGTAGATGAGCTTTACTGACGCGTTGTCCGGTAAACAGAGACGTACTTCCTGAATCACCAGTGCGGGTATAAATCGCCATCTTTTAACTCCTTAGCGCGAAAGCGTATCTACAATGCCGACCACGGCCAGGTCGATGGCTTCGTTGGGGCCGCTAAAAACATGTCTGGCGCTGGAGCCGCTGCTGAGGAGTACCAGCTCACCGACGCCAGCGCCGACTGAATCAACGGCAACTTCGTCGCCGGTTAATGGCGTGAGAGGCAGTTCGCCATCAGCACTGACCCGGCGAACCAGCAGCAGTTTTTTCCCGACCAGAGAAGGTGATTTTTGCGTGGATACCACCGCGCCGGTGACTCGAGCCAGATGCATAGGTTATTCCTGCCTGATTAACTGAATGTTTCGGGTAATTGCTGCTTCACGCGCAAGTGCGGTCACACAACATTTTCGTTGCAGCACCACTATTCCCGCGCATCGCTGCGCTATGTCGGCATAACTTAAAAGTCGGTTATGATGAAGGTAGATCGGTTGCCCTTGTTCATCGCACCAGGTTAGCGGTAGACGGGTAAGAGCCTGTAATTTGATGGCGTTCAGGAAATGACTCTGTAACGACAATTGAATGTGCATTCCCCAGCCTAACGCCTCGTGAATGTGGAGCGCCGCGCGATCTGACGTTTCGTTGTCCGCCAGTTGTCGCAACAACAGCAGATCGACGTATCGAATTTGTAACGATGCATACTGATGAACTATCTCGTGAACGCTGGCTTCTCGCAGTTGCGAAACAGTCAGCGTGAGTGTCTTTTTCGCACGTTGCTTCAGGCGAAGAATCACTTCGTCAACAATACGTTGCATCAGCATGTTATTCATGGCAGCGACACCAGTGTGGCAAAAACGTCAGGATTATCAGCGCCTGCGGCGTTGGCCTCGTCGGTATCAATATGCATTTCAAGGCGCATATCCGGTGAGACGCGAACAGCAACGTTATCGAATATCAGTCGTCGCTCATTACCTTCAATGGCAACCGCCACTTTATCGCCATGCGTAACGCCATAAATCAGGGTATCAAGCGGAGACATATGGATATGCCGTTGCGCGACAATAACGCCAGAGGCGATTTCCAGCTCCGCAAATGGGCTTATCAAACGAATCCCAGGAGTACCGCTGAGATCGCCTGACATGCGTAGTGGGGCGGTGATCCCTAACGTTCTGGCGTCAGTCCGGGAAATTTCCACCTGGCTTGAGTTACGTAGCGGTCCCAACAAGCGAACGTTGTGTAATTTCCCTTTTGGTCCCACCAGCGTAACAACCTGTTCAGCAGCGAATTGACCTGGTTGCAATAACAACTTTTTCTCGCTGATCGGTTGTTCAGGAAAAAGGTGCACATAATCCGCCGTTGAAAGATGAATATGACGACTGGAAATACCCAGAGGAATAGGGCGCTTGCGCATCTCATTCAGGACCAGGTTAACAGTCTCCTGCAAGGTTTGTTTATCCATTGTTACCCCCCTCACTTAGCGGAGTGCAGGCAAAGAGAGCGGGGCTCACCTTTTTGCCGTTGACACGCCGGATCAAGACACAAATTACAACTGATAACCTCTGAGGCGACTGTTGGTGCTGGTGTTTCACTTGTTTCAACCGCCACATTCAAGGCTTCTGGTATGTGGGGCAGAATGCCCTCTCCCGGGCGGGCAATCACTTTGTGCGCGACAAGGCCATTTCGCTGTCCGGCGAAACTGGCACCCGTCGCGATTGCCGCATTAACCGAGGCGACATCACCGATGATTTTGATGAGCGTCCAGCCTGAACCATTGGTCTTCTCAAGGCCAACCAGCGTGATGGACGCGGCTTTTGCCATCGCGTCTGCACAACTGATGGCGAGGGCCAGGCCACTGATTTCAAGTAATCCCAGTGATTGCTTCACGCTGTGCTCCTTAGTAAATGGGGTTATGCAGATTTAGGTAAAATAGCCTCAACATCACTGTGTGGGCGCGGGATGACATGGCAGGATTTCACTTCGCCAACGGCGCTTGCCGCAGCGCTCCCGGTATCAACGGCGGCTTTTACTGCGCCAACATCACCGCGGACCATCACCGTAATCAGACCCGAACCAATCTTTTCATAGCCAACCAGCTGTACGTTGGCGGATTTAACCATGGCATCTGCAGCTTCAATTGCGCCAACTAACCCTTTTGTTTCAACCAGTCCTAGTGCGTTGTTCATACGGCGTTTCTCCTGTGGATTATGAGTGGCCTTCCCGGAAAGGAATGCCTTTTACCAGGCGGGCAGCGTTATTGCCGATGCTGCGCCGGGCATGGTTATCTTGTTGATACATCAGCGTAAACAGTGGCGCTGATGTCGGTAAGTTTTTGTAATGCACAATCAGTTTTTCCCGGTCGCAGGCTATGCCAACCAGCAGGGGGGACTGACGAGCAGCCTGCCAGGTGCTATCGATAACTTCACCTGACGGGATCTGTTGAATGTGAAAGGGAATACCTTCCTCTTCAATGCCAAGAAGCACCTCATTCCATGTATTGATACAGTTACCGATTTCCGTGACGACAATGACTGGCGCATGATCTTTACTTTCCATGAGCCGACTCCTTGTGCCAGGAAATGAGTAGCCCGGTAGCTACTGCATTGCGCGGACCTTCGCTTCCACGGATATTCCCGCGCCCGGCAACCAGGCGATAATGCGCCAACGCATCGGTAACTAACTGCGGTATCTCGAAATCCAGCGAAGAACCGCCTACCAGAACGACGAATGGAATATCGCGAATATTTCCGCCAGGACTTACCTGACGTAGCGCGCGCAGGGCATTGGTTACGAAGACGCGTTCTTTTGCACTGCGACGAACAGCGCGTACTTTTTCCAGCGTTAAATCGCCGGGAATGGGCACCAGTTCGTCGGGTTTCACCACACAAACGCGGGCAAATACATGAGGGGATAGTGGAGTAGGGAAGAACTGAACGCTGCCGTCTTCATGGCGTAAATGGAACAGGCTTTCTACTTTTGCCAACGGGTACTTTTTGATTTCTTCTGCCAGATAACGATCATTTAAGCCCAGTACCCGGGCAATAATCATCGTCACCATGTCGCCCGCTCCCGCAAGGTGAGTGGCTATCATTTCCCCTTTTTGATTGATGATGGAGGCATCGGTAGAGCCTGCGCCTAAGTCCAGAATTGCCAGAGGGCGTGTGGTTCCAGGGGTAGTTAAGGCTCCCTGAATTGCGGCTTCTGCTTCTGCGCCTCCGACCTGTACATCAACATGCAGTTTTCGCTTAATTTCACTGGCGATCATCGCCATTTGCAGACGATCGGATTTCACCATTGAAGCGATACCTACAGCCTGTTCCAGTGAAAATTCACCCGCCAGACCACCGGTTACGCTGACGGGAACAGAGGTATCTATCGCCAGTAAATCCTGAATAAAAATTTCGTGGCTGGGTTTATTGGTCAGCTCCGCCATAGTCTGGCGAACATGCTCCAGCATACCGCCGATATTGGTACCGGATTCGCCTGTCACGTTTTCCAGTTTTGAGCACTCGCCGACTGCTTTCATAATGGCGTCGGCACCTGCTGTAACATCAACTCGTATTGTACGCCCGGCAGAAAGCAGCTCGATGTTTCCAGCGGGTATCGAACGGGCTTTAACGTCGCCAGACGGTGTTTTCACCACGACTGCAGAACGGTTGCCTATTAGCGCTCGTGCAACAGGAACGATATTTTTAGTCTCTTCGGCATTGAGGGTGAAAACAGTAGCAATCCCATACGGGTTAGACAGGGTTTCGATAACCTTTCCGGGAACGGCGACTTCAATAGCGGCCAACATACCGAGCGGAATACGATCGATGTAGAGGACTTCATCAACAATGGGTAAAGGAATTTCCAGTCGGTTATTGACCAGCACGCCATCATCGCGTTGCAGAATAACGCCAGTCAGTTGATACCCGGCACGCATGGAGGCGTTTATCATGGTCGCGATATCGGCAAAATCAAATGCCGATGACACGACCAGAATGTACGGGGCATTCGCCGGGCGTGTTAACAACTCTTGTGGAGTGATGGTGAGCCCCACGCCCAGTCCCACTCCGCCCGGAGTTTTCGGGTTGTGGCCAATCATGGTTGATTCGGTGATGATGGTTTCCGTAATGGTTTCCATCGCCACATCGCCAATGACAGGAGTTGCTTCGTTGATGCGAATAAGTGAAATATCGCTGACATTGATGCCGACTTTTTTCGTTGCCTGTACGAGAGCCTCCTGAATACCCTGTACGTTACGCAACGTACCTTTGATTCCGGTGGTTTCCGCAAGGGCGCTGCTCACGAATAACAATTCTCCAGACGTACTGAGCGTCGCCAGGGCAACTTCTGTGGATGAATTGCCGATATCAATGCCTGCTATATATCGCATAGTTCGTCCTTAATCGTCGCCTTTCAGTTTTTTACGCGCGACATACAGTTCTGCGGCTTCGCGGACAAATGCAGCGCAAATTTTTGCCTGATAGCGACGTTCAAGATCGTCAGCAATGGCAATGAGTTCTTGTTTAGTTGAACGATAAGGGCGTAACGCATTGTAGATTTCAAGGATGCGATCGTCCGGCACGGATGTAAGCTCGGCGGCACGTTCAAAATTCATCGCCAGGCGATCACGACCAGCATCTCTGGCAATCGCGGCCTGAATACGCAATGTTTCAGGGGTTATGCGCATATCCTGGGCGGTGACTTTATCGCTGAGTACATTTTCCAGCGTGAAATCGTCGAGCGTTTTATTGGTCGCCGTTTTGACCCATTCTGGATGTTTATTTGCCAGCGGGTAATCAGTCACTTTGGCGCTCTGTATTGACGAGTTGGGAGCCGCAGAAACAGGAGTTACACCCTGTAGACTGTTCATGCGGTTCAACACGTCCCTGACCATCGACTCAATTGCATCGGTATTCATGAAGGTTTCCTTTGTTAAAACGTCACACGCAGTTCTTGCGGTTTTTTGCCAGTTACCACGTACTTCGTCTCTTTGATATGCAAAATGGCTGATTTGGCCTGGTATTTAGGCCGCGCCATTTGATCGTTGAGGGTCGGAACTGGTTGTGGAGATTCACGCTTCGCATAACGCGCAGCGTTTTTGCCAATCTGGCGGTAAGTTTCCAGCGTCAACAAAGGCGCTTGCGGGAAAAGTTCCAGGTTAGATAAAGGGGGAAGCCCCTGCTGGTGGATAACCGTGGTGCCTTTTGACTGAATACCAATAGCAATGCCGGAACCACTAAGGCGATCGCCTTCGACCGCCACGAATGCGACATCAGACGATTTAAAGCAGCGAATCACACGGGCTTTAATGCCTTCTTCTTCGATGCCGGCAATCACTTCGCGCAAGATGTGTTTATGCGGAATGCCGATAATATTGACGGTCTGCGCCAGGCCAAATGCCGGGCCTACAGCAATAATGACTTCATCCTGTTGAGTACCTTGTTGGGCTTCGCCAGTTTCGGTCAAAAAACTTCCGGCATCCGGTGTGGAAGTGGCAGTAGCGGCGACAGGTGTGCGAAATGACACGGACTTGTCGCTGGTTTGCATTTCTGCCAACACGTCTTCGATTACCTGACGTAGTAATTTTTCGTTAATTTCCATTTCTCACCCTTAGTCAATTTCGTTGGGATCAAGTGCGCCGGGGATATTTTTGATTTCTTCCCAGCGTTCTCCTTGCAGGCGATAACCCGTAGCCGGTCCGGCGTAATCATTGACGTCATTGACCGCAGAGAGCACTTGTCCGTCATCGACGATAATGGCTGAGGTATGAAGATAATCGCCGGTCAGTTTCGCTTTTTGCATGTTGAGCATGTCCTGGGCGACATCGGTAAAACCACCTTGCGCCAGGGCTTTCACTACTTCCAGGCTGTTACGGTTTTTATTGATAATGTCCTGGGCGAACTTAATGTCTTCTACGATGTTGCGTTCCGGCATATCTTTCGAGCCGTGGGCATAGGTCGCTGCTTCGACCTCTTCATCGGTAATCAGGGGTAATCCCATACCGGCAAAGACAGCCTGTAAAGCGCGTGCAGCTTTATTGCGGATGGCGACAACATCTTCTTCGCGCACCGGTCGCAGACCGCCATCAACCTTCAGGTCACGCTGGATGACGTTGTAGTCATCGAAGTCTTCGGCGTCTTCGTTTGAACCGGCAAACATATTGTCGTAGTTCGGCACAGCGGAAAAAACGGAAGAGATAAAGTCAGTGCCCGGCAGAAACTGCATCAGGAAACGCGCGGTACGGCGCATATCTGAGTGGGTAAAGGTCTGGTCGTTACTGGAGGCGCATTCCAGATCAAGCGATGAACAAATTAAATTTTCCGCCAGCACTGCACGGATGCCTGACGGTACCGCCGATGGAACGCCAATGCAACTTACCGAACCATTCTGCAACCCCTGAACACCTGCAGCTTTGGTGATATAAATGCAGCGAGCTTCGAGATAAAGCATTGATTTCCCTTCCGCGTAGCCCATCTGCACTTCAGAGCCGGAGCCGGAAGTAAAGCGCATTTTCAAGCCGCGAGAAGCATAAGACGACGCGAGAAATCCTTTTGACCACGGGGTATCATCGCCATCGGTGAAAACGGGTTCTGTGCCGTAGACAGAAATCGTTTCGGCATAACAGGTATGGCCTAGCATACCGAGTTTCAGTTCGGTGGCTTCTTCCAGTGAACATTGGGTCAAAACGCCCGGGCGCCCAACCTGCGAACCCACCAGCAGAGCGATGGCGTTGAACGGCGCATAGCGAGCAACGGCGACGGTGGTTTCCTGTTCGTCAAACCCGCGCCATGCACCTTCAGCCGCGTCGGCAGCAATTTGTACTGGATTATCTTTAACGTTTGTGACGTGAGCCTGTTGTGATGGTGTCCGACGGGCGCGCATTTTTTGCATCGCCATCATCATCTCTACCACATTCATTTGCGAAACTACTTCGACGATTTTAGCGGGCGTCATTGCAGTGGTAAGGGGAACGATATCGCTACGTTTGACATTGGGATCGCACAACATATTGGCTAGTTTGACCGAGTCCATCGCGATGACTTCTTCGGCACGCGCGAGATTGATGCCGTAGCGGGCGATAAAGTGGTCGATCAGGTCAAACTGGCTGGCAGGTTTTCCATCCAGTTCGGTGATGGCGCCGTTAACAATTTTTATTGACGGTTTTGGATCGTTCGGGCTTTCCATCGCAATGAAGCCTTCTTCAATCCACTCTTTAACGAAACCGTCCTGGTTGACCGGACGTTTGGCCAGTGCTTCAAATCTTTTCGATCTCATGAATCTGCCTCAGGGAATTCAGATGTAGGAAGGGCGATCGTTTTTCGGTGTATCGCCGAGAGTCGAAAGTACGGTTTTACCGATTTCGCGTGCGGAGATGACCGCCTGACGGACTGCGCCGGAGTCACCCGAGATAATCAGAATGACTTCATTGCTGTAGCTGGTGCCTTGAGCTGGTGAGCTGTATGCCACTACATCCACATTGGCGGACTTCAGCGCGGTATCGGCCATCAGAACACCAACAGCGGCTGGAGCGCCGACAATAACGCCGCAAGCGCGACCCAGAGGTGCGCCAAACGCTTTTTCTAGTGCATAGCTGGCGCGGGCGGTGTATTGCAGTTCAAGATGCCCGGCTTCGTTGGCATAGACATCACCAAAGGTCCGGTCGAGTTCTTTCAGGGCAACTTCAATACCGCGTTTCACGTCGGAAACATCGTTGCCGCCTAAGAGGATTAACGAGCCGTGTCCGGCACCGCCTTTGGTATCGCGCGGAAGTTCAATGCTAATAACTTCAGTGTTTGTGGCTTTTACCGCTTCATCAGCGGCCATAATGTGTGGACCTGCGCCAATACGCGCACCCAGAATGCCAATGGAGCGATAGCGTTTTTCGAGTTTCATCGCGTCCAACAGGGCGCTATCAACGTTCGCAATGACCAGACCTACAGTGTCGCCAATAGCGGTGCCAACAAATTCCGTTAACGTGCAGCTTTTTTCTGCCATAGCCGTCTCTCGTGTTTGATGAGTGGTTTTTGGGAGAACCTCATGCGCTGGCGTCGCTACGCGGGCGATGACCTGTGCCATGATTTGTTCGACCAGTTCATTGCTGCTCATGGGTTAATTCCCTTTGGTAAGATTTTTTCGACATCGGTATGTGGGCGGGGAATAACGTGTACTGCTTTTACTTCACCGACGTTACGCGCGGCGGCGGCACC
>NZ_BBMY01000048.1 GCF_000759775.1 Escherichia albertii NBRC 107761 = DSM 17582
AGACTAATGCAAAAACCCGCCGAAGCGGGTTAAGTGCGGGTGCGTTGAGGATGCCTGGCACATCAGAGGTGGCGGGAGATTACTCCCCCGCCGGGTCTCTTACTCCTCAGGTTCGTAAGCTGTGAAGACAGCGACCTCCGTCTGGCCGGTTCGGATTCGTACCTCGCAGAGGTCTTTCCTCGTTACCAGTGCCGTCACTATGACGGTTAAACAGATGACGATCAGGGCGATTAACATCGCCTTTTGCTGCTTCATAGCCTGCTTCCCCTTGCCTTTCGGCACGTAAGAGGCTAACCTACATTTGTGAGACATAGATTGGGCCTCAGATTAATGTTAAGCGTCTTGCAGGACGCGAAATGTTAACTGGGGCTTTTCTCTATCTGCCTTTCAGTGTTCATGCCTGAGACAGATAGCCTCAAGCACCCGCAGCCATTCTACTTAACTCACGTCACCTCGCCAATATGAAATCAATCAGAAAGGTGATCCATAAAATCACTCCTTCTCTTCTTTTCCGTAGTGGAGTTGGCCAATTTTGATAAGAGGGCGTCCCTGAGATTTGCGGTGTAGATTGGTATCGCGCAGAGAATACACACAGCCACAATATTCCTGCTGATAGAATTTTTCGCGCTTGCTGATTTCAATCATACGGGACGAGCCGCCCTGCTTGCGCCAGTTATAATCCCAGTACACCATACCCGGATAATGCGCAACAGCTCGCCGCCCACACTCGTTAACCTGCTGCATATTTTTCCAGCGTGAAATGCCCAGTGAACTGCTGATCACACTGAAACCATTTTCAGCAGCGTACAACGCTGTCCGCTCAAAACGCATGTCAAAACACATGGTACAACGGATCCCCCTCTCAGGCTCCCATTCCATTCCTTTGGCACGTTCAAACCAGTTGTCGGTGTCGTAATCAGCATCGATAAACGGCACGCCGTGTTGTTCAGCAAAGCGAATATTTTCATCCTTACGAATTAAATACTCTTTCTGAGGATGAATGTTCGGGTTGTAGAAAAAGATGGTGTAGTCGATTCCCGAGGCCTGAAGCGCCTCCATCACTTCACCGGAACATGGAGCACAGCAAGAGTGCAGTAGTAGTTTGTTTGCCCCGTTTGGGAGCTCCAATTTAGGCCGTTTGAAATCAGCAATAGTCATAAATATTTTTATTGGGGTCATGAAAATAGCACAGAGTGTAGCATCAGAGCAGGGCTATCGGGAATATATGTCTAAATCTGGTAATATCTGGTTTTGACGCAAAGCGGACAACCACGCTGGCTCTACCCTGCGCCATGAAAATGTCAATTCACATCTGAACTAATGCTCTTTAATCTAGTAACGTCTAAAATACCTAACATTTCCTTGATAAAATGCCAGTACACGCTGCATAGCTTCGCTCTTCCGGCACTCGCGACAGATTATATTCAGGCGCCTGTCGTAGCGGCGTATTTCGCCGTCTGGTAACGACCAGATAAGGTCCGGATCAACCACTGCAGGTTTCTTCACCTTTGCCCTTGAGAGTTTTTTGCGAGCATTTTGCCAGTCCTTACGCGCCTGTTCAGACGGGAATAACCCGTAACCAGAGTTGTATACATCGCCACTGGCAACCAGCTCTCTGGCGAGAACACTCATCAGATATCTTGTCGCACCTGTCTTGGCTTCCAGTTGCCGCAACGTCTCGCGACCGCTCAGACGTACAAGTTCAACAACCTGCCCTTTAATTTTTTCCCGCTCTTCTTGTGTAAATACTTTTGCCATAAGCGCCTCCGGCAATCACTTTTCCGATACAACACGGCGGGAAGAATCAGTAATCTGTCGAACAATATCCCGGTGCTTGTTCAGCTCCCGCAGCGCGGCGCAGACTCGCTCCCACTTCTGAACATCACTTTTCGCCCTGCGCAGCGCCAGGTTTGCCCTGCGAAGGGACGGAAAAATCAGCTCATCTGCTTGCGTTTCGGTAAACGATGGCAACGGCTGCACAATGTCCGCCACAGTTTCTGTTTTAATTTCTTCCTGTGTTGCGGCTTCCCGGACTGGTAACGCAGCACCTGCTGGCTGAGGAAAGGCCTTACCATCACTTTCCGTTACCAGCGCGGCTTTCGGCTCTGCTGGTAAATTATCGCCCGGCATGCAGTAACGAAATTTATCGTTCTGATTAACGCGTGCCAGCCGCCCCGTTGCGGTTACCACCGCCAGCGTGGAGGCAACCTTGCGAGTACTGACGCCGAACTTACCCGCCAGTTCCTCACACGTTTTAGCACCATCCTGACCGATAAACTCAATCATCATGTCTGCGGTAACTTTTTGTTCGACCTCCCCGGTCAGCATATCCTGTGCTTCAGATTTTACTGGCCGCTCTTCGGTTACCCGGGATTCACCTTCGCCAGCCAGAAACCAGGTGTGACCAGTTTTATCAACGACGCCATTTCTTTTGAGTTCCCACAGCTCGTTGAGAACCTCTTCACGACTGATATCAAGTCGCGCGGCCAGTTCTACCGATGTGGCTTTTCCCATTGCTTTCAGTGCGTCAAATACGGTTTCCATTAAAATTTCCTCCGACAAAATCGTTTCTCAGATTCAAATAAAACCAGCTGCCTTCCGGCGTTCGTATTCCTGTTTCAGCCGTTCAATTGGCGTTGGCCCTTGCGGGTGTTTCACCCCTTCCAGTTGTCGTCGCACTGGCGGAACACTCATCCCGTTACCAACATGCTTTGCCCATTTCGTCAGTTGCCGTTCCGCAAGTCGTTTTAACTCACCCTGCGTCATCTGGCGCTCAATCCCTCTGGTACGCATTTCGAGGCAGATGTGGTACAGCACAGGCTGAGGCCACGGATATTTGTCGCTTCCGTCATATCGCCAGGACTCATCACGCCAGCGGCGGTACTCCTCCATCACAGCATCCACCGTCAGGCCAAATGGATTGGCCCCGCTTTCTGAAATCAGCGCCACAAACTCAGCCAGGTCCGGAGGCCATGTTTCACCCGCCCGGCAGCGGTCCATGCACTGGCGGCAGACCTGTCGGATTTGCTGCTCAGTCATCGCGCCAATCTGTGCAATCCAGAGCTTCGAAGGTGCGGCCCCGTTCTTCTGGGTCCAGCGGTTCGAATAAACCTCCCCCATGAGTTCCCACAGCTTCCAGACCGTTTCCGTCGCTGATAAATCCGTTTTCACGTTCCCACTGCTCACGTGCTGCCCGAATTTCCTGAACTGCCCGTGATGCGGTGCCACCTGGTGCTGCTGCATGGTTTACCCCCTTGCTGACTGGCTTAACCTGCGCCCTGACGTGATTTACGTGACGGGCGAATTTCTGCTCCCACTGAACCTGCGTGAAAACTTTCCCCTCCGCTGCCCAGTAGTCCCGGAAAGCGGCAAGTTCAGCAGGTGTAAATTCCGGCTCCGGCAAAGCCATCCCCCACAACGCAGCCCGTCGTCGAAAATCCGGCGACGGATGCCAGTCATCGACCATCGGAAATTTCCCGATGGGTTCGCTCAGTCCATCCAGGGATGCAGGTTCTGCTGCCTGCAACGGCGTACCATGCGACTCACCGGTTGGAGCACTCTCGCGCACGTGCGCGTTATGTGTGGGGTTTAATTCTTTATCTGTATCTTTATCTGTATCTTTATCTGTCGTGACTCGTCGTGACATGTCGTGACATATGCGTGACTCGTCGTGACACCCCTCATTCTGTTTTCGTAATTTTTCCCTCTCGCGCTGCGCTCTCTTGCGCTCTGCCGGGGATTTCGCGGTTTGTGAAACGTTGCCATTGTCCTCTTTCAGTACCTGGCGTTTTTCCCATCCGGTGATTAAATCTCCATCAAGTACCCGCCCCTGCATTGCCTGTAAAATTGAATCAATTACTTCTTCCGTCACATCAAGCGCACTTGCTAAATCTTCCGTCGTGACATCAATGTGACCACGTAGTGACACGCCGTGACATGTCGTGACATTTCGTGACGCGCTCACCAGAAGGTGGATATACACTGCCATCACTGTTGCAATTGGCTGCCCTGACACCCTGGCAATTGTTCGCCACTTAGGGTCATTTGGCATGTCATGCCATAATCTGAGCCAGGCGTTAGCCATACTCACCTCTTCTGATACCGAATCTTTTTACTCACAAATTGCCGGAAGTGATCCGGTATGAATATTGCGAGTCAATGCACAGCCACAATATTTCCTGCAGGGCCACCACGATTCATCTGGTTGAAACCAGCGATCGCCACTGCGACAAAATCATCAGCGTCTCTCACCAGTCGTTCCCGCGTCTCCACCAGCTCCCGAAAATAAGCTGAACTGTGGCTGCGCATTCGGGCCACCAGCAGAGGCGGCATTGCTTTTTCGATCGCTGGTAACAACGCCTGAATTTTTTTAACCGCATCAGGAGTGTCTTTCTCCACCCAGCGGAAAATTTTCTGGGTATTGCGAGCCAGGGCTTCCGGATGGCTGTCGTCATATAATTCCGGGAACGTCATACCAAGCTCAAAATAAGCCCGGGTTATTTCAGCTGCCGGAACTTTTTCACCGTCCGGATGCGCCCAGGCATTCATCGCCATGCGGATGTGCTCATGCCTGATTTTCATGAATCAACTCCGATGCATTTGGTGTGTTAGCCTTGAATCCAACAGGTAAGCCGTCGGTTGGATTCGGGTAAATATCAGGCCGGAGTTCATGAGGTGTAACCTCGAAATTCGTTACTTCAGCAACACGTAATGCTTTTTCAGGGCTGAATCTTTCATAGCCCCCCAGCACTCGACTTACATGCACCTGAGATAAACCCGTTAGCTTCCCAAACTGTAGCTGGGTGATATGTTTCTCTTTTAAATAGTCTCTTAAGTTCATAGCCAACCTTCTACGTTATGCCTCGAGCAAATATTAGCCCCGCTAATTTTAAAGATCAATAGCCAGACTATCTTTGATAATATTGGTAAAACAAATAAACTCTATGTATGAAAAAAACACGCGAAGTGATTGCAACTCCAGAAGCGAGCAAGAATTTAAAAGCCGCATGGAATGCAAGAAAAAAAGAGCTGAAGCTGACTCAAGAGCTGGCGGCTGAGTTGTTGGGATTCGAATCTCAAGGCACCGTTAGCCAGTATCTGAACGGCAAGATACCGGTAAATACCGACGCTGCGCTAAAATTTGCGGCTCTGTTAAAGGTAAAACCAGAGGACATTCGAGAAGACCTTAAAGACTTAATGAATTATGTAAGATCATCAGATACTTATGATGATAACTTTTCAGGCAAAGGATGGAGGCTGGTCAATGAAGAACAGGCAGAGTTACTTAACCTCTTCGAGATTCTACCTGCGTCAGAAAAAACCAAACTCCTTAACCAGCTACGTGGACTAAACAAGCTCTACGAGGAAGCCTTCGAGAACATGCTGGCACTAAAGAAACGTAACCAGTAGCCACCGCTCACTACCCCATCCACAACAAAAAAACCGACGTCTTAGTCGGTTTTTTTGTGCCATAACTTCTGCAAATCAGCTGTATAACTAATATTTTTCCCTTGAAAAAACATTTACATAGTTACCAAATCAAAAATATCATACGCCATACTGTTGACTTAAAATATCTGCTTTACCAATATTTCTATCAAGAACAGCACGGCGCTGTAGGTTTTAGTTCCGCCACCCGGCGTTAAGGGGAAATGAGGTCAGCATGGATACTATCGAGCTTGGCAACAACGAATCTCTGGTGTACGGCGTGTTTCCCAACCAGGACGGCACATTCACCGCGATGACGTATACCAAAAGCAAAACGTTTAAAACCGAAAATGGTGCCCGTCGCTGGCTGGAAAGAAACTCAGGTGAGTGATATGGATTTCGACACAATCATGGAAAAGGCTTACGAAGAATACTTCGATGGTCTTGCCGAAGGCGAAGAAGCTCTCAGCTTCAGTGAATTTAAACAGGCGCTTTCCAGTTCGGGAAAATCTAACGGCTGATAAGCGAAACAGCACCGCGAGGAATCAGTATGCAGAAACGAGAACCCGTCATCATCGCGCCAGACTATACCGATGATGAACTTTATGAGTGGATGCGCCAGAAAATTAATGCAGTGCAGGATCTGAAATGGGCCAATGAAGCCAGGACTAAGCAGGCTGAAAATCTGTCCGCTCTGGAGCAGGATATCACCAGGCTGGAAAAAGCAGCGGCATTAAGCATTGCCAGAATGATTACATACCCGCGTTAATAGCTAACCAACGAGGCTAATAATGGAATTTAAAGATTTACCAATGCAATTCCAGGAAATGGCAGCGAATATAGTTCGTTCCCAACTGGCGACTCTTGACCTGAGTACCGTAGAAAAAGAAACCATCGATACTATATCCGGTAACGTGCGTCGTGCCTTTATCGGTCTGTGCGAAGAGAAGCAGCTCTCTGATAACCAGGATTTACATGAAAAATACTTCCTGGAATTAATGGACATCATTAATAAAGGATTTGGCTTGTTAATGAAAAAGAAAGGGATTCGAATAGCTCCCCTTGAAAATCATTTTACAGCAAGCAGTATTAATTCCTGTGATTTAAAGCATCACACATCCGATGGGAAAGTTGAATCAAACAACAAAATATCAATTAATCATTAATTTATTCACAGGTGAGGTAGAGTGCGTGCGCCGGACACGGATAAGAATCCGGCACTGACAGTTTACTGAAAAGGATATATCCCTGAAAAGTCAGGGCATAACGCGAAAGCGCACGGCGAAGTTCGTCTCTCTGTAGGTAGTCGTTAAATTTAATTCGACCGTGCGCTTCCGGTTGTGGCAATCCGCGAAATGGCGCGGCGGTAAGTATGGCGGGGTTATTCCTTCCCCGCTGAGGACACCGGGTTGTCAGGTTGACCATACGCTTAAGTGACAACCCCGCTGCAACGCCCTCTGTTATCACTTTTCTGGTGATTCGGCGGAAACGGATATCCGCCCTTTTTAAAGTGAATTTTGTGATGCGGTGAATGCGGCTATGCGCACGCGGAACAGTTAAAGCAGTAAGGCGGTATTTTACGGGCGTAACGAGCATCAACTAATCCGGCGTTAATTGTTAACTGGTTAACGTCACCTGGAGGCACCAGGCACTGCATCACAAAATTCATTGTTGAGGACGCGATAATGGAAACGTTATTACCAAACGTTAATACGTCTGAAGGTTGTTTTGATATTGGTGTTCTGCTCAGTAACCGGGAGTTTACTGAAGATGCCATTAATATGAGGAAATATGAGCCTTATCTGCTCAATGATAATTCCATACTTTCCCGAATTGCTCTTCTTGAACTTGGTATTTTCGGAGAACGTCAATGACTTCAGCATTTGCACTGATGATGACGGTTTTTCTTATAACGGGTGAATCACAGAATGTGATTACCGGAATTTATGCCAGTAAAGAATCCTGCCTCCAGGCAAGAGACGAGCAAAAAATTTCTGGTGAATGCCTCCCGGTAAAAAAAGTATCGCTGTACCTGAATAACGAAACACCGGCTGGATAACCCTCCAGCCATATTAACACCATACCAACGGATTAAAAATGCCAGCAATGGCAGGGATTCGTTCACCCTGAAATCTGTAATGAGGTTAAAACAAAATGAGTAAGGTCTTTATTTGCGCTGCTATTCCTGATGAACAGGCCATAAAAGAAGATAGCGTTGTTGCGGTGGCCACTGCCATTGAAGCCGGTGATGAGCGTCGCGCACGCGCAAAATTTCATTGGCAATTTCTGGAGCAATTCCCTGCAGCTCAGGACTGCGCTTATAAATTTATTGTCTGTGAGGATAAACCCGGCATACCCCGCCCTGCCCTCGATTCCTGGGATGCTGAATATATGCAGGAAAACCGCTGGGATGAGGCGTCTGCTTCCTTTGTCCCGGTTGAGACTGAATCAGATCCGATGAACGTCACTTTTGACAAGCTGGCCCCTGAAGTACAGAACGCTGTCATGGTTAAGTTCGACACATGTGAAAACATCACCATTGATATGGTTATTAGCGCACAGGAATTGTTGCAGGAAGACATGGCAACATTCGACGGACATATCGTTGAAGCGTTGATGAAAATGCCAGAAGTTAACGCCATGTATCCGGAGCTTAAGCTGCATGCCATCGGGTGGGTTAAGCATAAATGTAAGCCTGGTGCCAAATGGCCCGAAATTCAGGCAGAGATGCGCATCTGGAAAAAACGTCGCGAAGGTGAACGCAAGGAAGCCGGAAAATACACGTCTGTTGTTGATCTCGCCCGCGCCAGAGCCAATCAACAGCACACTGAAAATTCAACAGGAAAAATCAACCCGGTCATTGCTGCCATTCATCGCGAATACAAGCAGACATGGAAAACACTGGATGACGAACTGGCCTACGCTCTCTGGCCTGGTGATGTGGATGCCGGAAACATTGACGGCAGCATCCATCGCTGGGCAAAAAATGAAGTTATCGACAACGACCGCGAAGACTGGAAGCGTATCTCGGCATCAATGCGCAAACAACCTGATGCCCTTCGCTACGACCGCCAGACTATTTTTGGCCTTGTCCGTGAACGTCCGATCGACATTCACAAAGACCCTGTGGCACTGAACAAATACATTACTGAATACCTGACTACAAAGGGCGTGTTTGAAGATGAAGGAACAAATCAGAGCGCAACTGATACTCTCTCGTCGCCAGTACCAGAAACTGATGCAGTGGAAACGGCAATTCCGGACAACGAAAAAACCGAATGCAAAGTGGAAGTCGAACCATCTGTAGAACGTGAGGGGCCGTTCTACTTCCTCTTCACCGACAAGGATGGCGAAAAATACGGTCGCGCAAACAAACTTTCTGGTCTGGATAAGGCGCTGTCTGCTGGGGCTACTGAAATCACGAAAGAAGAATATTTCGCCCGCAAAAACGGTACATACTCAGGTTCACAACAAAATACTGGTGCATCTGACACGACCGCACAACCAGGGTCAGTAAAAGTTACCGCTGACGAAGTAAACAAAATTATGCAGGCAGCCAATATCAGCCAGCCTGACGCCGATGAACTGCTTGCAGTATCACGTGGTGAATTTGTTGAAGGGATTAGCGACCCGAATGATCCGAAATGGGTTAAGGGGAACCAGACCCGCGATTCTGTGAACCAGAACCAGCAAGAAACGGAACAGAACGACCAGAAAGCGGAACAAAACAGCCCAAATGCGTTACAAAACGAGCCAGAAACGAAACAGCCTGAATCAGTGGCGCAACAGGAAGTGGAAAAAGTCTGCACCGCCTGCGGTCAGACCGGCGGCGGCAACTGCCCTGATTGTGGCGCGGTAATGGGCGACGCAACATACCAGGAAACATTCGATGAAGAGTATCAGCCTGAAGTTCAGGAAGATGATCCGGAGGAAATGGAAGGCGCTGAACATCCACACAAGGAGAACACTGGCGGCAATCAGCATCACGATAGCGATAATGAAACTGGCGAGACGGCAGATCACTCAATTAAGGTGAACGGTCATCAAGAAATCACATCCACCAGCAGGACGTGTGACCATCTAATGATCGACCTTGAAACCATGGGAAAAAATCCTGATGCCCCGATCATCTCAATAGGTGCAATATTTTTCGATCCGCAAACCGGAGATATGGGACCGGAATTTAGTAAGACTATCGATCTGGAAACTGCTGGCGGAGTCATTGATCGGGACACCATTAAATGGTGGCTTAAGCAATCACGCGAAGCGCAATCTGCCATTATGACCGATGAAATCCCGTTAGATGATGCACTGTTACAATTGCGGGAATTTATCGACGAAAACTCCGGTGAATTTTTTGTTCAGGTTTGGGGAAATGGAGCCAACTTCGACAACACGATTTTGCGCCGTTCATACGAACGGCAGGGGATCCCCTGCCCGTGGCGTTACTACAACGATCGCGATGTACGCACAATCGTTGAGCTGGGGAAAGCCATAGACTTCGATGCCAGAACGGCTATTCCATTCGAAGGTGAGCGCCATAATGCACTTGATGACGCCCGTTACCAGGCAAAATACGTTTCAGCTATCTGGCAAAAACTGATCCCAAATCAGGCTGATTTTTAATGTTCAACCCCGGTCGTTGCCCACCAGCTATAGTGGCGGCGACCATGATTAGCGAACGACGCTCATGGCAAGACTTATTCTGCTCACTGAGTGGGCAAAAGAGGAATTCAGTGAACCGGTCCCTACTCCGAGTACGTTAAGTAAATACGCTAAAGCCGGAATGATATTTCCTCTCCCCAAAAAAGTTGGAAGACGCTGGCGAGTGGATCCGCAAGCTCGCTTTGTCGGAATGGTAAACAAGCCGGAGGTGATCGCCACAGATCACCCTGCTTTGAAGAGGATACTGGAAGATGGCGCGTCCGCGAAAATATAAAACCGATGTTCCGGGATTATCTCCGTATTTTGACAAAAGAAATAACAAAGTTTACTGGCGTTACAGGCATCCCATAACAGGCAAAAATCACGGTCTCGGCAGTATTGACCAGAAACTGGCAGAAACTATTGCAGCAGAAGCGAACAGCCGTCTTGCCCGGCAGCAAATGGAACAAATGCTCAGTCTGCAGGAGAAAATTATTAGTGATACCGGCGGTTCATCAACCGTTACCATTTTTCTGAATAATTACAGAAAAATTCAACAGGAAAGATATGAAAACGGCGAGATCAAACTCAACACGCTGAAACAGAAAGCGGCCCCTCTCAGGGTATTTGATGAACGTTTTGGCACCAGACCGTTAGATGCCATAACCGTAAAAGATGTGGTATCAGTACTGGAAGAGTACAAGGCCAGAGGACATAACAGAATGGGACAAATTTTCAGGAAAGTACTGATCGATGTTTTCCGGGAAGCTCAGCAAACGGGCGATGTCCCGCCAGGCTTTAACCCTGCAGAATCGGCAAAAAAACCGCAGGTGCGGATATCAAGACAGCGACTGACTTTTGATGAGTGGATGATGATTTATAACGCAGCGGAAAAGAATGGTTACTTTTTACAGCGCGGTATGCTGCTGGCACTGATGACAGGCCAGCGCCTTTCAGATATTTGCAAAATGCAATTTTCGGATATCCGGGATGGTTATCTTCATGTCGAACAGCAAAAAACAGGAACCCGGATTGCCATCCCTCTGGCTCTGCGTTGCGATAAATTAAATCTCACCCTGGATGATGTAGTGTCATCCTGCCGCGATTGCGTTCTTAGTCCGTGGCTATTGCACCACCATCACGCGAAAGGGACAGCTAAGCGCGGCGGGATGGTTAAGCCAGCAACATTAACCGTTGCATTTAAAAAAGCCCGGGATTCTGTGGATTACAACTGGCGTGCTAATGGCACCCCACCCTCTTTCCATGAGCAGAGATCTTTATCAGAGCGATTGTTCAGAGAGCAGGGGGTTGATACCAAAATTTTGCTAGGCCATTCGAATCAAAAAATGACCGATATTTACAACGACGCACGCGGTAAGGAATGGAAAAAACTGGTCATTTGATGACCAGTTTTGCAGAGGGGTTTTGCAGAGGTTTTGCAGAGAAAATTAAAAACGATATCCTGCGGAGAACATAAACACCCACGGATCCAGTCGTACCGAGTCTTTTACGGTAGTAACACCAGATTTGTACTTAGCCGTGGTATCGATATCCATGTACCACACTGGCAGTTGCCTTACCCAGTCGCGCGCGGTGGCATAAAGCCGGCTGGCGACCGCCGGATTGGTCTGGAAGAAACTTTGCGGACGGATCCACAGCGGCACATCGTTAAAACGCTCCACCAGCGCCTGTTGCTCAGTCAGGTAAATCTCCGTCTCCCCTTCCATAATTGCCATATGCACTGGCTGGATATTGACGGTAATGACCTTAAGCTGAGGTAGTTGGTCCTGTAGCCACGGCAACGCATTACGCAATTACGCAATTACGTCAGTTTGGTTTCGGAACGCAGTACAAAACGCAGCATCATACCGCCATCGTTCTGGCTTTCAGTCAGCAGGATGTATTTCAGTTCGCCACGCTTACGCGCCACGTTGTAGGGCGTTAACCCCGCACGAGCGATAAACGGTTTTAGCGCCGCAAAAACGGGCGCAAATGAGGCAGGATAAAGCGGACAGTCACAAAGGTCTTCCCGTGTGCCGTCGCGATGCAACATACCGAGCAGTGGTTTTTCAACGCTACCACTCACCACCATTTTGGCTTTATTACGAAACCCTTGTTCCGGGCCGCAGACTGGCACGCACCATTCCGCAACCGGGAAATCGGTAAGTAAGTTTTTAAGATCGGCGGTTTTAGCGGAAAGTTGTTCTGGAATCGACCGGGTTATCCACTGACAGGAACGACAGCGACTCGCGTCGTAAAGTGCGCACTGCATACATTGACCTTCACATCATCAGGGGCGACGATTATACACATTATTGCAACTGGAAGAACCGCCGACTGGTAGCGGGCACGAATAGCAGCATCAAGATGAGCATATCCGGCAACTTCTGCAACATCAGGCTGTGAAAGATTTCGCGTTTTGATTCACCGGGAATGCTAAACAGCTCTGGATACCCATAACCGAGCGAGGCTGCCCACAAATAACTGGCCGCAGTGATTTGTGTCAGCAGATAGAGCCAACGTGCCCAGCGACGGCCTTTCACCAGTGAGAACGCGCACCAGATCTCTATAAATACCAGCGCCAGACTGCTTAAAAAGACCAGCGTCAGGCTCCAGGTTTGCACACTACGATGGATAAACTCACCAATACCACGCACGCCCAGCGTATTGAAAATCATCAGCACGTCAAGGCCGCGGATCATAATAATGGCAAGCGCCGCTACCTGTACCATCGCGGGTACATTCAGACGGGCATGTGATGAAGATGTTTTCTTAAAAAATCCCAACGTTTCGTCTTCCATGAAAACAATGCCGCAACCTGCGCGGCATAATATAGCCAAGTTGGCAAATTTTAGTGTCTTCAGCCACGTCTTGCACGCTGGATATCGCGTATCCGCTGCTTTTCTGCACGTGCCATTAAATACCAGGCGATAAATCCAACAATGCCAACCGCACCAAGGATCAACGTCGCCAGAGCGTTAATTTCTGGATTCACTCCCATCCGTACGCTAGAGAAAACCAGCATCGGCAATGTGGTGGCTCCGGGGCCGGAGACAAAACTGGCAATGACGAGATCATCAAGCGACAGAGTAAAAGCCAGTAACCAGCCAGAAATGATCGCTGGCATGATCATCGGTAGCGTAATAACGAAAAACACTTTCAGCGGCGTCGCGCCGAGATCCATCGCGGCTTCTTCAATAGAGCGATCCAACTCTCGCAGTCGCGAAGAAATAACCACCGCCACATAAGCCGTACAAAAGGTGACATGCGCCAGCCAGATGGTCAACATGCCGCGATCCGCTGGCCAGCCGATAGCATGCGCAAGCGCGACAAATAATAACAACAGCGACAAGCCCGTGATCACATCCGGCATCACCAGCGGTGCAGTTATCATAAAGGCAAAGCCATTTGAGCCGCGAAACCGCTCAAAACGTACCAGCACGACCGCCGCAATAGTCCCGAGGATCGCCGCCGCCGTCGCCGCACAGGCAGCGATTGTCAGGCTTAAACCAACCGCGCTCATCATCGCGTCATCACGCAATAACTCGCCGTACCAGCGCGTTGACCAGCCTGCCCACACCGTCACCAGCTTCGAGCTGTTAAACGAATAGATAACCAACATCAGCATTGGCGCATAAAGAAAGGTGAAGCCCAGTAGCAAAATCACAATCCGCCAGGGTGAACGAACGACCGGTAAATTATTCATCCGTGTTCTCCCACGCTTTTTTGCTGATGCTTGTGGAACCACATTATCGGTACGATCAACAGCAACAACATGATGATCGCCACCGCCGAAGCCACTGGCCAGTCACGGTTATTGAAGAATTCCTGCCACAACACGCGACCAATCATGATGCTGTCCGGGCCGCCGAGCAGTTCCGGGATCACAAACTCGCCGACCGCCGGGATAAAGACCAGCATCGATCCGGCAATAATCCCGCCTTTGGTCAGTGGCACAATCACGGTAAAGAACGTTTTCAGCGGCCGTGCACCGAGATCCAGTGCGGCTTCCACCAGCGAATAATCAATACGAATCAACGCAGTGTAAATCGGCAGCACCATAAACGGTACATAGGCGTAAACAATGCCGATATAAACTGCCAGATTGGTATGCAGAATGGTCAGCGGTTGATCGATAACCCCCAGCCACAGCAGAAAATTATTCAGCACACCGTTGTTTTTTAATATTCCCATCCAGGCGTAGACACGAATCAGAAACGAGGTCCACGACGGCAGGATCACCAGTAGTAATAAGATATTACGGGTCGAGGGCTTACTGTGCGCCACCGCCCACGCCAGCGGATAGCCGATCAGTAAACAGCAAATAGTCGAAATCGCCGCCACTTGTAACGACTGAAGATAAGCATCTAAATAGAGCGGATCGTCGGTCAGTTGCAGAAAATTACCGAGATTAAGAGTGATGGAAAGTTGCCCGTCAGCCCACTCCATCAGTTCGGTATACGGGGGAATAGCGCGCGCCATCTCTGCCAGACTTATTTTAAAGACGATAAGAAATGGCAGCAGAAACAGCAGGATTAGCCAGATATAGGGCAGCGCAATCACCAGTTTACGCCCGTGCTTCATTTGCAACCGCGATAACCAAAGCTTAAATTCGCCTGGCGATTTGGGCTGGGCAGCAGGTTCAAGTGTACTCATCTTTGCTCCTTACACCGTCAGCACCACACAACTGTCCACTTCCCAGCACAAGCGCACTTCATCGCCCCATGTTGGTAAACCTTTGCGATAACGATGGGCGTTTTGTAGCTGGGCGCTAATCATCTGTCCGCTCTTCAGACGAACGTGATACACCGAAAGATCGCCAAGATAGGCAATGTGCACCACCTCCCCCACCGCAAAGTTACAACCATCGGCAGGAGATTCCTCACAGAGCATGATTTTTTCCGGGCGCACCGCCACATGCACCGGCACGTTATCTACCACGGATGCTTCAGGATCCACTTTCAACGGATGTACCAGTCCCGGAGAATAGAGCAACACCCCCTCTTCCTGGCGTTCTTTTAGCAGCCCTTCAAAAACATTAACCGAACCAATAAACTCAGCGCTGTAGCGGGTAGTCGGATGCTCATAAATTTCTTCCGGCTCGCCAATCTGGACAAATTTTCCACGATTCATGATGGCGATACGCCCCGCTATGGTCATCGCCTCTTCCTGATCGTGGGTGACCATTACGCAGGTCACACCGACGCGCTCCAGAATATCCACCACTTCAAGCTGCATCCGGTCACGCAGTTTCTTATCCAGCGCGCCCATCGGTTCGTCAAGCAGTAATAACTTCGGGCGTTTGGCGAGGCTTCGGGCCAGCGCCACACGCTGACGTTGACCGCCGGAAAGCTGATGTGGTTTGCGTTTAGCGAACTCCTGCATATGCACCAGCCCGAGCATCTCATTGACCCGACTGGCAATTTCCGCTTTTGGCAGTTTGTCCTGCTTCAAACCAAAGGCGATGTTCTGCTCCACGGTCATATGCGGAAACAACGCGTAGGACTGAAACATCATATTGATAGGCCGCAGATAAGGCGGCACCTGTGACAAATCGACACCATCAAGCATGATTTGTCCGATAGAGGGTTGTTCGAAACCTGCCAGCATCCGTAGCAACGTAGACTTACCACAACCGGACGCGCCCAACAGTGCAAAGATTTCGCCTTTATAAATGGTCAGGCTGACATCATCGACTGCATGTTGCCCCTCATAAGATTTGGTCAGATTACGGATTTCTAATAGCGGTGTCAGCGCCTTACGGTTTTTCGCCTGCGGGCGAGAGATAACGTCATTCACGGCTGCTCTCCGGCATTTAATGTGTGCAAGCGCACCATGATGGTGCGAATTGCCGGCAGGAGCTTTGTTCCCGTCCGGCTTCTGATTCAGCAGATTATTTTCCGCTCTTCACTTTGGTCCAGGCGCGGGTGCGCACACGGTCGATTTTGGGGTCCTGTACTTTCAGAGTGAACAACTTCGCGCGGACATCCGCCGGAGGATAAATTCCTGGGTTATCACGCACTTCCGCACTCACCAGCGGCGTTGCTTCTTTGTTAGCATTGGCATAGAACACATGGTCGGAGATATGCGCAATCACATCCGGGCGTAGCAGATAATTCAGGAACTGATAAGCCTCATCTTTATTTTTGGCATCCGCAGGCATGGCAAAGACATCAAAGAATGCCATCGCTCCTTCTTTAGGAATCGAAAAGGAAACATTCACGCCGTTCTTCGCTTCTTTCGCACGGTTAGACGCCTGCCAGACATCGCCCGCCCAGCCAATAGCAACGCAGATATCGCCATTCGCCAGGTCATTGATATACTGAGAAGAGTGGAAATAACGAATGTTCGGGCGCAGCTTTAACAGCAGATCGGTAGCCGGCCCGGTGTAATCATCCGCTTTAGTACTGTTCGGATCTTTGCCGAGATAATTCAGCACGGTGGCAAAAACTTCTTCCGGCGCATCGAGGAAAGAGACACCGCAGCTTTTCAGTTTTTCCAGATTTTCTGGTTTCAGGATTAAATCCCAGCTATCAACGGGAGCATTTTCGCCCAGCACTGCTTTGACTTTATCAACGTTGTAGCCAATTCCAGTGGTTGCCCACATATACGGCATGGCAAATTTATTGTCGGGATCGTGTTTTGCCACCAGCTTCAGCAGTTCTGGATCGAGATTCTTCCATGCTGGCAGTTTGCTTTTATCGAGCGGCTGGAACACACCCGCGGTCAACTGGCGTTCAAGAAAGCTGGCTGACGGAACAACAAGATCAAATCCCGTGCTCCCCGCCATTAATTTACCTTCCAGTACTTCGTTGGAATCAAAAACATCATAGACGACTTTGATACCGGTCTCTTTTTCAAAATTAGCTACCGTATCCGGGGCGATATAATCAGACCAGTTATAGATGTGAAGTGTTTTTTGTTCAGCCGCGAGCGTGCCGACAGAGACAGCCATCAGAGCGCCTGCAACCAGACCCGATAGCCATTTTTTATTTAAGGCAGCCATATCTCTTTCCTTCTGAAAGTTCGTTAACAAACGAACAAAAATTGTCACACTGAAAGATATGCAATAAACGTGCATATTCTTTATCGGCACGGTGTAAAAAAAGAGAACTCTCTCCCGGCCAGCATTGCTCGCTATATAAAAGCCTCGCAAGAATAACTTTAGCCAGGGTTTGAAACTATAGCTGTAATTAAAAAACGGCATTTAGCAAATTTTTATTCGCATTTGATCTATGCGATAAAACGAATTCGCCACCATATAAGTGAAATAATCTTTAATGAAAGGTTAAATTCAGCAGAAAATATTACGACACGCAGTCACTGCAACAGCGACTGCGAGATCAAAAGGAGTTATCAGTGAAGGAAATAGTTTTCAGCCGCGTTGTTTTGCCCTTCATCCTCGGCAGGCAGTAGCAGTTGATGGGCATTGGCTTCGAGGATAACCATCGAAATCTGCTCTTCGCTCTGGCGCACGAACCATGCAAACTGTTCATAGGTCACACCCTGCATAACAGATAAAGACTGGCAAACCACCAGTTTTGGCAGATTATCATCCTGCATATCAAGAAATGCTTTCACGGTCAGCGAACTGGCATTGATAGCCGATAAATCTGCCGCCAGCGGCAACACGGCAGATGGTCTGACTTCGGCCATAGCAGAAAACAGGATCGTGTTATCAATCAGATCGATTTTGGCATCAAAGACACCGTCGAAATTCTGCATATGCGGCAAATGCAGCGCCTGACAGTTATCACATTCAAAAAAACTCATCCCCAGGTCATCGAGCCATTGACGCAACGTATCCAGACCAGGAACGACCAGCGATGTCATAATTTTGTACAACCTCTTCCGATAAAAAGACCGGCACAGCTTACGCAAAAAGCGCAGGCAAAACCATGATCAACAACGATATTGCAATTAACCGCCCGTTTTAAGGCTAAATTCTGTCGTCGCGTGAAGTTCAATCCAGCGGATCATTTTACCCGCGATGTCGATACCGGTCGTTTTTTCTATGCCTTCCAGACCTGGCGACGCATTCACTTCCATCACTAACGGTCCACGATTAGCACGCAAAATATCTACCCCCGCAACATCCAGCGCCATCGTCCGCGCGGCTTTAATAGCAATTTCGCGCTCCTGCGGCGTGATATTGGCAATACTTGCCGAACCACCGCGATGCAAATTGGAACGAAAGTCGCCCTCTTTCGCTCGCCGTTCAATTGCCGCAACCACTTCATCGCCGACAACCAAACAACGAATATCACACCCTTGCGCCTCTTTTATATATTCCTGTACCAGAATATGAGCGTTCAGCCCGCGAAATGCGTCAATCACGCTTTCCGCCGCCTGCCGCGTCTCCGCCAGCACCACACCAATTCCCTGTGTGCCTTCGACCAGTTTGACCACCAGCGGCGCGCCACCGACCATCTCGATCAAATCGCTGGTATCGTCCGGCGAATGCGCAATGCCCGTGACGGGCAGGTCAATGCCCTGACGCGCCAGTAACTGCATTGAGCGCAATTTGTCACGCGCGCGAGCAATGGCGACGGATTCATTCAGCGGATAACTGCCCAGCATCTCGAACTGGCGCAGCGCTGCCGTACCATAAAAGGTAATGGCGGTACCAATACGCGGGATCACTGCATCAAAATGAGGAAGCTTGCGCCCTTTATAATGAATCGAAGACGCAGCAGGATTAATGTTCATGTAACAAGAAAGCGGATCGAGAATTTCAACTAGGTGACCGCGCTGTATCGCAGCTTCACGCAGCCGCTTACACGAATAGAGCGTTCCATCCCGGGACAATATGGCAATTTTCACCCTGTACCTCTCTGTCAACCTGGCCAAAAGCCGGCGTATCATACACCGGCATTACCGATTTAGCGCGTCGCCCAACCTTGTTTATGTAAATAATCAAGAATAAAAGGACGGCTCTCTTTAATAATCATCCGGCGAATATGGTCGCTCCAGGTTGTCCCGACGATTGTTGCTGCCGCGAGTGAGGTAGTATTCCGCTAATTGCTCGTCATATTGCGCCAGCGCTTCTTTATCCAGCGGTTGATAGCTGTTTTCGTGCACCAGAATAGAGGCAGGTAAACGCGGCTTAAGATCTGGATTATCCGCCGGCCAGCCAAGACACAGACCAAACAGAGGCAGAACATGCTTTGGCAATTTCAGCAGTTCCGTCACCGCTTCAATGTTATTGCGCAGGCCGCCAATATATACTCCGCCCAATCCCAACGATTCCGCCGCAGTTAACGCATTTTGCGCCATCATCGCCGTATCAACCACACCGAGAAGCAGTTGTTCAGCCAGACCAAGCTGGGCATCCGGGCAAATCTGTAAATGACGGTTAAAGTCGGCACAGAAAACCCAGAACTCTGCAGCTTGCGCAACGTGTTTTTGCCCACCGGTTAGCGGCACCAGGGCTTCACGCAGTGCGGGATCGGTAATGCGAATAATGCTGCTGCACTGCAAAAAACTAGAGCTGGACGTCGCCCGGGCGCTGTTAATAATCGCCTCCCGCTGCGCAGCAGAAACAGGTTCATCAGTGAAATGGCGAATGGAGCGATGACCGCAAATAAGTTCAATGGTTGGCGTCATTATCTTTTTCTCTTTCTGAACGTGAAGATTCCGGTGGATGGTTCATCAATTGTGGGGCAAGTCGTTTTGCCACCTGAAGAATAACCACCACGGCAGCGGGAAGCATGAGTAAAACACCGAGAAAAATCATCAGAATTTGCGCTTCTGGCGTAGCAAACGGCGCCGGAAACGTAAGGTAGTGGCTTACCGATAACAGCACCGCCGCCAGCAGCATCATTCCGATAAATTCCAGTATCAACACGCTTTTAGGCAATTTACCCATCGCGCGCATAAGCTTCCCTCTACAAAGTGAACAGCCAGTTTAAAACCTTTCGTTACGTTGTGCTTAACAGTTATAGCTTTAATCAATCATAGTTTTAGCCAATCAATGCAACAGCCTAAACCTACTTTTAGCGAATAAGCTTTGGCGTGATCATGACAAACATCAACCTGTGAGGAGAGAAACAATGCAAACCGTTATTTTTGGGCGCCCGGGATGTCCTTACTGCGTGCGAGCGAAAGATCTGGCAGAGCAGTTGAGCAACGAACGTGATGATTTTCAGTATCAGTATGTTGATATTCGTGCTGAAGGGATCACTAAAGAAGATTTGCAGCAGAAAGCCGGGAAGCCTGTAGAAACCGTGCCGCAGATTTTTGTCGATCAGCAACACATTGGCGGCTATACCGATTTTGCCGCATGGGTGAAAGAGAATCTTGACGCCTGATCGCCGGATAAGCCCTCTCTGTTTGAGGGCTTTATTGATTTTTTCTGTGATGTGGCTTGAACAGATTGCTGATAAATAAGAAGCACAACGCTCCCAGCGCACACCAGAAGACTGCACTTAATAACCACGCCAGCTCCTGCCAAAATGAGCGGGTGGGAGAAAAAAACAGTCGCATAATTAACATCGAGCACGGTGCTGCCAGCATTGCGCCAAACAGCGGTTTAAGAACTTCTCTACGCTGTGAAAAAAAGCTGGCAACCGCTCCAGGAAGAATGAAAAACAGCAGACCGATTTCAGGGTGCCCGGCAGCCCGAAAAGCGCCTTTCATATGCGTCGCCAGAAAGAGGCACACCACAATGAAAAGGACAAAACAGCAGATTGCCCCCGCCCAACGTTGTTTATGTTTCACTCGTTCCTCCTGACACTGCGTCTATCGAACACATTTTTCGCCAGTGTGGCGTTCAGTAAGATAAAGCCGCTTCGCATTCCATGCTAATATAGGCCAACGCAATTCTTATAGCCGCTGGTACCTAATGTGATTACACTAGTAAAATATATTGTTGCTTTACTATCGTTTAGGTGCGCTGAATGAATCTGCGCCCTGAGTTCTGGTAAAAACATTATCGTAAATTACCATTTCTTTCAACAGCTTACTCGTAAACAAGAAGTTAGTCTCCGTGAATATAAACGTCGCCGAATTGTTAAATGGGAATTACATTCTGTTATTATTTGTGGTCCTCGCGCTTGGGCTGTGTCTCGGGAAATTACGACTTGGCTCAATCCAACTGGGTAATTCCATTGGCGTTTTGGTCGTATCGCTGTTATTAGGCCAACAACATTTCAGCATTAACACCGACGCACTGAATCTTGGTTTTATGCTGTTTATTTTCTGCGTCGGGGTCGAAGCCGGACCCAACTTTTTTTCCATTTTTTTTCGCGATGGGAAAAATTATCTAATGTTAGCCCTGGTAATGGTCGGCAGTGCGCTGCTGATCGCCTTAGGGCTGGGTAAGCTGTTTGGCTGGGACATCGGCCTGACAGCCGGGATGTTAGCTGGCTCCATGACTTCAACACCAGTTCTGGTTGGTGCCGGCGATACGTTACGCCATTCTGGTATGGAAAGCAGGCAGCTCTCTCTGGCACTGGATAATCTTAGCCTCGGATATGCGTTAACCTATTTAATTGGTCTGGTCAGTCTGATTGTCGGCGCGCGTTATTTACCGAAGTTGCAGCATCAGGACTTGCAGACCAGTGCTCAACAGATCGCCCGTGAACGAGGTCTGGACACCGACGCCAGCCGTAAAGTCTATTTACCTGTCATCCGCGCCTACCGCGTCGGCCCGGAACTGGTTGCATGGACCGACGGCAAAAATCTGCGAGAACTGGGCATCTATCGGCAAACGGGTTGCTATATCGAGCGTATCCGCCGTAATGGGATTCTGGCGAACCCGGATGGCGATGCCGTGCTGCAAATGGGGGATGAAATTGCGTTGGTCGGTTACCCTGACGCTCATGCCCGACTCGATCCCAGCTTCCGTAACGGTAAAGAAGTTTTTGATCGTGACCTTCTCGATATGCGTATCGTCACTGAAGAGGTAGTAGTTAAAAACCATAACGCCGTTGGTAAACGTCTGGCGCAATTGAAATTGACCGATCACGGTTGCTTCCTTAACCGCGTCATCCGCAGCCAGATAGAGATGCCAATCGATGACAACGTGGTGCTTAATAAAGGTGACGTGTTGCAAGTCAGTGGTGATGCCCGCCGCGTGAAAACCATCGCCGATCGCATTGGCTTTATCTCAATTCACAGCCAGGTTACCGATTTGCTGGCATTCTGCGCATTCTTTGTCATTGGTCTGATGATTGGGATGATCACTTTCCAGTTCAGTACATTTAGCTTTGGTATGGGTAATGCTGCCGGATTGTTATTTGCCGGTATTATGCTGGGCTTTATGCGCGCCAACCATCCTACCTTCGGCTATATTCCGCAGGGTGCCTTAAGCATGGTGAAAGAGTTCGGTTTGATGGTGTTTATGGCAGGCGTTGGTTTAAGCGCCGGTAGCGGCATCAATAACGGTCTTGGCGCAATTGGCGGTCAAATGCTGATTGCCGGATTGATTGTCAGTCTGGTGCCAGTGGTTATCTGCTTCCTGTTCGGTGCTTACGTACTGCGTATGAACCGTGCGCTGTTATTCGGCGCAATGATGGGAGCACGTACTTGCGCTCCGGCAATGGAGATTATCAGCGATACTGCGCGCAGTAATATCCCGGCGCTGGGCTATGCAGGTACCTATGCAATAGCTAACGTGCTACTGACGCTGGCAGGGACAATCATTGTAATGGTGTGGCCAGGACTCGGATAAACCTGAAGTTGCCCTGAGAATGAAATTTTTTTGCACAAGCGCAGAACTTTTCTTCGGGGCATCAGTCTTAATTAGTGCCACTGCTTTTCTTTGATGTCCCCATTTTGTGGAGCCCATCAACCCCGCCATTTAGGTTCAAGGTTGATGGGTTTTTTGTTGCCTGAAATTTGTCTCCAGTCCCGCGACCCGCTCCACCATCTTCAAAATCTCCTCGCGCGATAGCGGCTTACAGTCAGTAACAAAATGCAGCGTCATCCCCTCAATAAACGCATCAAGCGCCCGGGCTGTTCCTGGTTCAAACCATTGTTCGAGGGTTTGCTGACTACGTTGCATCCAGTTTTGCATGACCGTTTTTAATTGCGGTTTCCGACTGGCCAGAGCGTAGAGTTGATACATCAGCTCCATATTATTCGGGGTTGCCACCTGCGAGCTGTAGATCATCTCTGTTATGGCCTGGCAAGCGCTGGAAGCATCACTAACATCATCAAAAAAAGTCTGATATTGCAGGGACATGGTCTGCGTAAAACGACTGAATGCTTCCAGCAAAAGTTCGTCGATTCCCGAAAAATAGTAAGTCATCGACCCTAACGGAACCTGAGCCAGAACGGCAATTTTGCGATGCGTAACAGCATGTATACCGTACAGTTTTACGGCTTCAAGAGTAGCCCGGATGATTTTCTCTCGCCGTTGGGGATCGTTAGCGCGACGCATGTCATTTCCTCTCTTTGCAATTGTGTACAAATGTACACAACCTTGCTAATGTTGTCTTCCCTTCTCTTTTTTGACGTGAGCTATGACAGCAAATTCTTCACGCAAAGCACTAAAACGCCGTATGTGGGCGCTGTTTATGTTCTTCTTTTTACCCGGACTATTAATGGCTTCCTGGGCAACCCGTACACCCGCAATTCGAGATATTCTTTCTGTATCTATCGCTGAGATGGGTTGTGTCCTCTTTGGTCTGTCGATCGGTTCGATGAGCGGTATTCTCTGCTCGGCGTGGTTAGTGAAACGTTTTGGAACGCGTAACGTCATCCTGGTCACGATGTCCTGCGCTCTGCTCGGGATGATGATATTAAGTCTGGCGCTCTGGTTGATATCGCCCGTACTCTTTGCCGTTGGTCTTGGCGTCTTTGGGGCCAGTTTTGGTTCCGCAGAAGTGGCGATAAACGTTGAAGGCGCCACCGTTGAGCGCGAAATGAATAAAACAGTTTTGCCAATGATGCATGGCTTTTATAGCCTGGGCACGCTGGCAGGCGCTGGTGTAGGGATGGCGCTGACGGCCTTCGGTGTTCCGGCAACAATTCACATTTTGCTGGCGGCGGTGGTTGGCATCACGCCTATTTATATCGCTATTCAGGCAATACCCGATGGTACGGGAAAAAATGCTGCCGATGGCGCACAACATGGTGAAAAAGGCGTGCCTTTTTATCGCGACATTCAGTTGTTATTGATTGGTGTCATAGTGCTGGCAATGGCCTTTGCCGAAGGTTCCGCCAACGACTGGCTACCATTACTCATGGTCGATGGTCACGGCTTTAGCCCTACTTCCGGCTCACTGATTTACGCCGGTTTCACACTAGGGATGACCGCAGGACGCTTTACCGGTGGTTGGTTTATTGACCGCTACAGTCGCGTTGCCGTTGTGCGCGCCAGTGCATTGATGGGAGCGTTGGGGATCGGGCTGATTATTTTTGTCGATAGCGCATGGGTGGCCGGAGTTTCCGTTGTTCTCTGGGGACTGGGCGCGTCGCTGGGCTTCCCTCTGACTATTTCGGCTGCCAGCGATACCGGCCCCGATGCGCCAACCCGTGTCAGCGTGGTGGCAACGACCGGTTATCTGGCGTTCCTCGTCGGGCCGCCGCTGCTGGGCTATCTCGGCGAACATTATGGATTACGTAGCGCAATGCTGGTTGTGCTGGCGCTGGTCATACTCGCGGCAATCATTGCCAGGGCTGTCGCCAAACCCGATATAAAAACGCAAACTGCGATGGAGAATAGTTGATGGGCATTAAATTAATTGCAGTAGACATGGACGGTACTTTCTTAAGCGATCAAAAAAGCTATAACCGTGAGCGGTTTATGGCTCAGTATCAGCAGATGAAAGCACAAGGTATCCGCTTTGTGGTCGCCAGTGGTAATCAATATTATCAGCTAATTTCTTTCTTTCCCGACATTGCTGATGAAATTGCTTTTGTGGCAGAAAATGGCGGTTGGGTAGTGAGCGAAGGCAAAGATGTTTTTAATGGCGAGCTGTCTAAGGAGGCATTTACCACTATTGTTAAACATTTGCTGACGCGCCCGGAGGTTGAAATCATCGCCTGCGGTAAAAATAGCGCCTATACCCTGAAAAAGTATAACGACGAAATGAAAGCCGTAGCAGAGATGTATTATCACCGACTGGAATACGTCGATAACTTTGACAATCTGGAAGATATCTTCTTTAAATTTGGCCTGAATCTCTCCGACGAACTAATTCCACAAGTACAAAAAGAATTACATGATTCGATTGGCGATATTATGGTGCCGGTACATACCGGCAACGGTAGTATCGATCTGATTATTCCTGGCGTACATAAAGCCAATGGCCTGCGTCAACTCCAAAAGCTCTGGGGAATTGACGACAGCGAAGTGGTGGTCTTTGGCGATGGCGGCAACGATATAGAGATGTTGCGCCAGGCCGGCTATAGCTTTGCAATGGAAAATGCCGGCAGTGCCGTAGTTGCAGCGGCAAAATACCGCGCAGGGTCTAATAACCACGAAGGCGTACTGGACGTGATCGATAAAGTTCTTAAACACGAAGCGCCATTTAATCAATAAAACGGCAGCACGCCCGGCAACACAATGCCCGAATGAAGGTCGCATAATTCGCAGAAATTAACCCTCTGGATTATTTCAGGCGAAATGATTATGAAGAATTGTCTACTGTTGGGCGTATTTCTTTTGAGCTTTACTGGTGCAGCAATGGCGCAAAGTGTCACCGTCGATGTGCCAGGCGGATACAAAGTGGTCGTGGTTCCTGACTCCGTTAATGTGCCGCAAGCCGTCAGCGTCACCACCGTGCCGCAAACAGTATATGTGGCCCCTACGCCAGCTCCGGCTTACCGTCCACATCCATATGTTCGCCACCTCGCCAGCGTAGGCGAAGGGATGGTTATCGAACATCAGATCGACGACCATCACCATTAATGCGTAAATGCCTGAGTACTCTGCGCACTCAGGCATTTTTTATCCTTCGCGTGAATTTCCGACCCGTTTATCTTTCAAAAAGATAACCATCAACAATAGCCACAAAATCCCGTTGGCAAGATTAAAGAGATTAAACAGACCGTTGCCGCCGTTCAGATACGCGTGCTTACTGATCTCAATGCCCACGGTGAAAATCAGCATTTGCAACATGCCCATTGCCGCCGAGACGGTGCCTTTACTCATTTCACTGGCAAACAACGTTAAACGCACTAATCCCGCATTCGCCAGGCCAATACCGAAAGCATAAATACTTAGCCCTGCCGTCATCCATAAATATGCATGCGATGAGATGACCGTTGCCGCAGCAGCGACAACCAGACCAATCAGAATCGGCCAGCCTCCCATGATGATCAATGAACGAACGGTGCGGCGTGAAGTCAGACGCGCCAGCAGCAAATTACCCGCAATTAACGCGCCAAAAATAGGCACTTGCAGCAAACCATATTCATAACTGCTCAGTTGTTCGCCGGTGATGATGATAATCGGTGACTGGGCAATCCACGCCAGCAACGGCAGGCTGACAAATCCCAGCGCCAAAGCCCCGGCAACAAAACGACCGTTCTTCAGCACCAGCTTGTAGTCACGGCCAAGATCTTTCAGCGACAGTTTCTCACCAATACGCGTCGCCGTTTCCGGCATAGCACGTTGCAGACCGAAGAAAGAGATCGCCGCCAGCACCGCAAACAGGACAAACATCCCTTCCCAGGGCAACATATGGATCCACGCTGCTCCCACCAACGGGCCGAGTAGCGGAGCAATTAGCGCCACATTCGCCATTAGCGCGGTTATTTTGATGCAAACCGCCTCTTCAAAAGATTCCTGAATCGCGGCATAACCCACAGCGCCAATAAAACAGAGGCTAATGCCCTGCAAGAATCGCAGTACCGTAAATTGTTCAATATTTTGCGCCAGTAATATCGCCAGACAGGTGACAATAAACCACGCCACGCCCGCCAGCATTACCGGACGGCGACCAATACGATCCGATAACGGCCCTAACAGCCACTGTAAAAACATCCCACCAGCCAGATAGGCGGTCATCGACGTCGGGACCCAATCAATACCCGCCCGATACTGTTCCACCACGGCCAGCATACCGGGTTGAATCATATCGTTGCCGATATAGGTTGAGAATTCGTAGAGCACCAGACAGAGAGGGAAAAGTAACGCCTGACGCCCAAGCCTGGCACCGGAAGCTAATCTATTTTGCATGCAATTTCTTCGCCAATAATAATCGCGAAAAGTTTAATAAAAGCGCGGCTACCGAGAAAGCAAATTTTGAACCTGAAACTCCAGTTAAGCACATTCTTACATTATTCCTGATATAGCCACTCTTTCTTTAAGCTTTATTTAATTTCTTCGCGTTACCATCACCTGCTGCAAGCCAGTCTGTTTGAGAGAAATAAGACAATGCCGCTTTACCCTGTTTAACGCGCGCTTTATCCTCGTCGGTTAGCTGATGGCTCCCCATTAATCACTTTTTAAGTCTGGATGTTATGTTAGAAAATTTGAATCTTTCTCTATTCTCTCTTATTAACGCGACGCCAGACTCGGCCCCGTGGATGATCTCGTTGGCGATTTTTATCGCTAAAGATTTGATTACCGTGGTGCCGCTACTGGCTGTGGTACTTTGGCTGTGGGGACTTACGGCTCAACGACAACTGGTGATAAAAATCGCCATCGCGCTGGCAGTCAGCCTGTTTGTTTCCTGGACAATGGGTCACCTGTTTCCCCACGACCGTCCATTTGCCGAGAATATCGGCTATAACTTCTTACATCATGCGGCGGATGACTCTTTCCCCAGCGATCACGGTACGGTGATTTTCACCTTCGCGCTGGCGTTTCTATGCTGGCATCGCCTGTGGTCTGGCGCAGTCTTGATGGTTCTGGCGATAATTATTGCCTGGTCGCGAATTTATCTTGGCGTACACTGGCCTCTGGACATGCTCGGTGGTTTGCTGGCAGGTATGATTGGCTGCCTTAGCGCCCAGATTATCTGGCAGGCGGCGGGGTTAACACTCTACCAGCATCTGCAATCGTGGTATCGTTTCTGCTTTGCTTTACCAATCCGCAAAGGCTGGGTGCGTGACTGATTTATAGTAAAAAGTGTAGTATTACGCGGCTCGCTTTAATAACTATTCAGAGGGATTATGGAAACACGTCGCGAAGAGCGTATCGGGCACTTGCTCCAGGAATTAAAACGCAGCGATAAGTTACACCTTAAGGACGCCGCCGCCCTGCTCGGGGTTTCGGAAATGACAATTCGTCGTGACTTGAATAACCACAACGCGCCTGTCGTTTTACTCGGTGGTTATATCGTTCTGGAACCGCGCAGCGCCAGCCATTATCTGTTAAGCGATCAAAAATCTCGCCTGGTGGAAGAAAAACGTCGGGCGGCAAAACTGGCTGCAACGCTGGTAGAGCCCGATCAGACTCTCTTTTTTGATTGTGGAACCACCACGCCATGGATTATTGAAGCAATAGATGATGAAACGCCATTCACGGCGATTTGTTACTCACTCAATACCTTTCTGGCTCTGAAAGAGAAACCTCATTGCCGGGCGTTTCTTTGCGGCGGAGAATTCCACGCCAGCAACGCTATCTTCAAACCGATCGATTTTCAGCTAACCCTGAATAATTTCTGCCCGGATATCGCTTTTTATTCCGCTGCCGGAGTGCATATCAGTAAAGGGGCAACCTGTTTTAACCTGGAAGAGTTGCCGGTAAAACACTGGGCGATGTCGATGGCGCAAAAGCATGTCCTGGTTGTCGATCACAGTAAATTTGGCAAAGTTCGTCCGGCACGCATGGGGGACCTGAAGCGCTTTGATATCGTCGTTAGCGATTGCTGCCCGGAAGATGAATATGTGAAGTACGCGCAAGCACAGCGTATTAAGTTGATGTACTCATAATACATGACCGGATGACGTTAACGCGTCATCCGGTTACCTGAAGATTAAGAGAACCAGCTGCCGAACCATTGATGAAATTTCATCATCACAAAGTCCCATATCCGACCAAAGAATCCGCCCTCTTCCACATTTTCCATCACGATCAGCGGACGTTGCTCAATGGATTTGCCGTTAAGCTGGAAATCAATGGTCCCGACAACCTGACCTTTTTTCAGCGGCGCTGTGAGCTGTGGTTCCGTTAGCGTGTAACTGGCTTTTAAGTTTTTCAGTTGTCCGCGCGGAATCGTCACGGATCCCCCTTCGCCAGCACCGAGATTCACTTCGCTCTTATCACCAAACCAGACACGCTGGGTTACAAAAGTGGCATCAGGTTTAATCGGCGTCACGGTTTCAAAGAAGCGAAAGCCCCAGGTCAGCAATTTCTCGGACTCATTAAAACGGATACGGTCAGTTTTCGCCCCCAGCACCACCGAGATAAGACGCATATCACCCTGGGTAGCCGAAGCGACCAGATTATAGCCAGCGCCAGCCGTAGTACCGGTCTTCATACCATCAACATTGAGATTGCTGCTCCACAACAGGCGGTTGCGGTTAGGCTGACGAATTTTGTTGAAAGTGAACTCTTTTTCTTTATGAATGGCGTATTCTTCCGGCACATCGTGGATCAACGCTTTACCCAGCAATGCCATATCGCGCGCGGTGCTGAATTGTCCCGGCGCATCCAGCCCGTGCACCGTCTGGAAAGTGGTGTTTGTCAGCCCCAGTTTTTTCGCATAACCATTCATCAATCCAATAAATGATTCCTGGCTGCCCGCGACATAATCAGCCAGCGCAATACAAGCATCGTTACCGGACTGGATGATTACGCCTTTATTCAAATCAGCAACAGAAACCTGATCGCCTGGCTTGAGGAACATCACCGACGAGCCGCGAAGCGCCGGATTTCCTGTCGCCCAGGCATCTTTTCCGATCGTCACCATATCGGTGAGTTTAATCTTATCGGCTTTCAGTGCCTGTCCAACCACATAACTGGTCATGATTTTAGTCAGGCTCGCGGGATCCAGCTTCTCATCCGCATTGCCTTCCGCCAGCACTTTACCGCTGGCGTAATCCATTAAAATCCATGCACGCGCATCCACGCTCGGCGCTTCAACGGTCTGCTCCGCCGCGAATGCCGTTGGGGCAAAAAGGAATAAAAGTGCAGAACCCGCTGCAAGACCACGAAGGAAAGAGGAGTATTGCGTCATAAATGCCACCCGAGTATCCATTCAAAAAAATACGTTATATCGCCGTATGATAAGTCCGGTGATTAATAACGCACACACAAACTTAAAGAAACCGTAAGTTGGTAAAGTTTTTAAAGTTTATGCAATATCCTGCCGCTTCGCTGCTTCTGCCGTCATTTTTTGCCAGCTGTTGCTTAAAAGTTAACTTTACTTCACCATCAAAGTCCTGCTCAGCCTGTGGCTGCCTGTATAAAAGGGGGGACTATGATTACGCTGTGGGGTAGGAATAACTCGACTAACGTGAAAAAGGTATTGTTAACGCTCGAAGAACTGGAACTGCCTTATGAACAAATTCTGGCCGGTCGTGAGTTTGGGGTTAACCACGATGCCGATTTTCTGGCAATGAATCCCAACGGACTGGTGCCGCTGTTGCGTGATGACGAAAGTGATTTAATTCTTTGGGAATCAAACGCGATTGTCCGTTACCTTGCGGCACAGTACGGGCAAAAACGTTTGTGGATCGACTCACCGGCTCGTCGCGCAGAAGCCGAAAAGTGGATGGACTGGGCAAACCAGACGCTCAGCAATGCCCATCGCGGGATCCTGATGGGATTAGTCAGAACGCCACCTGAAAAGCGTGATCAAGCCGCCATCGATGCCAGTTACAAAGAGTGCGATGCATTGTTTGCTCTTCTTGATGCAGAACTGGCAAAAGTGAAATGGTTCTCTGGCGATGAATTTGGGGTAGGTGATATTGCCATTGCGCCGTTTATCTACAATTTGCTCAACGTTGGACTGACCTGGACACCGCGTCCAAATCTGGAACGCTGGTATCAGCAACTCACCGAGCGCCCTGCGGTGCGTAAAGTCGTAATGATCCCCGTTAGCTA
>NZ_BBMY01000047.1 GCF_000759775.1 Escherichia albertii NBRC 107761 = DSM 17582
CACCCAATCGTGCTTCGATATCATCATCTGCAATAACCAAACGTCGGGTACGTGGAAACTTAATTGCCAGTTCATTCAAACAGGATAATCCCTCTCTGCGCTCCGTTCTCATGGCAGAAAACGAGAATATAACCGCCGTAAATGAGACTCGTGACATAGCATCCTGGAACGCCTCCCGGCTAGTGTAGATATGGAGTTTATAGGGGTTACCCGCAAACTTTCTGAATAAACTCTCAATCCCGATACTGCTCATGACGCATTTTTCTATAAGTGCGACATTTCTCTTCTTAATTCGGTTGTGTTCCATTCCGCGGCATCTCCATAAACAGAAGGCAAGTTAAGTTCTCTTGCACCCTGTGCGCTATTTATCCATGCATACATTTCCGCGTTGCTGTGAATTGACAGACGACGCATCGCACTGTTCTTTTGTGCGCTAATGGTTTTATTACTTTTTTTAAGCAATGACGCTATCTGGTTGATGCCCCATCCTTTACCTAACAACCGCAGAACCTTACGTTCAGAAATGGTCAAAACGACAGACTGATAATTTGAATCTTGCGTTTCCGACATCACAGGAGAAGTCAGCATAGCGCTGATTCGGTCTGCATGGGCATTACCGGAACGAACGGTCTTGACCAGACTATCAATGGGTTCGAGATCGGATAATAATGTCGCGGTGGGACACATCAGCAACTCTACCGCCAGGGTATACCAGGCGCGCGACACCATAAAAATCCAGTGAATCTCCCGATATTGCGAGATTAACGAATAATAATGCTCACAAACGGCTCGCGGGTGTTCAATTTGTCCGGCTAAATCAACAATCACTAACCCAGCACGGCGTAATTGTAATAAGGTAAGCTCCTCTGCAGAGGCGCTGGATGTCATATCATATTCAGGGAAATGGGTCTTTATGACCTCTTTCAGCCCTGCTTGCATGACGGGTATTTTACTGATAACAATTCCATTTTTGCAGCATCCTGGCAACATATTTCCTCCACATCCACTGTCTAAAAATCATAATGGCTTTTCAGAATATTCATTCCTTAAATAAATCCAACAGATCAATAGACTAAGCGAATAAATTATCCTTAGCATTCACTTTCATATCAGTTGCTCCTGCACACAAAAGCCCTTTGTATGTTTCAGGAGAATAGCCTCAAATAATAACCTGGTGAAATAGCTTTGACACATTTAAAATATCTAAATTATGTTGTTAGAAATACTTAATGATGGGTCTGGAATTCAATCACTTTTTTATATAATTAAAAAGACGAACAATGCCGCCATGCAAGCATTTTCGCCAGAAAAACGAGAAAAAAGTAATAAAATCTAGCTAGTTATTTATCTTCACTCACTTAAAGTACATACCATCGGAAATTAACTGAACGCGTAAAAGAAAAAATCATTAATTCATTGAAATGATAATATTCATACAATAATTTACTTCATGACAAATACAAACTTCGGTCCAACACCGGACTCACCATAGGGATCAGGACTAATCAGCGCAATTTTGATCTTAACCAACGTCAAAACAACCGCGCTTCATGATACAAAAGGGATCTCATTATTTGGACAATCTGCAACACGTCTAATGACACAGGGCGAGTCATGCAAGAAGAGCAACAGCGGGCCATCACACGGCTATGGTGCCGGGTTTTCCACTCATTAATGCCGTCGCCGATATGTTTAAGGGCCACATTAATACCGGGCTGGCACGTTGGGCGATCGCCAGTCTGTTGACCCTGGCGACCTGCGTCGGTGTGGTGATGGCATTAACCATATGGGGGCTACGCGGATGGGTGTAATCGAATTTCTGTTGGCGCTGGCACAGGATATGATCCTCGCGGCTATACCGGCGGTCGGTTTCGCCATGGTGTTCAACGTCCCCATTAGGGCATTACGCTGGTGTGCGCTACTTGTCGCCATGGGTCATGGTACGCGGATGATCTTAATGACTACCGAGCTGAATATCGAATGGTCGACATTCATAGCTTCTCTGTTGGTCGGCACCATTGGCATCCAGTGGTCACGCTGGTATCTGGCGCATCCGAAAGTCTTCACCGTGGCGGCGGTGATCCCCATGTTCCCGGGTATTCCCGCCTACACTGCGATGATTTCAGCGGTAAAAATCAGCCAGTTAGGATACAGCGAACCGTTGATGATTGCCCTGTTAACCAACTTTCTTACGGCTTCATCAATTGTTGGCGCATTATCCATTGGCCTTTCCGTTCCTGGATTATGGTTGTACCGCAAGCGTCCCCGCGTATAAAATTGCCTCGCTTAAGCACACGGATGAGAGACAGCCTCCTCTCATCCGTGTGTTACTATAAAAGTAATCTCCCTTCTCGTTCATCGTTCCATATTGAGAAACAGTATGTCTTCCAGAGTTTTGACCCCGGACGTCGTTGGTATTGACGCCCTGGTACACGATCACCAAACCGTTCTGGCAAAAGCTGAAAGCGGTGTGGTTGCCGTATTTGCTAACAACGCCCCGGCCTTTTATGCCGTCACGCCCGCGCGCCTGGCTGAACTGCTGGCGCTGGAAGAAAAGCTGGCACGTCCGGGAAGCGATGTTGCTCTGGACGATCAACTCTATCAGGAACCGCAAGCCGCTCCCGTTGCCGTACCAATGGGTAAATTCGCCATGTACCCAGACTGGCAGCCCGATGCCGACTTTATCCGCCAGGCCGCGTTATGGGGCGTGGCGCTAAGAGAGCCGGTAACAGCCGAAGAGTTGGCCTCATTCATTGCCTACTGGCAGGCGGAAGGCAAAGTTTTTCACCATGTACAATGGCAACAAAAACTGGCGCGCAGTCTGCAAATCGGTCGCGCCAGCAGCGGCGGATTAGCCAAACGAGATGTGAACACGGTCAGTGAACCTGACAGCCAAATTCCACCGGGATTCAGAGGATAACGATGAAAAACGTTGGCGACCTGATGCAGCGCCTGCAAAAAATGATGCCTGCTCATATCAAACCCGCCTTCAAAACGGGTGAAGAACTATTAGCCTGGCAGAAAGAACAAGGAGCCATCCGCTCCGCCGCCCTTGAACGCGAAAATCGGGCGATGAAAATGCAGCGCACCTTTAATCGCTCCGGCATTCGTCCGCTACATCAAAATTGCTCCTTCGAGAACTATCGCGTTGAGTGCGAAGGCCAGATGAATGCGTTAAGCAAAGCACGCCAGTATGTGGAAGAGTTCGACGGCAACATTGCCAGCTTTATCTTTTCTGGCAAGCCTGGAACTGGCAAAAACCATCTGGCGGCGGCGATCTGCAACGAACTGCTGCTACGCGGTAAATCAGTCCTGATTATTACCGTGGCCGATATTATGTCGGCGATGAAAGATACCTTCAGAAATAACAGCACCAGTGAAGAGCAGCTACTGAACGATTTGAGTAATGTTGATCTGCTGGTAATCGATGAGATCGGCGTTCAAACCGAATCCAAATATGAAAAAGTGATCATCAACCAGATCGTCGATCGTCGTTCCTCTTCCAAGCGCCCAACCGGGATGCTGACCAACAGCAACATGGAAGAAATGACGAAATTACTGGGTGAGCGAGTGATGGATCGTATGCGGTTAGGTAACAGTCTGTGGGTGATCTTCAACTGGGATAGTTATCGCAGCCGGGTCACGGGCAAAGAATATTAAGACAATTCCGCCCGGCCCTGACGCTATACTGCGACAAAATGCCACTATGAGTAATTATGATGAAAACTGTTAAATACCTTCTGTGCTGTGCAATTACCGCCAGCGCGCTAGTTTCTGCCGGAACACACGCCGCCTCCTGGAAATAGACGCTCACCAGCGCTGCCAGCGGACTTAGTAACCAGAACAGCACAACACAGGAAAGCGGTTGGTCGCTCTCTTCCTTAACGAGCCTGCTTGGCAGCGGCAATCAAGCATTAAGCGCAGACAACATGAACAATGCTGCGGGTATTTTGCAATATTGCGCGAAGCAAAAGCTGGCTTCAGTAACCGATGCCGAAAATGTGAAAAACCAGGTGCTGGAAAAATTGGGCCTGAACAGCGAAAAACAGAAAGAAGACACCAACTATCTGGATGGCATTCAGGGTCTGTTAAAGACCAAAGATGGTCAACAGCTCAATTTGGATAATATCGGTACTACTCCGCTGGCAGAGAAAGTGAAAACCAAAGCTTGCGATCTGGTATTAAAACAAGGGCTGAGCTTTATCTCCTGATCCACGTAATGCCGCGTTTTAGCTGTTAATTGGCTGACGCGGCAATTCCCTTCTCCTTTTTCCAGTTATAACGCTCTCATCCCCCGTTATGCGCGAGATTGCCTCTGTCAAAAAAGTCTGTTTATAAACTAATTCCTAACAACATCGCATTTTTTTGACACTAGAATTGCAGCAATATGGCCGCGCCATTACATTGTGCTTCTCAAAAAGCTTAAACATCGGCTACATGGACTGGTTTAGTGAGGATCGCCCGTTGTCAGAACTATTCTCTTTCGCCCTGTTTCTCGCTTCCGTGCTGATCTACGCATGGAAAGCGGGACGTAATACCTGGTGGTTTGCCGCCACATTAACGGTACTGGGACTATTTGTTGTTTTAAACATCACCCTGTTTGCCAGCGACTATTTTACCGGCGACGGCATTAACGACGCGGTGCTCTACACCTTAACGAACAGCCTGACCGGAGCAGGCGTCAGTAAATATATTCTGCCCGGTATTGGGATCGTACTCGCGCTGACTGCCGTTTTCAGCGCACTGGGCTGGATACTACGCCGACGCCGCCATCATCCTCACCATTTTGGCTACAGCCTGCTGGCGCTATTACTGGCACTGGGCTCAGTGGACGCCAGCCCGGCGTTTCGTCAGATAACGGAACTGGTGAAATCCCAGTCACGCGACGGCGATCCTGACTTTGCGGCCTATTACAAAGAACCATCCAAAACCATTCCCAATCCTAAACTCAATCTGGTCTATATCTACGGTGAAAGTCTCGAGAGAACCTATTTTGACAACGACGCTTTTCCAGATCTCACTCCCGAACTGGGCGCACTAAAAAATGAAGGGCTGGATTTCAGCCACACGCAGCAACTGCCGGGAACGGATTACACAATCGCGGGCATGGTGGCTTCCCAGTGCGGCATTCCGCTGTTTGCCCCGTTTGAAGGCAACGCTTCCGCTTCGGTTTCCAGCTTTTTCCCACAGAACATTTGTCTGGGCGATATCCTGAAAAATTCGGGTTATCAGAACTATTTCGTTCAGGGAGCTAACCTGCGTTTTGCAGGCAAAGACGTATTCCTGAAATCGCACGGTTTTGACCATTTATATGGCTCGGAAGAACTGAAAAGCGTGGTGGCGGACCCGCATTATCGCAACGACTGGGGATTCTACGACGATACCGTGCTGGATGAAGCATGGAAAAAATTTGAAGAACTGTCTCGTTCCGGTCAACGATTCTCACTGTTTACCCTGACGGTCGATACCCATCACCCGGATGGTTTTATCTCTCGCACCTGTAACCGCAAAAAATATGATTTTGACGGCAAACCGAACCAGTCATTCAGCGCGGTAAGTTGCAGCCAGGAAAATATCGCGACGTTTATCAACAAAATCAAAGCGTCACCGTGGTTTAAAGATACCGTCATCGTCGTCTCTTCCGATCATCTGGCGATGAACAACACGGCGTGGAAATACCTCAATAAACAGGATCGTAATAACCTGTTTTTCGTCATTCGCGGCGACAAACCACAGCAAGAGACGCTGGCAGTAAAGCGTAACACTATGGATAACGGCGCTACGGTGCTGGATATTCTCGGGGGCGATAACTTCCTCGGCCTTGGGCGCAGCAGCTTGTCCGGGCAGTCGATGTCAGAAGTGTTCCTCAACATTAAAGAGAAAGTACTGGCATGGAAGCCGGATATCATCCGCTTATGGAAGTTTCCTACCGAGATGAAAAAGTTCACCATCGACCAGCAGAAAAACATGATTGCCTTCTCGGGTAGCCATTTCCGTTTGCCGCTGCTGTTGCGGGTTTCAGACAAGCGCGTGGAACCCCTGCCGGAAAGTGAGTACTCCGCACCGCTGCGTTTCCAGTTGGCTGATTTCGCCCCACGCGACAATTTCGTCTGGGTTGACCGCTGTTACAAGATGGCGCAACTGTGGGCGCCGGAGCTGGCGCTCTCCACCGACTGGTGCGTCTCACAAGGTCAACTTGGCGGGCAACAAATTGTGCAGCATGTTGATAAACCTGAATGGAAAGGCAAAACGGCGTTTAAAGATACCGTCATCGACATGAAACGCCACAAAGAGAATGTGGATACGCTGAAAATTGTCGATAACGACATTCGCTACAAAGCCGACAGCTTCATCTTTAACGTCGCCGGCGCGCCAGAAGAGGTGAAACAGTTTAGCGGTATTTCACGTCCAGAGTCGTGGGGCCGCTGGTCCAACGCGCAGTTGGGCGATGAAGTGAAAATCGAGTATAAACATCCACTGCCGAAGAAGTTTGATCTGGTGATCACCGCTAAAGCGTACGGCAACAACGCCAGCCGACCGATTCCGGTACGAGTAGGAAAAGAAGAGCAAACGATGGTGCTGGGCCACGAGGTGACCACCACGACGTTGCATTTCGATAACCCAACCGATGCCGATACGCTGGTCATTGTGCCGCCAGAACCAGTCTCAACTAACGAAGGGAACATTCTCGGACACTCTCCGCGCAAGCTCGGTATTGGTATGGTAGAAATCAAAGTAGTTGAGCGTGATGGGTAATTATTGACCGACTTGTCGGTCGTATAAGACGCGCAAGCGTCGCATCCGGCATTGAGTACATAATGCCGGATGCGGCGTAAACGCCTTATCCGGTCTATAAAGCATGACTGAAAAGCAGAAAAAGACAGCGCCCAACACTTCCCCGGACGCTGCATGGCAACTTTAGCTATCTCTCATTATCAGAAAGTAATAACCCCTTTAATCAACTCACGATTGTTAATCACATCGCGCTCGTAAGTTTCTGCCAGCGTGGCGAACGGGTAGCAATGAGTTAACATCATGCCCGCAGTAATTTTTCCTTCCGCCATCAGCCGCCCAACTTTAGCAAAATCCTCCGGCGTAGCGTTACGGCTGCCCATCATTGTGGTCTCTTTTTTGTGGAATTCTGGATCAGAGAACTGCAACTCGCCTTTAAACAGACCGACAAATACCACCGTACCGCCGTGGCGAATCAGATTTACGGTATTATTCATCGCATGTTGATTACCTGTCGCATCGATCACCTTCTGCGCCAGGGAACCGCCAAACTGTTTACGCAACTGGGCATCAAAATCTTCTGCTGACGGATCCAGAACCGGTAACTCCAGATACGTAGCCACATGTTCGCGCCGGGTCGGGCTGGTATCCGCCACGACCACCTGAGCTCCGTCCGCTTTTGCAATCGCCGCGGCTCCCAGACCGATTGGCCCTGCACCAACCACCAGCACCTGTTCACCAGGGGCAATCGCTGCGCGACGCACCGCATGAGCGCTAATCGCAAAAGGCTCAATCAACGCCGCTGCTTGTGGGTCAATACCGTCGGCAGGCAAAATATTCGCTACCGGCACACTCAGATACTCACTAAAACCACCGTCCTGATGCACACCAATGACTGAAATTTTTTCACAACAATTGGTGCGACCACTTTTACATGCAGGGCATTCCTGGCAGGCAACATAAGGGATAACGGCAACTTGCTGACCATTTTTTAAATCATGTATATTTTTACCCAGCCCAACAATCTCTCCACATATTTCATGGCCCAGAACACGTGGGTAGTTAAAAAACGGTTGATTTCCTCCCCAGGCATGAATATCAGTCCCACAAATCCCGACAGACTTAATTTTTATTAATGCTTCAGTGTCACCTGGAATAGGTATCTCACGCTGTTTCCAGACTAATTCTTTCGGTTTCTGACAAATTAATACATTCATCGTAGACATGATTCGGCTCTCCATTTTTTGTTGTCTTAGATATCGATGAAAATGAAAAATGCCAGCGAAATAGAAAATCTATTTTGTGAAAACCTACGCATAAAAATGTTTTAAATCGGGTTTTAATGGCGCAACAAGGAGGAAAGTATGAGTCGTTCGCAAAATTTACGCCACAATGTAATTAATCAGGTTATTGATGATATGGCTCGTGGTCATATCCCTTTCCCGCTCCCATCGCAAAGCGCGCTGGCGGAGATGTATAACATCAGTCGCACCACCGTGCGCCATATTCTCAGCCACTTGCGCGAATGCAATGTTCTGACTCAGGTCGGAAATGACTACGTCATCTCGCGTAAACCCGACCACAATGACGGTTTTGCCTGTACTACCGCATCAATGGCTGAACAAAACAAGATCTTCGAGCAGGCTTTTTTCTCCATGATAAATCAGCGTCAACTACGCCCTGGCGAAACATTCTCTGAACTACAACTGGCGCGGGCAGCGGGCGTGAGCCCGGTCGTAGTAAGAGAATATCTTTTAAAATTCGGGCGTTATAATCTGATTCAGAGTGAAAAACGCGGTCAATGGAGCATGAAGCAATTTGATCAATCCTACGCCGAGCAACTTTTTGAACTGCGCGAAATGCTGGAAACGCACTCGCTACAGCACTTTCTTAACCTGCCAGATGACGATCCTCGTTGGTTACAAGCGAAAACCCTCCTCGAACGCCATCGAATGCTACGTGACAACATCGGCAGCAGCTTTCGCATGTTCTCGCAACTGGACCGCGACTTTCACTCATTGCTTTTATCAGCCACTGACAACATCTTTTTTAATCAATCACTTGAAATCATCTCTGTCATCTTTCATTTTCACTATCAATGGGACGAAAGCGATCTCAAACAACGAAATATCATCGCTGTCGATGAGCATATGACTATTCTCAGCGCTTTGATTTGCCGTAGCGATCTGGATGCGACTCTGGCACTACGTAACCATTTGAATTCAGCCAAACAATCGATGATTCGTTCAATTAATGAAAACAAACGGCATGCTCATTAAGTACAGATTAAAAACAGCAAACTATTAACGGGTGCACGATTTCATCAAAATATAAATACCGGGAAAAATCCATATACCTATGCTCACAATCAGTCGGCTGTAATCGTGTTTTTTTGTGAGCGGTAGTGAAGCAATAAAATTTTCACCTGCCGTTAATATCAACCTTGCGTAACACTCAATTACGCAAATATTAAAATTATAAATACAGGAGTCCGGCGTGGAAAAAGAAAACATCACCCTCGATCCGCGTTCTTCGTTTGGTTCATCTTCGTCGGCAGATATCCCCGTGCCGCCTGATGGATTAGTTCAACGTAGTACCCGAATTAAACGCATTCAAACAACCGCCATGTTGTTATTATTTTTTGCGGCAGTAATAAATTATCTCGATCGCAGCTCGCTGTCGGTAGCGAATTTAACCATTCGGGAAGAACTTGGGTTAAGCGCCACTGAAATCGGTGCTTTGCTATCAGTGTTCTCGCTGGCTTATGGAATAGCACAACTGCCTTGCGGCCCGCTACTTGATCGTAAAGGCCCGCGCATTATGCTGGGTCTGGGGATGTTCTTCTGGTCGTTGTTCCAGGCAATGTCTGGCATGGTGCACAACTTTACACAATTCGTACTGGTACGCATTGGTATGGGAATCGGTGAAGCGCCAATGAACCCGTGCGGCGTTAAGGTAATTAACGACTGGTTCAACATCAAAGAGCGCGGGCGCCCAATGGGGTTCTTCAACGCAGCCTCAACCATTGGTGTTGCCGTTAGTCCACCAATTCTGGCAGCAATGATGCTGGTAATGGGCTGGCGCGGGATGTTTATTACCATTGGCATATTAGGTATTTTTCTCGCCATCGGCTGGTATATGCTTTATCGCAACCGCGAACACGTGGAGCTAACCGCCGTTGAACAAGCCTATCTCAATGCCGGTAGCGTCAATGCCCGTCGCGATCCGCTCAGTTTTGCTGAATGGCGCAGCCTGTTCCGTAATCGCACAATGTGGGGAATGATGCTCGGATTCAGTGGTATCAACTACACTGCGTGGCTGTATCTGGCCTGGCTGCCAGGTTACCTGCAAACAGCCTATAACCTGGATTTAAAAAGCACAGGATTGATGGCAGCTATCCCTTTCCTGTTTGGAGCGGCCGGAATGCTGGTCAACGGTTACGTAACCGACTGGCTGGTCAAAGTAGGAATGGCGCCAATCAAGAGCCGTAAGATCTGTATTATTGCCGGGATGTTCTGTTCTGCCGCCTTTACTCTGGTGGTACCACAAGCGACAACATCCATGACGGCAGTTCTGCTGATTGGCATGGCGCTATTCTGTATTCACTTTGCCGGTACATCCTGTTGGGGATTGATTCACGTGGCGGTAGCTTCTCGTATGACTGCGTCGGTGGGCAGTATCCAGAACTTTGCCAGTTTTATCTGTGCCTCTTTCGCGCCGATCATTACCGGTTTTATTGTCGATACCACCCACTCGTTCCGCCTGGCATTAATCATCTGCGGTTGCGTTACCGCAGCAGGTGCGTTGGCGTACATATTCCTGGTTCGCCAGCCGATCAACGACCCACGTAAAGAGTAATCACCTTATTGCCCGATAACTTATGGCTTATCGGGCATTTTCTTTGCAATTAAAACGTTTCCCAATTTTCTCCGTTATCAGCCATAACCACTTTACGCGGCGCAACTGACGTGACGGTTTTTACTACTGCCGATGCTTCACATTGACGTTGTTGTTCCTGCTGAATATGGAACACCGCCACGGCTTCTGCCAGTGTCGATCACGCAGCAACGCTTCGTAATCCGTCCAGTTTTTCTCCGCCTGTTTGAGCGAAATACTGGCACTTTGCATCAGTTCTGTAACCGTAGAGTCGCTGCCAATATTGTTTTCATCATGTCGTGGATACCCGCACGGTCGAGGGTATTACGTGTCTGCAACAACGCCACTCAGCTACCATTCAGCATGGATTGCTGTTAGCGAATAGCTTGTAAAAACGGTGAAATTTTCTTTGTCATTCTTTACAGAATAAAAAAAACAGACCGCCTGATATCAGTTATAAAAGGCCGAAAACGGCCAAAACCAGCAGCAAGCTGGTCGCGATCCTGATACGTTTAAACATCGTTTCTCTTTCCTGTTGACCGATGGCAGAATTTTCGGCCTGTAAAGCGGAAACTTTACGAATATCCGGCGAAGATTACGCGGAATAAATTTATTGATGCCCTGAATTTAAAACTCAATTATTTCCGTAAATTATTCACAATATAGATACGTGATATAAATCACATATTTACTGTCGCTTAAACCACCTCTTTGCCGCTCATCTGCAAAACTGACCGCTTACTTCTCTATATAACCACTCAGTTATTTACCTTACTTTACGCGCGCATAACTCTGGCAACATCACTTCAGGATAGCGGTCAATTTACCTCCTCAAACGCAACGCAAACCTAGAACGGCTTCGGCCTATGATTAACAAACTACTCTATGGATTTTGGTTTGCAGGAAGGCAGCAAGTGAGTGAATCCCCGGGAGCTTACAACAGTAAGTGACAGGGGTGAACGAACGCAGCTGCCGCACCTGTAAGCCAAAAGACGACGAGTAAAATGCCAGGTTTTACTATGGATACTAAAAAGATATTCAAGCACATACCCTGGGTGATTCTTGGAATCATCGGTGCATTCTGCCTCGCGGTAGTTGCATTACGTCGGGGGGAGCATGTCAGCGCCCTGTGGATTGTGGTCGCCTCTGTGTCGGTGTATCTGGTGGCTTATCGCTACTACAGTCTGTACATCGCCCAGAAGGTGATGAAACTCGACCCCACGCGCTCGACGCCTGCGGTTATTAACAACGACGGTCTGAACTATGTGCCAACCAACCGTTACGTGTTGTTTGGTCACCACTTCGCCGCTATCGCCGGCGCGGGTCCGCTGGTCGGTCCGGTTCTCGCCGCGCAGATGGGCTACCTACCTGGTACGCTGTGGCTGCTGGCGGGGGTCGTGCTGGCCGGTGCGGTACAGGACTTTATGGTGCTGTTTATCTCCTCTCGCCGTAACGGCGCATCTCTCGGTGAGATGATCAAAGAAGAGATGGGGCCAGTACCGGGGACTATCGCGCTGTTTGGCTGTTTCTTAATCATGATCATCATCCTCGCCGTCCTGGCGCTGATTGTGGTTAAAGCCCTGGCCGAAAGTCCGTGGGGTGTCTTCACCGTTTGCTCAACCGTACCGATTGCGCTGTTTATGGGTATCTACATGCGCTTTATCCGTCCGGGGCGTGTGGGTGAAGTCTCTGTCATTGGTATCGTGCTGCTGGTTGCCTCTATCTACTTCGGTGGCGTGATTGCTCACGATCCGTACTGGGGTCCGGCACTGACCTTTAAAGACACCACCATTACCTTCGCGCTGATTGGCTATGCGTTTATTTCCGCACTGCTGCCGGTGTGGCTGATCCTTGCCCCGCGCGACTATCTGGCAACCTTCCTGAAAATCGGCGTTATCGTCGGTCTGGCGCTGGGTATCGTGGTGCTGAACCCGGAACTGAAAATGCCTGCGATGACCCAGTACATTGACGGTACTGGCCCGCTGTGGAAAGGCGCTCTGTTCCCGTTCCTGTTCATCACCATCGCCTGTGGTGCGGTGTCTGGCTTCCACGCGCTGATCTCTTCCGGTACGACGCCGAAACTGCTGGCTAACGAAACCGACGCGCGTTTCATTGGCTACGGCGCAATGCTGATGGAGTCCTTCGTGGCGATTATGGCGCTGGTTGCTGCGTCCATCATCGAACCGGGTCTTTACTTCGCGATGAACACCCCGCCTGCGGGCCTTGGCATCACCATGCCTAACCTGCATGAAATGGGTGGCGAGAACGCGCCGATCATCATGGCGCAGCTGAAAGACGTTACCGCACACGCGGCAGCGACCGTCAGCTCCTGGGGCTTCGTGATTTCGCCAGAGCAGATCCTGCAAACCGCAAAAGACATTGGTGAGCCTTCTGTCCTGAACCGTGCAGGTGGTGCGCCGACGCTGGCGGTAGGTATCGCGCACGTGTTCCACAAAGTGCTGCCGATGGCTGACATGGGCTTCTGGTATCACTTCGGTATTCTGTTCGAAGCCCTGTTCATTCTGACCGCGCTGGATGCCGGTACCCGCTCTGGCCGCTTTATGCTGCAAGACCTGCTGGGTAACTTCGTGCCGTTCCTGAAAAAAACCGACTCTCTGGTTGCCGGTATCATCGGTACTGCGGGCTGTGTCGGTCTGTGGGGCTATCTGCTGTATCAGGGCGTGGTTGACCCGCTGGGCGGCGTTAAGAGCCTGTGGCCGCTGTTCGGTATCTCCAATCAGATGCTGGCAGCCGTGGCGCTGGTACTGGGCACCGTTGTGCTGATTAAGATGAAGCGCACCCAATACATCTGGGTAACTGTCGTTCCGGCTGTATGGCTGCTTATCTGCACCACCTGGGCGCTGGGCCTGAAACTGTTCAGCAGCAACCCGCAGATGGAAGGCTTCTTCTACATGGCAAGCCAGTACAAAGAGAAGATTGCTAACGGTACTGACCTGACGGCGCAACAGATTGCCAACATGAACCACATCGTTGTGAACAACTACACCAACGCGGGCCTGAGTATTCTGTTCCTGATTGTGGTGTACAGCATCATCTTCTACGGTTTCAAAACCTGGCTTGCGGTGCGTAACAGCGACAAACGTACTGACAAAGAAACTCCGTACGTTCCAATCCCGGAAGGCGGCGTGAAGATCTCTTCGCACCACTAATCGGTTGCCTTATCCGGCTTACAAAATGTCTATCGTAGGCCGGATAAAGCGTTTACGCCGCATCCGGCAAATCCCCGGCCCGGAGACCTTCCGGGCTTTACGCATATCTGGAAGGCAAAATGTTTGGTAACTTAGGACAGGCAAAAAAATATCTCGGCCAGGCGGCGAAGATGTTGATTGGCATTCCAGACTACGACAACTACGTCGAGCATATGAAGACCAACCATCCCGACAAGCCGTACATGAGCTATGAAGAATTCTTCCGCGAGCGCCAGAACGCGCGCTACGGCGGCGATGGTAAAGGCGGTATGCGCTGTTGTTAATGGAGAGAGCATGAACCCGATTGCAGTTACCCTACTCACCGGTTTTTTAGGCGCGGGCAAAACCACCCTGCTGCGCCATATTCTTAACGAACAGCACGGCTACAAGATTGCCGTAATTGAAAACGAATTTGGCGAAGTCTCCGTTGACGATCAATTAATTGGCGACCGCGCCACGCAAATCAAAACGCTGACCAACGGCTGCATCTGCTGTTCGCGTTCCAACGAGCTGGAGGACGCGCTACTCGACCTGCTGGATAATCTCGACAAGGGCAATATTCAGTTCGATCGTCTGGTGATCGAATGTACGGGCATGGCCGATCCCGGCCCGATTATTCAGACCTTTTTCTCCCATGAGATTTTATGCCAGCGTTACCTGCTGGACGGCGTGATTGCGCTGGTCGATGCAGTACATGCCGATGAGCAGATGAACCAGTTCACCATCGCCCAGTCACAAGTGGGCTACGCCGATCGTATTCTGCTGACTAAAACCGACGTCGCAGGCGAAGCAGAAAAACTGCGTGAACGCCTGGCGCGCATCAACGCCCGTGCCCCAATCTACACCGTTACCCACGGCGACATCGATCTGGGCCTGCTGTTCAACACCAACGGTTTTATGCTGGAAGAGAACGTCGTCAGCGCCAAACCGCGTTTCCACTTTATCGCGGATAAACAAAACGATATTTCGTCGATTGTGGTGGAACTGGATTACCCGGTAGATATCAGCGAAGTTTCCCGCGTGATGGAAAACCTGCTGCTGGAATCGGCGGATAAACTGCTGCGTTACAAAGGGATGCTGTGGATTGACGGCGAACCTAACCGCCTGCTGTTCCAGGGCGTCCAGCGCCTCTACAGCGCCGACTGGGACCGCCCGTGGGGCGATGAAAAACCGCATAGCACGATGGTGTTTATCGGGATTCAGTTACCGGAGGATGAGATTCGGGCAGCGTTTGCGGGGTTGAGGAAGTAAATTGGGATGATGGCCGCCGCGTGGCGGCCTGAATTATTTTTTGTTCTGATCGCGCAACATCGCTTCGCGCAAAATCGCATTCAGGCGAGTCTGATAACCTTTGCCTGGTCGCTTCAGCCATTCCATCACATCAGCATCAATACGCACCGAAGCCTGAGTTTTCAATGGCCGATAAAACTTACCGCGTTCTGCGTTAGACCATTGCTCATCGCTGGAAGGTGGAATATCGCTGTAATCAATATCCTCGTCGGACTTATTCGCCAGCGCCTTCAGTTCGGCCTCACGCTGCACATCGAGTGTAGAGGAAGTCCCTCGTTTATGTTTAACCATGCTCATAGCGACTCCTCTCTTTACGATCTGCTTTTCGTGCACTGATGATTCGAATAATTTCATTTCCGCTTTCGAAACGGATGGTATGCGCAACCAGAATAACCACGATGCCGTGTACCAGGCCGATAGTCTGCCAGCGATACTCACCGTTTTCTATGCGATCTTGCTGTGACAAATGTTGTGGATCATCAAACACTAACACCGCATCTTCAAAGCGGATGCCATGTTTTACCTGATTACTTTTGGCCTTGTTTGCATCCCATTCAAACTCCATTGGCATAGTTGCCATCCCTAATTGTATATACAAAAATGTATGTACAATTATTCTGCAATTATAGCGTTGATGTTGGAAATAGCATCACGTTTCGAATAATCAACCATGAAATTGACAATGAGTGAGTTGGACTTGATTCATCCAATAGAATTTCTCGCCTGACATGGCACACTAAACACCTCGCTGTCGTTAAGGGATTACCGTGAAAAACTACAAAGTCATTACCCCGCTTTTTCCTACCTATGCGCAAGTTAAGGCTATGATGAAAGCCGTCTCAGGCTATTCCTTGAAAGCGGTACGCAATATGATTACCGCCATTCGCGATCAAACCGGTACGCCGCAAAAACCCGTTGACTGGTCAGAACCCGATCTGTGGATCAGCGAACGCTTAACGGGTGAAGATGCCGACATCGCCCGTCGTATTTGGGATACCGATAATCACATATTGAACCCGCGCCACAGCTACGGCTGCTACTTATTCCTCAACTATCCCCAGTTTGAGCTGATGGAAAGCACGCCAGATGATACCTGGCAGCCCACCTCGCGTGGGCAAAAATTCCTGCAAAATGACGAAAAAACGCTGCGTTCACTGGACGACCAGGAAGGCATTCTGCAACTGCTTGAACTATTAGCTGGTCGCGAAATGTCACGCCGCGCCGATTTATTGCCGGAATGGCAGGCCTTTTTGCATCAACATTCCAAATTCGCTTCTGACCGGTCAGCCAAAAGTACGCTCTACTCCCGACTCTATAATCTTATCGACCGCGACATGGTTACTCGCGAAGGCATGAGCTATCGCATCACCGATACCGGGCGCACCTGGCTTGGAAAAGCGTTGCCAGCACGAAAAAGCGATCCGCGTAAAGAGCTGCTGGAAGCGGTGAAACGCTACAACGAGCAGCAAAAAGAGCTGCTGCGCGAACAAATCAGCACGATGAACCCGTACAAATTTGAACAACTGGTCGGTCAATTACTGGAAGCAATGGGCTACGAGCAGGTCGAAGTGACCAAAGCCTCTGGCGATAAAGGCGTGGACGTGATTGGTCAGGTACAGGTCGGCATCACCACTATTACCGAAGTGGTGCAGGTCAAAAGAATGCAGAACACCATCACCCGCCCGTATATCGACCAGTTACGCGGGGCGTTGCCTTACCACAAAGCCATTCGCGGTACGCTTATCACCACCGGGAAATTTGCGGCGAAATGTGCAGAAGCGGCGCTCTTTCCGGGGGCAGCGCCCATTACGCTTATCGACGGCGATCGCTTACTGGAATTGTTAATCGAAAATAACGTCGGCATTCGCCGCAGCAATGCAGTGGAATTGCTGGATGTAGATTTGCAGTTGTTTGATGAGCTGGAGATGGATTAAAGGGCGAAATCCGCCGCCTCTACCATTACAATAGCGACCCAATTTATCTGAACAGAGTTCATCATGGCCAAAGCACCAACTAAAAAAGCCAAAGCAAAGAAAGGCTTTGAAGAAATATTATGGGATACCGCAAACCAACTTCGCGGTAGCGTTGAGTCCTCCGAATACAAGCACGTGGTGTTAAGCCTCGTGTTCCTGAAATTCATCAGCGATAAGTTTGAAGCACGCCGCAAAAAAATGATTGCCGATGGACAAGCAGACTTCCTTGAGATGGAAGTGTTCTACCAGCAGGACAACATTTTCTACCTGCCGGAAGAGGCGCGCTGGTCGTTTATCAAACAAAATGCCAAACAGGACGATATTGCGGTCCGTATTGACACCGCCCTCTCGACCATTGAGAAACGTAACCCAACACTGAAAGGTGCGCTGCCAGACAACTACTTCAGCCGTCAGAATCTGGAAACAAAAAAACTGGCGTCACTGATTGATACCATCGACAACATCGAAACGCTGGCACACGAAACTGACGTTGAAACATTATCGAAAGAAGACCTGGTCGGACGCGTTTACGAATACTTCCTCGGTAAGTTTGCCGCAACTGAAGGCAAAGGCGGTGGTGAGTTCTACACGCCCAAATGTGTGGTCACGCTGTTAACTGAAATGCTCGAACCCTTTCAGGGCAAAATTTATGACCCGTGCTGCGGTTCGGCGGGGATGTTCGTGCAGTCGGTGAAGTTTGTCGAGAGCCATCAGGGTAAAAGCCGTGATATCGCGCTGTATGGTCAGGAACTGACAGCCACAACGTATAAACTGGCAAAAATGAACCTCGCTATTCGCGGTCTTTCAGCTAACCTCGGCGAACGCCCGGCAGACACCTTCTTTAGCGACCAGCACCCGGACCTGAAAGCCGACTACATTCTAGCGAACCCGCCCTTCAACCTGAAAGACTGGCGTAATGAAGCCGAATTAACCAAAGACCCACGTTTTGCTGGGTATCGTATGCCGCCAACCGGTAACGCCAACTACGGCTGGATTTTGCATATGCTCTCCAAACTGTCGGCTAACGGCACAGCAGGTTTTGTGCTGGCAAACGGTTCGATGAGTTCTAACACCAGCGGTGAGGGCGAGATCCGTGCGCAGATGATCGAAAATGATCTGATTGACTGCATGATCGCTCTGCCAGGTCAGTTGTTTTACACCACGCAGATCCCGGTGTGTTTATGGTTTATGACCAAATCGAAGGCTGCCGACCCGACCAAAGGTTATCGTAATCGTCAGGGCGAGACGCTGTTTATTGATGCGCGTAACCTCGGCACCATGATTAGCCGCACAACTAAAGAGCTAACGACGGAAGATATTGCCACAATCGCCGATACCTACCATGCCTGGCGCAGTACACCGGAAGAGCTGGCTGCACGGATTGCGCGTGGTGACAGCAAGCTGGAAAAATATGAAGACCAGGCAGGCTTCTGCAAAGTTGCGACCCTGCAAGATATTAAAGATAACGACTACGTTCTGACACCGGGCCGCTATGTGGGTACAGCCGAGCAGGAAGAAGATGGCGTGGCATTTGAGACAAAAATGCGCGAATTGTCGAAGACGTTGTTTGAGCAGATGAAGCAGGCAGAAGAATTGGATCGTGCGATTCGCCAGAATCTGGAGGGGTTAGGTTATGGGGAATAATTATATAGAAATGCGCCTTGAAGATTGTATGGACGCTATTATTGATTACAGGGGTAAAACCCCAAAAAAAGTTGATAACGGTATCCCCTTGATCACGGCAAAAATAATTAAAAATGGTAGAATTCAAGAAGTAAATGAATTTATTGCTATTAATGATTATGATGACTGGATGGTTCGTGGGTTACCTTTGGAAGGTGATGTAGTGCTAACTACAGAGGCTCCACTTGGTGAAGTCGCACAATTAGATTCACGTAAGGTAGCTTTGGCTCAACGAGTTATTACTCTAAGGGGTAAAAAAGGAATTCTAGAAAATGATTACCTTTTATATCTATTGCAATCTTCTTTTGTCCAAAACCAGCTTGACGGAAGAGCCTCCGGAAGCACTGTTACAGGTATTAAACAGTCTGAACTTCGAGAAATAATACTAAGACTACCTCCAGTCTCTTTACAAAAATCAATTTCTCATCAATTAAAGTGTCTTGATAAAAAAATTGATTTAAATAATAAAATTAATAAAACTCTGGAACAAATGTCCCAAACCCTTTTCAAATCCTGGTTTGTGGATTTTGATCCGGTGATTGATAACGCTCTGGATGCGGGAAATCCAATCCCGGAAGCCCTGCAAACTCGCGCCGAATTGCGTCAAAAAGTACGTAATAGTGCAGATTTCAAACCGCTTCCGGCGGAAATCCGCTCGCTTTTCCCAAATAAATTTGAAGAAACGGAGTTGGGTTGGGTGCCAAAATATTGGTTTGTTACTGAATTAGGAAAACTAATTACGGTTAAAAGAGGTGGCTCACCACGACCTATACACGATTTTTTATGTAACAAAGGCTTACCTTGGGTAAAGATTAGCGATGCAACCGCATCTAATTCAAGATTTATAAATTTAACAAAGGATTTTATTAAAACTGAAGGTTTAAACAAAACTGTCTTACTAAAAAAAGGAAGTTTAATTCTTTCTAACAGCGCAACCCCCGGCTTACCTAAATTTCTTGATATTGATGCATGCATCCATGATGGTTGGCTACATTTCCCTAAGAAAAAAAGGTTGACTGATATTTATTTATATAATTTATTCTTGGAAATCAAGGAGAAATTAATTTCTCAAGGCAATGGTAGCGTATTTACGAATCTTAAAACTGATATTTTGAAAGATTATAAAATTGCGGTTCCTGGACACGATATAATTTCATACTTTGATAAAATAAGCCGCGAGTTACATAATAAAATACACAGTGTAACTGAAAATATAAATACTTTAGTCGCCCTCCGCGACACCCTACTCCCGAAACTCATCTCCGGCGAGCTATCCCTGGAAGATCTTCCGGATCTCAACACCGATACAGAAGCTGCATAACGCATTTTGCCCCTGTAAAATCAGGGGCTTTCTGGTAAGGTTTTCTACTGATACGGGAATGCTTACCAGAAATTAGCCAGGGTTGGAGCGCGATATGAGTCTCTCTTTCAGTGAAGCAAAATTAGAACAAGCGATCATTGAACTGTTACAAGATCAGGGATATCAACACCTGATCGGCGATAATGTCCCACGTTCAAGTCTCGATCAGGTCATCATCGAAGACGATCTCCGTCATTATTTAGCGGCACGCTACCAGCCTGATGGCATTACTGAAGAAGAGATTCAGCGACTGATCAAACAGTTCACCACACTTCCGGCCTCCGATCTTTATGAAAGCAACAAAACATTTTGTCGCTGGCTGGCAAATGGTTTTCTGTTCAAACGCGACGATCGGCAACAAAAAGATCTCTATATTGAATTGCTCGACACCCGACATCTACCTGCTGCACTGCGCCAGATATTTGACGCCGAAGATGTCCCGTTGCAACAGGCGGCGGAACTCCCGCCCTCCTATATTAACCCACCACTCAATCGGATTAAGATTGTTAACCAACTAAAAATCTCCGGCAAAGATAACCAAACTCGTATTCCTGACGGCATTCTCTATATCAATGGTCTGCCACTGGTCGTCTTTGAATTTAAAAGTGCGGTGCGCGAGCAGGAAGCCAGTATTGGCGATGCCTGGAAGCAGCTATGTAAACGCTATCGCCGGGATATTCCGCAACTGTTTATCTACAACGCGCTCTGCATTATTAGCGATGGCGTAAATAACCGGATGGGCAACCTGTTTGCACCCTATGAATACTTTTACTCATGGCGCAAAGTCACCGGTAATGAAAACCGTGAACAGGACGGAATTCCATCACTGCACTCAATGATTCAGGGGCTGTTTCATCCGGTACGTCTGCTGGATGTGATTAAAAACTTTATCTGCTTCCCGGATAAAGCCAAGCACGAAGTAAAAATTTGCTGCCGTTATCCGCAGTACTATGCCGCCCGCAAACTCTATTACAACATCAAGCAAGCGCGTAAACCTTTCGGTAACGGTAAAGGCGGCACCTACTTTGGCGCAACAGGCTGTGGCAAAAGTTACACCATGCAATTTTTAACGCGTCTTTTGATGAAGAGCGTAGAGTTTGCCAGCCCGACCATTGTTTTGATCACCGACCGCACCGATCTGGACGATCAGCTTTCTGCGCAAATGTGCAACGCCAAAAATTACATTGGCGACGACACCATCGTTCCCGTTACCAGCCGTGAAGATCTGCGTAATCAACTGGCGGGACGCAATAGTGGCGGTGTATTCCTGACAACGATCCATAAATTCACCGAAGACACCGAACTCCTTTCTGAACGCAACAATATCATTTGCATCTCGGACGAAGCACATCGCAGCCAGGTTAACCTCGACCAGAAAGTCATCGTCGATAAAGAAAGCGGAAAAGTGCGCAAAACTTATGGCTTTGCGAAATACCTGCACGATTCACTGCCAAACGCCACCTATGTTGGCTTTACCGGCACACCGATCGACGCGACGCTCGATGTCTTCGGTAAAGTGATCGACAGTTACACAATGACCGAATCCGTTCAGGATGAGATCACTGTACGCATCGTGTACGAAGGTCGTGCGGCTAAAGTGATCCTGGACTCCAGCAAACTGGAAGAAGTCGAAAAGTATTACGAAGAGTGCGCAAACGCAGGCACCAATGAGTGGCAAATCGACGAAAGCAAAAAAGCCACCGCAACCATGAATGCGGTTCTGGGTGATGAAGACCGGTTAAAAGCCCTCGCGGAAGATTTTGCTAAACATTATGAAAAACGCGTAGCCGAAGGTTCCACCGTAAAAGGCAAAGCCATGTTTGTTTGTGCCAGCCGTGAAATTGCCTGGGATTTCTACCGTCAGCTTAAAGCTATTCGCCCTGCCTGGTTTGAAGTGAAGCAAGCCCCCGATGGCGTCGTCCTGACAGAACAGGAGCAAAAAGAGTTACCGCCTTCTGAAATGGTGAAGATGGTCATGACGCGCGGTAAAGATGACGACGAGGCGCTTTATGATTTACTGGGCACAAAAGAATATCGTAAAGAGCTGGATAAGCAGTTCAAAAACGCTAAATCGAATTTCAAAATTGCCATTGTTGTTGATATGTGGCTGACCGGTTTTGATGTTCCTGAACTGGATACCATCTATATTGATAAGCCCTTACAAAAACATAACCTTATCCAGACTATTTCTCGCGTTAACCGTAAACTGGAAGGCAAAAGCAAAGGGTTAGTGGTGGACTACATCGGCATTAAGAGTCAGATGAACCAGGCACTGGCAATGTATTCCAGCATTGATGCCACCAACTTTGAAGATATTCAGCAATCGGTAATAGAAGTTAAAAACCATCTCGATTTGTTGGGGCAAGTCTTTTACGAATTTGACAGTCGGGATTATTTTAGTGGTGAGCCACAAGCGCAATTATCCTGCCTCAACCGCGCGGCGGAATTTGTTCTGCGTACCCAGAAAGTTGAACGTCGTTTTATGGGACTGGTTAAACGCATGAAAGCCGCCTACGACGTCTGCTGCGGCAGCGAAGCATTATCACAGACTGAACGTGACTATATTCACTATTATCTTGCTGTTCGTTCAATTGTTTTCAAGCTGACGAAAGGTGACGCACCGGATGTCACCCAGATGAATGCACGCGTTCGCGAAATGATTGCAGAAGCGTTAAAAGCAGATGGCGTAGAAGAAATTTATTTTCTTGGCGATAAAAAAGCGGAATCTATCGATATTTTTGACGAAGATTATCTGGCGCGAATTAACAAGATCAAACTTCCGGCAACGAAGATCCAATTATTACAAAAATTACTGGAAAAAGCGATCAGCGACTTCAAGAAAGTGAACCAGTTACAAGGGATTAACTTCACCCGCCGCTTCCAGGCGATTATAGATCGTTATAATGAGCGGCGAGAAGATGATGTACTCAACGGTGAAGAATTCGATACATTCAGTCAGGAAATGACCGATATTATCTATGATATTAAAACCGAAATGGGCACCTGGGCCGATTTAGGTATTGATATTGAAGAAAAAGCCTTTTTCGACATTCTGGCGCATATGCGCGATAAATATCAGTTTACCTATGACGATGAAAAAATGCTGTCACTGGCAAAAGAGATGAAAAGCGTGGTTGACAACACATCGAAATATCCTGACTGGAGTAAACGCGATGATATTAAAGCGAAACTGAAAGTTGAGCTTATTCTGCTTCTACACAAGCATAAGTTCCCGCCAGTAGCGAATGATGATGTTTATATGGGTGTGCTGGCACAGGCAGAGAATTTTAAAGAACATCATATGAGTGTTTTAAATTAATTATGAAGGCCGGATACACTTTGTTATCCGGCCATTCTGAATTAACGTTAATTTCTCTTCCAGATCTTTCCAGTAACGCTTTTATTATTTTCTATTTTTAGCTGGACTTTCTCTGTATTTACTGATGATATATCCAGGTATTTAGCGCGGTGCGGATGTGCGCCAACACACCCGCACCGCTCGTCACAACCACTATTTACCGAGAATAGCAATCATGACTAATTCACATTCTATTGCACATTCCAACAAATCAGAAGTCTCCCCGGCAAATAACCATCATTTAACCGTCGGTTATGCGAGCCGCTACCCGGATCACAAACATATCACCGCCATCACCATGAAGGGGCAGTGGCTGGCGGACGCGGGTTTCCCTACCGGTACGCCGGTTAGTGTCAACGTGATCGAAGGCTGCATTGTGCTCACCGCCCAGCAGCCTCAGCCACAAGAGAGCGAACTGATGCAGTCGCTGCGCCAGGTGTGCAAGCTGTCGGCGCGTAAACAAAAGCAGGTGCAGGAGTTTATTGGGGTGATTGCCGGTAAACAGAAAATTGCCTGATACATTGACCCGGTAGCACCAGTGCTACCGGGTATTATTCGCCGCGTTATATCAACGCGCTCTCCATCTGTTTTTCAAATGCCTGACGAATTAATCCCATAATATAAGGAAGTTGTGCGAGGTCGCTGAAACCAATTTCCACATCACCATTGCCCCAGCGCCCAACATTTGTCACATCTTTGGCAATAGCTTTCGGATCGACCAGTTCATGAAACTGCATATTAAGCGACAATCGCAGTCGGCTTTTTTGCGGCACAACATCAACAAAATTCGTTTCAGCTTTAAACGCAATATAGAGCTTCAATACTTCCTGCGTGATCCCTGCGTCCAGGCGCATAACTTCATCGCGAAGATGATCGAATAACACCCGGCTATGCGAACCATCAGCAAGGAAAGGAAAATCATTCTGGCTGTAACTGGTTTTGTTCTCCGGCTGCCTCCGATAAACAGCTAATACCTCTTCAGGAAGAGCAGGCGCTTGCCAAACCTGAACCGCAAGCTCCGCCAGACGATCGGCACGGGCATGAATAGCGGCTTCATCCCATTTTTCACATTGTCCCAGCCCAACATTCAGATATAACGGACTATGTTTAAACCCCTCTTTCATGTCGCGCTTTTCAGCGAACGGCCTGTCGCTATAGCGGGAGTTGTACCCCGTTAAGGTCAGATTCCCCAACGTATGCAATAGTTCTTTATGAATACGTTGCCAGTCACTTCCCAGCTCCTCGCGCCATTTAGCCGACAGGTTTTCGTTCTGTGGCATGATGTGTTCAATCGTAAACTCATCGTCCACGCGTTCCTTGCGCTTATCGTTCTCCAGTCGTCGTAACCAGTAGTTGCGACTGCGGAAATTATAGAGATCGCGAATTTTTAATTCTCGTTTAAACTCATCATCGTTGGGGAAACGACGATATGAAGGCAGATTCAGAAAATGTACCTGAATGCTTTCCAGATATTTTTCTTTATTAATGACCTTATAAAAAGTGGCAAACGTCTTGTTTAAAGAATTTGTCGGAATCGCACATACTGCGCGGCGGAAAACATAAGATTCAATTAAACGAATTATGCTCAGGAAATTTTCGTGAGACAATTTTTTATTTTTATAGTCATGATAAAGCACCAGTAAAAATGGATATGCCACATCAACTTTTAACTCGCGCAAATCCTGAAAAGACGTGGCAAGCAGTTTGTCACTTTCTTTGCCCAATGCCATTGCACAGTAATACTCCGCGTAGATGTGTATATCTTCAACCAGTCGATCCACACCTTTTTCGGCAACACTCTGGCTGCGGGCATGCAGTTTAAATGCTTCATAGACTTCATCTGTCCGCGGGATCTCCCCCGTTTTTACCGTCAGATAATGACGCATAAAACTGTCAAAATATTCGCTGTAACCTTGCTGACCAAAAGCGACTTCCATTGGACGCCAGTGATCTTCATACAACCGGGTTTGATGCTCTGGTTCGAGACCCATCAGAATAAAATTGCGCACCAGATCGGCCTGACTTAACGCCTTACCGGTGGAGTTCATACTTTCAAAAATCAGTTGTGGATTATCCTGACCACGATTAAGCGCCACATCGACAATTAATAACTTTGCTAACCCACGACATAAGGGGATCAAGTCATCACCGAGTTTGGCAATTTGCTCATCAAAGAAAGTAAAATTTTCCATTATTCGATGGGAATAGTTTTCTGGCATTGGTCTTTGTTTTATTAACGCCAGCAAACTGTCTTTATCAGTCTCGGTCAGCAGTAATTTAAATCCTTTCTCGCCGGACTCATAAGGATTGAGTAAATAATAATTACGCAATTTCACTGCCGAAAAGCCATCAAACACTTCTTCTTCGCCAAGATGGCGCGATAAAGCCTCAATCAGCAACATTGCGGTCGTCAGCCGCTGCTGACCATCAATGACCAGTAGCGGAGAAATACCAGAAACCTGATATAACCCCTGCTCAATATAAACAACTGAGCCGATAAAATGTGCAGATATATCGTCACGCTTTCCGGCACGAATGATGTCGTCCCAAAGTTGCCGACATTGTTGTTCTGTCCATGAATAAGTTCGTTGATAAATGGGAATAACAAACTGCTGTGAACATTTTAAAAAATCGAGTAAACGGGCTTCTGTTGCTTTCATTCTGACGTCTTTCCGTGAAGCTATGATTTAGCAATAATAACTACTTATCTGACGAGTTGATATATAAATCCCATAATTATGTGAAGAACGGCCTTCATTACGCCATATTCTTCCTGCGTAACCCAATATTCTCTAATCATTCATCTCTCACCAGCAGTAACACGTACCGGGTCTGCATTTGCTGCCACCAGCAGCTTTAATATACCGTCTGCGAAAATGGCGCTTTTACCTGCTGGACACGGGAGTATTTTCCCTGCGTAATTTGTATTACGCGCCCGAAAGACAGATTTTTGCTGTGGATAGAATTGCCTGAACAGGTCGATATGGTCTGCGTAGCGCGGCAGCTGTACCGCATGAAAATCCAGGTGGCAGCAGGCTCGATTTTCTCGGCTTCCGGCATGGCTTAGGCAAAGTGTGCTTTGTTCATGCTGAATGCCATGTGAACGCCTTACCAGGTCTACAAAATCTTTAAAGTTCAATATATTTAATGGGTTATGTAGTTCTGATAAACGTAGCGCATCAGGCAGCTTTGCGTTTGTCTCAGCCTCTGATTAGTACTCGATCCATGGATCGCGCTTGCTTTCAGGCAAGGGCTGCTCTAATGCCTGCATTTGCTCTGCCGAAAGTCCGGTAATCTTTTGTATCCATTCAGGATCTGCCCCATTCTGCAACAACAATCGGAGGAGGCGCTGTTCCCCTTCTTCTTTCCCTTTCTCCCTCCCCAACAGCCATCCATCATTATGAATTCGCTCTGCAATCGTCATTATTCGCTCCCTGTGTTGTGGCATTCGACGGGTAAGTTCGCTGATAAACTTCTTAAAACGCGCTTCATCGCCAGTCAGTAAAATGTAATTTAACAGCGCTGTTATCTGGCTGTCATTAGCACACTCTGTAACCAGTAATACTACCAGTTGATCGATAAGCCCCATCAGATCGCGCTGGCGAATATGTTTTTGGATCAACTCCAGTAAGGCAACTCTGCGATGCTGCACAATCTCGTCGTCTGGCACCATGGTGATATCCACCAACGGGAACGCATCTGTATAAAGCTTCCGTGCGATAAGTGGGTCGGCAAATTCGTCCAGCCAGCACAGGGACCAGGGATAAGGACTACGGCTACCGTGATAAAACAGCATCGGGATGACCAGCGGTAGCGGCTGGCGTTTATCATGCTCGATATGGCGCTGCATCACCGCCATGGAATATCGCATCAGGCGAAACGCCATATGGATATCCTCGCGGCTCTGATGTTCAATCACCACATAGATATATCCCTCTCCTTCGCGGGTCTTTACCGACCACAGAATATCGGAATGTAGCGCCCGCAGATTTTCATCGACAAAGCTGGCGGATTCCAGTTTTAAGGTGTCGAGATCGCACAGTTCACGTAAGCCTTTTGGTAAATGAATCTCCATAAAATCCCGCGCAGTATCAGGGTGCGTGAGAAAGGTTTTAAATAATGCGTCATGCGGCGTGCTGGTCGTGAAGTTTGTCATGGCGATCCATCGCTTGTTGAAAAAGATGGCCTGACTTTAGCGACTAACAAAACCATTCTCACCCGGCAATTTCCCATTCCCCGAGGCGCTTTCCAGGCTATTTTTATTCTTCCGCAAGCGATACATTTTTATGGAAGATATCTCGATTTTTACGCGCCCCCGGTACCAGGCTCTATTCTTAATGTTATGAATAAACTCATTGAACTTCGACGCGCCAAAATGTTGGCACTCTCTTTGCTGCTTATCGCCGCTGCTACCTTTGTCGTTACGCTGTTTTTACCGCCTAATTTTTGGGTGAGCGGTGTGAAGGCGATTGCTGAAGCGGCGATGGTGGGCGCGCTGGCGGACTGGTTTGCGGTGGTGGCGCTGTTTCGCCGCGTGCCGATACCGATTATTTCTCGCCATACAGCAATTATTCCGCGTAATAAAGACAGGATTGGCGAAAATCTCGGCCAGTTCGTGCAGGAAAAATTTCTTGATACCCAATCGCTGGTGGCATTGATTCGGCGCCATGAACCGGCGTGGTTGATCGGCAACTGGTTCAGCCAGCCGGAGAACGCCCGCCGTGTCGGCCAGCATCTGTTGCAGATCATGAGCGGTTTTATCGAACTGACCGATGACGCGCGTATTCAACGGCTGCTTAAGCGCGCGGTGCATAAGGCGATCGATAAAGTGGATCTTTCCGGCACCAGTGCATTGATGCTGGAGAGCATGACCAAAAACAATCGTCATCAGGTGCTTCTGGACACATTGATCACACAACTGATCGCCCTGCTCCAGCGCGATAAATCACGCAAGTTTATTGCTCAGCAAATTGTCCACTGGCTGGAGAGCGAACATCCGCTAAAAGCTAAAATTTTGCCTACGGAATGGCTGGGCGAACACAGTGCAGAGTGGGTTTCCGACGCGGTTAATTCGTTGCTTGATGATATCAGCCGCGATCGCACACATCAGATCCGCCATACGTTTGATCGCGCCACTTTTGCGCTGATCGACAAACTGAAAAACGATCCTGAAATGGCAGCGCGGGCCGATGCCGTGAAGAACTATCTGAAAAAAGATGAGGCCTTTAACCGCTATCTCGGTGAATTGTGGGGAGATTTGCGGGAATGGCTAAAAACGGATATCAACGCCGAAAATTCTCACGTGAAGGAACGCATCGCGCAGGCGGGGCAATGGTTTGGCGAAACGTTAATTGCCGATGATGCCTTGCGGGCGTCGTTAAATGGTCACCTGGAACAGGCTGCGCACCGCGTCGCGCCGGAGTTTGCGGCATTTCTGACTCGCCACATCAGCGATACGGTGAAAAGCTGGGGTGCGCGCGATATGTCGCGGCAAATCGAGTTAAACATCGGCAAAGATTTACAGTTTATCCGCGTCAACGGCACGCTGGTCGGTGGCTGTATTGGGCTGATTTTATATTTATTGTCGCAAATTCCGTCCTTATTACCCTTTAGCAATTTTTAGGAATCCACGAAAAATGAGCTAAATGGCTAACCGCGAGAGAGATCAAATAAACCACACTAAAAACATGGTAATACTGTGACCTCTTTTCATTGTCTCCCGTGGAACGGGGAAGGAAAATCATGTCACTTGTCACCGATCTACCCGCCATTTTCGATCAGTTCTCCGAAGCTCGCCAAAAAGGCTTTCTCACTGTCATGGATCTCAAGGAGCGCGGCATTCCGCTGGTTGGCACCTATTGTACGTTTATGCCGCAAGAGATCCCTATGGCTGCCGGGGCGGTTGTAGTCTCGCTCTGTTCAACCTCCGATGAAACCATCGAAGAAGCGGAGAAAGATCTGCCGCGCAACCTTTGTCCGCTAATCAAAAGCAGCTACGGTTTCGGCAAAACGGATAAATGTCCCTACTTCTACTTTTCTGATCTGGTGGTCGGCGAAACCACCTGCGACGGCAAAAAGAAAATGTACGAATATATGGCAGAGTTTAAGCCCGTTCATGTAATGCAACTGCCGAACAGCGTGCAGGACGATGCCTCTCGCGCATTGTGGAAAGCGGAAATGCTGCGCTTGCAGAAAGCCGTTGAAGAACGTTTCGGGAAAGCAATCACAGAAGACACATTACGCGATGCCATTGCGTTAAAAAACCGTGAACGCCGCACACTGACCAATTTCTATCATCTGGGGCAGCTAAATCCTCCGGCACTTAGCGGTAGCGACATTCTGAAAGTGGTTTATGGCGCAACGTTCCGGTTCGATAAAGACGCGTTGATCAATGAGCTGGACATGATGACTGCTCGCGTTCGTCAGCAGTGGGAAGATGGCCAGCGACTGGACCCGCGTCCACGAATTTTAATTACCGGTTGCCCAATTGGCGGCGCGGCAGAGAAAGTCGTGCGCGCAATTGAAGAGAACGGCGGCTGGGTAGTCGGTTATGAAAACTGCACCGGGGCGAAAGCCACCGAACAGTGCGTGGCGGAAACGGGCGATGTGTATGACGCTCTTGCTGATAAATATCTGGCTATTGGCTGTTCCTGTGTTTCGCCGAACGATCAGCGCCTGAAAATGCTCAGTCAGATGGTGGAGGAATATCAGGTCGATGGCGTGGTGGATGTAATTTTGCAGGCCTGTCATACCTATGCGGTGGAATCACTGGCGATTAAACGCCACGTGCGCCAACAGCACAGCATTCCTTATATCGCCATTGAAACGGACTACTCTACTTCGGATATCGGGCAACTCAGCACCCGCGTCGCGGCCTTTATTGAGATGTTGTAAGGAATAGCTGTGAGATATTCGATAGGCATTGATTCCGGCTCTACCGCCACTAAAGGGATCTTACTGGCAGACGGCGTGATCACGCGCCGTTTTCTCGTTCCAACGCCATTTCGTCCGGCAACAGCAATTACTGAAGCCAGGGAAACTCTGCGCGAAGGGTTAGAGGCAACGCCGTTTTTAACGCTCACCGGCTACGGGCGGCAACTGGTAGATTTTGCCGATAAGCAGGTAACAGAAATTTCCTGTCACGGACTCGGCGCACGGTTTCTTGCGCCAGCAACGCGTGCGGTAATCGACATCGGCGGTCAGGACAGCAAAGTGATTCAGCTCGATAGCGACGGCAACCTGTGCGACTTCCTGATGAATGACAAATGCGCAGCAGGCACCGGGCGTTTTCTGGAAGTCATTTCCCGCACTCTGGGCGCCAGCGTCGAGGAACTCGACAATATCACCGAAAATGTGCAGCCACACGCCATCAGCAGCATGTGTACCGTGTTTGCCGAATCGGAAGTGATCAGCCTGCGTTCTGCGGGTGTACCAGCGGAAACGATTCTCGCCGGGGTAATTAACGCGATGGCGCGACGCAGCGCCAATTTCATTGGCCGTCTCTCCTGTAAAGCGCCGATTCTGTTTACAGGCGGCGTCAGTCATTGCCGGGCATTTACCCGTATGCTGGAAACGCATCTGAAAATGCCAGTATATACGCATCCAGATGCACAATTTGCAGGCGCTATCGGCGCGGCGTTAATGGGTCAACGACAAGGAAAACGCCTGTGACGGAATTCTTATTTTTATTTCACTCAACGGTTGGCGTCGTGCAAACCCGCAAGGCCCTGCAGGCTGCGGGTATGATCTTTCGCGTCGCCGATATTCCCCGTGATTTACGTGGTGGCTGT
>NZ_BBMY01000046.1 GCF_000759775.1 Escherichia albertii NBRC 107761 = DSM 17582
AAAGCGGTTTGTTTTCGCCGTTGCTGACATCACGACCATCGTTATAGGTGTAGTTGAGTGACAGTTTCCATTGGTCGTTGAACGGAATTTTCAACTCGGTTTCCACACCCTGAATACGTGCTTTGTTAACGTTGTAATAACGGAACACCGGCACACCGTCTGCGGTAAAACCAACAAAGTTTTGGTAGCCCGGTGCAGCGTTAATGTCAGACGTACGGCTGATGCTGATACGATCTTTCACATCATTACGGAAGACAGTCACGCTGGATTCAACGCCTTCCAGCCAGCCTTCTTCCCCCATATAGTAAAGCCCCAGCTCCCAGCTTTCGCTGGTTTCTGGTTTCAGATCCGGGCTACCAACAATCTTACATGCGCCACGGCAAGAATTGCTTGTCCAGTCGGGGCTAAGTTGTAACAGAGAAGGCGCTTTAAAGGCTGTCGCCCAGCCCCCTTTCACTGTTACGGTATCGGTAGCGTTATAGACCAGATAGGCACGCGGGCTCCAGTGTTCGCCGTAGGTTTCATGATCGTCCATACGTACGCCAGTGGTCAAAGACAGCGGTTCGAAGATCCGCCATTCATCTTCGATAAACAGCGCATACTGGCTGGCAGATGTTTTGCTGCTGGTCCCGCCAGTCAGGTTTACCGCATCATTAAGTTTGTCATGACGCCATTCGCCACCAAAGGTGACAAATTGATTAATCGCCGTCAGCGGCAATGTGTATTTACCGTCGACAGTATTACTTTCGGAAGTAATTGGGCTGCTATTGCCCGGGTTTTTGTTCTCGAGTTTCTCGCCATAGAATTTCAGTTCGCTGGTGCCGTACTCCCAGCGACCATTATGGCTGACGGAGTAGTTCTGGCGTTCCAGGCGATTTTTGTCCAGCGAGTCGGAATCACGATCCTGACGGTCAAAACCGTAACCAGCGGTAAAATCGTGATTTTGATTCGGCGTCCAGGCAAATTCGACATTACCGTCGCGGCTGGTGAATCCTTCAATACGCGGCGTTTCTCCGGTCCTGGCGGTCGTTGAGCTCTGCGGATCATCTTTTTCACGTTTCGCAAGACTGCCGTAGACTTTCATCCCCAATACGCCGTCAATCAGCGGACCACTGGTGAAGAATTGACCGTTATAGGTATCTCCACGATCGCGGTGTTCCTGAATAGTAGAATCAACCGTAACGGTTCCAGACCATTTCTGGCCGATTTTTTTAGTGATGATATTAACCACGCCGCCGAGCGCATCAGAACCATACAGCGAGGACATCGGGCCGCGCACGACTTCGATACGTTCAATGGAATCGACCGGGATCCAGTTCAGATCAAAATCATTATGGCGGAATACGGCGTTGCGGGAATTAACGCGTTTACCATCAACCAGGATCAGCGTGTAGCTACTGTCCAGACCACGAATACTAACGCCCTTGCGGTTGTCACCTTCGTTTGTCAGTTGCACGCCAGGCACATCTTTAAGCACATCTTTCAGATTCTGTACCGGTTTACGCTGCAGGTCTTCCTGAGTTATCACACTGATGCTGGCGGGCGCGTCTTTAAGGTTTTGTTCAACGGAAGAGGCAGTGACAACCATCGTTTCACCATCATCATCAACCGCTAACACGGGCCATGCACAAGAAATTGCGGACAAACACAGCCCGACCCGTACGAAAGGGTTCAACCTAAACATTCCATATCTCCATGAGGTCACTATAAAAATTTAAATGGGTTATCGCTCACATCTTCTGCATGTCCCCTCACGTACGGCAGCATCGCGGTGGACTTTTTATATGCAGGTGATCAGTCCAGAAAGCCTGGGCAGCCTCTGATTTGTCAGCCTTTTTTGATTGCGCGTAACGATAATGCAAACAATAACAATTATCAATTCAATTGTTGAAATTTATATCCGCATGATTATCAAGGGAAAGCAAAATGAAAAAGCCTTCCCGGTTGGGAAGGCTTTATAAAGGAAGGCGTAAAAACTTATTTATTATCGTTCTGTGGGAACTTCATTTCGCTGTAGCGTACGAAGTGGGTTCCTTTAATCAGTTTGTAGCCGAACCAGATGATCAGGAATAGTGGAATACCGATATACGTCGCCGCTACGCCGCCCCAGTCAATGGTGTCTTTCAGGAACGCTTCATAGTTCTGGCCCAGAGTGATAATCAGGCACAGCACAAAGGCGAAAATCGGTCCCAGCGGGAAGAAGCCCGAGCGATACGGCAGATCGTTAATATCATGTCCCTGCAATACATAGCCACGACGGAAGCGATAGTGGCTGATAGCAATTCCCAGCCAAGCGATAAAGCCCGTCATCCCGGAAGTATTCAGCAGCCACAGATACACTGTCTGGTTGCCAAACATTGACGTCAGGAAGCACAGACCGGCAATCACCGTCGTCGCATACAGGGCGTTACGCGGTACGCCGCCACGCGACAGTTTGGCGAAAATACGCGGCGCTTTACCGTCGCACGCCAGGGTGTACAGCATACGGGTAGACGCGTACATACCGGAGTTACCTGCCGACAGTACCGCCGTCAAAATGACCGCATTCATCACCGCTGCCGCAGAAAGCAGACCCGCATGCTGGAACACCAGGGTGAATGGGCTGACGCTGATGTCTTTCACATCGTTACGCAGCAGGCTCGGATCGGTGTACGGAATGATCAGACTGATAATCAGAATCGCGAATACATAGAACAGCAGGATTCGCCAGAACACCTGACGTACCGCACGCGGAATATTTTTCCCTGGCTCTTCAGATTCACCCGCAGCAATACCAATCAGTTCAGTCCCCTGGAAGGAGAAACCGACAATCATCGCCACACCGATCATCGCCGCAAAACCACCGGCAAACGGCGCCTCGCCAATTGTCCAGTTGCTCCAGCCTGCAGGCTGCGCGCCTTTGAAGATACCAATAATCATCATCACGCCGACAACGATAAAGATAATCACTGTCGCAACTTTGATCAGCGAGAACCAGTATTCCGCTTCACCAAAACCACGAACTGAGATGTAGTTCAGCAGGAAGATGATGCCGAGGAACAGCGCACTCCAGATCCAACCGGGAGTATCAGGAAACCACCAGCTCATGACCAACTGCGCGGCAACAAGGTCAACGGCAATAGTCACCGCCCAGTTGTACCAGTAGTTCCAGCCCAGCGCGAAGCCAAAGCCTTCTTCAACATAGTTCTGACCGTAAGTCGCAAAGGAACCGGAAACGGGCATATAGGCAGCCAGTTCACCGAGACTGGTCATCAGAAAGTAAACCATCAGACCAATAAGAATATATGAAAGCAGCGCCCCGCCCGGGCCTGCCTGAGAAATCGTTGCGCCAGAGGCAACAAAAAGCCCTGTACCGATGGAGCCGCCAATGGCAATCATCGTCAGGTGACGCGCCTTTAATTCACGGCGTAAGCCCGGCGCTTCTGTGGTTTTAGTTTCGGAAACCATACGAAAATGCTATCCATCATAAAAAATGAGGCGCGATTGTAGCAGACGATCTGCGATCCTTCCGGTAGAAATACGCAGTTATAAGAGACCTTCATGATCGCCCAGGGATTATAAGTAAAGCAGCCAATCTCTTTTCTGGCGAATGCATAACGCTGGCGCTGCGTCACGAAATCGACACAGCGCCAGCCCGTTTCTGTACAGCAATTTAACGCGGTAAATTAGCGGGATCGCAGTAGTCCAGAAAACGCAGTAACGCGTTGGAAAGATGCTTTTGCCGATGATGAATACGCCACAATGTACGCATCAGGCGCGGCAGTGGGACAGCAACCTCACGTAAAGTGCCAGTCTGCAATTGCTCTTCAATCACGCGCCGCGACAAACAGCTAATTCCAAGCCCGTGACGTACCGCATGTTTGATAGCCTCGGAATTCCCTAATTCCATCGCCATTTCAAACTTCGGCAGATGCGACAATAACAGATAGTCGACAATCTCTCGTGTGCCGGAACCACGTTCACGCAGGATCCACGGCGCGCCAGCCAGCTGCTCCAGAGTAACCGGACCGTGAGCAAGTGGTGAAGTTGGCGCGGCAAAAACCACCAGTTCATCCTCCAGCCACGGTTCAGAAATAATTTCAGTGCTGTGACACGGCCCTTCAATAAAGCCAATATCAACACGAAAATCCAGCACTGCCTGTACCACGTCCTGACTGTTACCAACACTAAGTTCAATCGGCAACTGCGGATAATCAAGGCGATAACGAGCGATGACTGCAGGCAAAATGTAATTGCCAATGGTGCTACTGGCATAGACACGAATCGCGCCGTTGTCTTCACGAAACAGTTGTTCGATTTCAACGGCCTGTTCGAGCAGCGCCAACGCGCGTGGATAGAGCAACCGTCCGTGCTCATTGACGACAAGTCGTTTACCGACGCGATCAAACAGTTGCACGCCAAGCTGCCCTTCCAGATCGGTCAACGCCGCGCTCACTGCCGATTGCGACAACGCCAGCATCACCGATGCCTGGGTGGTTGATCCACTTTTCAATACTTCTGCAAAAACTTCCAACTGTCGGAGGGTGATGTGCATAGTCGCTTACCACTTATAAAGATTAATTATAAATATATAATCAATTTTATTTTTAAACCAGTTAGTTGTAACCTCTGTGCCCGGTTAAAGGAGAGGGTTATGACGAATATCACCTTACAGAAACAACATCGTACACTGTGGCATTTTATTCCGGGGTTAGCCCTGAGCGCAGTAATCACCGGGGTCGCCCTGTGGGGTGGTTCCATTCCCGCAGTTGCGGGTGCCGGGTTTAGCGCCCTTACCCTCGCAATCTTGCTGGGGATGGTTTTAGGCAACACCATCTATCCGCACATCTGGAAAAGCTGTGACGGCGGTGTGCTGTTTGCTAAACAATATTTATTACGTCTGGGTATTATTCTTTACGGTTTCCGTCTGACATTCTCACAAATTGCCGATGTCGGTATCAGTGGGATTATCATTGACGTGCTGACGCTGTCCAGTACTTTCCTGCTGGCTTGCTTCCTTGGGCAAAAAGTCTTTGGCCTGGACAAGCACACCAGCTGGCTGATCGGCGCGGGTAGCAGCATTTGTGGTGCTGCGGCAGTACTGGCGACTGAGCCGGTAGTGAAAGCGGAAGCCAGTAAAGTGACTGTGGCTGTCGCAACCGTCGTTATCTTCGGGACCATCGCTATCTTCCTCTATCCGGCGATATATCCGCTGATGACCCAATGGTTCGGCCCGGAAACATTCGGTATCTACATTGGTTCTACCGTGCACGAAGTGGCGCAGGTTGTGGCTGCTGGTCATGCCATCAGCCCGGAAGCTGAAAACGCGGCAGTTATCTCCAAAATGCTGCGCGTGATGATGCTGGCTCCGTTCCTCATCCTGCTGGCGGCGCGTGTTAAACAGCTGTCTCCGGCGAATGGCGGCGAGAAAAGCAAAATCACCATTCCGTGGTTTGCAATCCTGTTCATCGTAGTTGCCATCTTTAACTCGTTCCATCTGTTACCGCAGAGCGTTGTGAACATGCTGGTAACGCTGGATACCTTCCTGCTGGCAATGGCGATGGCGGCACTGGGTCTGACTACTCACGTCAGTGCGCTGAAAAAAGCTGGGGCGAAACCTCTGCTGATGGCACTGGTGCTGTTTGCCTGGTTGATTGTTGGTGGTGCTGTGATTAACCATGTAATTCAAAGCGTCATCGCATAAACCACTACATCTTGCTCCTGTTAACCCGCTATCATTACCATTTTCCTCCAGCGGGTTTAACAGGAGTTCACTCATGAAATACATTGGAGCGCACGTTAGTGCTGCTGGCGGTCTGGCAAATGCAGCTATTCGCGCCGCCGAAATCGACGCTACCGCGTTTGCCTTGTTTACCAAAAATCAACGCCAGTGGCGTGCCGCACCACTCACTACGCAAACCATCGATGAATTCAAAGCCGCCTGTGAAAAATATCACTACACATCGGCGCAAATTCTCCCCCATGACAGTTATCTGATTAATCTCGGTCATCCGGTCACAGAAGCTCTGGAAAAGTCGCGTGATGCTTTTATTGACGAAATGCAGCGCTGCGAACAACTAGGACTCTCTTTGCTCAACTTCCACCCCGGTAGTCATCTGATGCAGATTTCAGAAGAGGATTGTCTGGCGCGCATTGCTGAATCCATCAATATTGCGCTGGATAAAACAGAAGGCGTAACGGCAGTGATTGAAAATACCGCCGGTCAGGGTAGCAACTTAGGATTTAAATTCGAACATCTCGCGGCGATTATTGACGGCGTGGAAGATAAATCCCGCGTCGGTGTCTGCATTGATACCTGCCATGCTTTTGCCGCCGGATATGATTTACGTACCCCTGCCGAATGCGAGAAAATATTCGCTGATTTTGCACGTATCGTCGGCTTTAAATATCTGCGCGGCATGCACCTCAACGATGCGAAAAGCGCCTTTGGTAGCCGTGTTGACCGCCATCATAGCCTTGGCGAAGGCAATATCGGTCATGACGCGTTTCGTTGGATTATGCAGGACGACCGCTTCGACGGCATTCCACTGATCCTTGAAACCATCAACCCGGATATCTGGGCAGAAGAAATCGCCTGGCTAAAAGCGCAACAAACTGAAAAAGCGGTGGCCTGATCGATGAACGACAGGGAAAAGCAGATTCTTAAAATTCTGCGCCGCAACCCGCTGATTCAACAGAATGAAATCGCCGATATTCTGCAAATCAGCCGCTCACGCGTTGCTGCCCATATTATGGACTTGATGCGTAAAGGCCTGATTAAAGGCAAAGGATATATCCTTACTGAGCAGGATTACTGTGTGGTGGTGGGGGCAATCAATATGGATATTCGCGGAATGGCGGATATCCACTACCCAGAAGCGGCATCAAATCCCGGTACTGTTCACTGTTCAGCGGGCGGTGTTGGCCGCAATATCGCGCATAACCTGGCCCTGCTTGGTCGGGATGTGCATTTAATTTCAGCTATTGGCAACGATTTTTACGGCGAGACATTACTGGAAGAAACGCGCCGCGCGGGCGTGAACGTTTCAAGCTGTATTCGTCTGCACGGACACAGCACCGCAACTTATCTCGCTATCGCCAATAAGCAGGAAGAAACGGTCCTGGCAATCAATGACACACATATCCTGCAACAGCTAACGCCTCAACTGCTCAATGGTTCACGGGACTTGATTCGCCATGCTGGCGTGGTGCTGGCAGACTGTAACCTCACGCCTGAAGCCCTGGAATGGGTCTTTACCCTCGCTGATGAAATTCCGGTGTTTGTCGATACTGTTTCCGAATTTAAAGCGAGCAAAGTGAAAACCTGGTACAGCCGGATCCACACTCTGAAACCAACACAAAATGAACTGGAAATTTTGTGGGGTCAGCGGATTAAAGACGACGACGATCGCATCAGGGCTGTAAATTCGCTGCATCAACAGGGCGTTAAACGCATTTTTGTTTATCTGCAAGATGAATCTGTATTTTGCAGCGAAAAGGATGGCGAGCAATTTTTACTGACCGCGCCAGAGCATACGGCAGTGGATAGTTTTGGCGCCGACGATGGTTTTATGGCGGGCCTGGTGTATAGCTTTCTGGAAGGAAGTAATTTTCGCGAGAGCGCCCGTTTTGCTATGGCCTGTGCGGCGATATCACGCGCCAGCGGCAGCATAAACAACCCTACCCTGTCTGCCGATAACGCGTTTTCATTAGTGTCGGTTGTGTAAAAATGTTGCCGGATGCGACGCTTAATGCGTCTTATCCGGCTCATAAATCGCGCACTACGCTAAACCAATAAAGAACCCGGCAATGGTCGCACTCATCAGGTTGGAAAGCGTTGCTGCTGCCAGCGCCCGTAAACCAAGCTGAGCGATTTCCGGCGCACGTTTTGGCGAAATAGCGGAGAATGCCCCCACCACGACGCCAATAGACCCGAAGTTTGCAAAACCGCAGAGTGCGAACGAGATAATGGCAATGGTCTTGACATCCAGCGTACCGCCCGTTTGCAGATAGGGCGAGAAGTTGAGATAAGCGACAAATTCATTAATCGCCAGCTTCTGTCCAATCAAACTTCCGGCAAGATTGGCGTCATTCCAGTCCACGCCCATAATCCATGCCAGTGGGGCCAGCACATAGCCGAAAATGCTTTCCAGAGAAACATTGGCGAAACCAAACCAGCCGCCAATTCCACCAATAATGCCGTTGATCAGCGCAATGATCGCAACAAATGCCATCACCACCGTCGCCACACCTGCTGCAATTTTCAGCCCGGTCATTGCACCATTCGCCGCGGCTTCGATAATACTTTTTGGTGGCGTTTCGCTAAACGACAGATTTTCAAACGTAACTTGTGAAGGTTCCGTCGCTGGGCTAAGAATACGTGCAAACAGAATGCCGCCGGGAATAGCCATCAGCGAAGCCGCTAACAAATAATCAATCGGCACGCCCATTCCGGCATAACCAATCATCATCGAACCCGCAATAGACGCCATACCGCTACAAATTGCAGTAAACAGTTCGTTGCGGTTCAGACGATCGATAAACGGTTTCACGATCGCCGGGATCTCGTTTTGTCCGAGGAAAATCGTGGTAACCGCCACAAAAGATTCGATTTTGCTGATATTAAGGGCTTTCTGGAAAATACTGCCAAGAATGCGGATCAGCAGCCCCATCACGCCAATGTAGTACAGCAAGCTGATAAGCGCGGTAACAAAAATAATCGCCGGAAGTACGCGAAATGCGAAGATAAATCCCGCGCCGTCAAACAGGACGTCCATTTTCGGCCCCACCAGCGAACCAAAAATAAAGGCGCTCCCGGCGTCACTGTAGGACATCACTTTATGGACGCCTAACGCCGCCTGCTCGACGGCCCATTTTCCCGGTGGAAAATAGAGCATGATGCCGCCAATGGCGAATTGCAGCAGTAACGCAGCCCCAACGGTGCGTAAGCTGATACTTTTTTTATTCACAGACAATAAGAACGCAATTGCCAGCAATACCACCATCCCCACAACACTTCTCATTATATCCATAATGATTTTCCCTTCATGCCAGTAAACCCGGCGCAAAACCAGGTTTTGGTATGTTTGATGAGTACGGGCGACGGCTTTCTGCCCACCGGAAATTACCCCACGAGACGCTGATATTCTTTGGCAATTTCACTCGCCAGAATGGCGTTGTTGAATACCAACTGGATGTTGGATTTCAGGCTATCGCCGCCGGTCAGTTTCGCAACACGAGCTAACAGGAACTGTGTACTCTCTTTCCCGATAACCCCTTGTTCTTCTGCTTCGGCAATAGCCTGATCGATTGCCGCATTGATGGTTTCTTCCGGCATAGCAAACTGTTCCGGGATCGGATTCGCCACCACCAGGCCGCCGTTCAAACCGGTTTGCCATTTCACTGCCATTGCACGAGCGATGTCAGTGGCGCTATCGAGGCGAATGCTGACTTCAAATGGGCTGGTTCGGCAGAAAAACGCAGGCAGCGCTTTTGTCTGATAACCAATTAACGGTACACCGAAGGTTTCTAAATATTCTGTTGTTAATCCTAAATCGAGAATAGATTTTGCACCAGCACACACAACGGCGACATTGGTATTTGCCAGTTCCTGTAAATCGGCAGAAATATCGAAGGTATGTTCCGCGCCGCGATGCACACCGCCAATACCACCGGTAGCAAATACTTTAATTCCAGCCAGCGCCGCGATAATCATCGTTGACGCAACGGTAGTAGCGCCATTTTTCCCTGCGGCAACGACAAAAGGTAAATCACGACGACTGACTTTCGTCACGTTATGTCCTTCACGGCCTAACAATTCAATTTCTTCTTTACTTAAGCCCACTTTCATCACGCCGCCAATAATGGCGATGGTAGCGGGTACAGCGCCCTGTTTACGAATAGTTTCTTCCACTTCAATTGCGGTCTGGGCATTTTGCGGAAATGGCATACCATGCGAAATAATAGTTGATTCAAGAGCTACAACCGGTTTTTTATTTTTTAAAGCCTCCCGTACTTCAGCAGATATTTGTAATAATTCAGGGGACAAAGTTAATTCAGACATTCGGTGTTCTCCACTAACGATGTAACATTGGCAATTGATAATTCAGGATTGTTGGTATATTCACAGGCGAGCGCCATTGACGAACATCCCTGCGCAAATCGGACAGAATCGATAAACGACATACCGTCTACCCAACAGGACGCCAGCCCCGCCATCATGGCGTCGCCTGCTCCGGTAACATTGATAACATTTGTTTTAATGGGGGCCGACCACCCGCTTTCACCGTTGATATCACTGTAGTAAACGCCATCTCCCCCCATGCTCAACACCAGACGGTTCAGGCCGTGTTGATGAAACCAGGCGGCAACCTTTACCACATCTTCACGTCCAGAAAGTGCAATTCCACTTAGCGTTTCAGCTTCAAGGCGGTTAGGTTTCAGTGTATGAATTTTGCTCAAATGATCGCGAATTTTGACACATTTCCATGCTGATACCGGATCAACAAATACAGGTGTGTCTCCGCCATTTTTCAGAACCCAGGCCAGCGCGTCTTCACTAAGATTGCAATCCGCGACAATAACCCTTGCACCGCGAATAAATTTCTGATGTTGGGCGAGAAATTCTGCAGAAATACAGTCGCTAATATTCATATCATTTATCGCGACAAGCATTTCTCCGGTATTATCGAGCAGCGATAAGTAGCTGGAGGTATTTTCATCTGGCACAATTAAACATTTATCGACATAAACACCCGATTGATTAGTTTGCGCCAGCAATGATTGCCCATAGAAATCTCCACCTACCGCACTTAAAAGCCAGGCATTTTTTCCCAGCAACGCCAGATTATGCGCAATATTTCTTCCCACACCGCCTGGGGTAAATTTTATTTTTCCGGGATTCGAATCCGCATAATTCAATGGCTGATGTGAATACCCAGCCACATCAATATTCGCAGAACCAATAATTACTATGTAGTCCTTTTCGCGCATAGCACGCCCCCTGGCAATAAATTACCAACGAAGAAATTGGGTAAAATAGTCATTACAGCAAATAAGACTATTAGAACATATGTTCGGATTTAAACACATGTTCATAATAAGCTTGTTTAACGTAATGTAAATCGATCAGAAAAAACGAAATCAGCCAGATATGAAGACGGTCACAAAATTTGTCTATTTATGCAGCAACAAAAAGGAAAGTTGTGATGTGTAACACACAATATGGCAGACAA
>NZ_BBMY01000045.1 GCF_000759775.1 Escherichia albertii NBRC 107761 = DSM 17582
ACAAAAAATGAGGCGCTATGTTAGCGCCTCCGCTCAGCGGATTAAAGTGCTCAACGTGGTTGCAGGCAGTTATCTTCTTTCCAGCCGTATAACCACTCCATACTATGATAAAACTCTGCCTGCGATTTCCCTTTCCATAGCAGATTACGCACCTGGCGTTCTACGCCCGCAGCGTGATAAACCCGCCCCATTTCACGGGTCGACCAGACGATGCGCGCAGTGCGTGGAATACGTACCGACTCGTACAGTGCAAAGGCTTGTGCCGCATCACACTCACACTGCGCCAGCGCCTTGCCGAGCGTTACCGCATCTTCCAGCGCCATGCAGGCACCCTGTGCCATATATTGCGCCACCGGATGCGCCGCATCGCCCACCAGCGTAACACGCCTGGTTCCCCATTTCTCTACAGGCTCGCGATCGGCGGTTGACCAGCGTCGCCAGGAGGTCGGTTTATCCAGCATCTGCCGCGGACGCGGATGAATCCCCTCAAAATAAGAGAGCACTTCCTCTTTACTGCCATCCTTCACCCCCCACTCTTCCTGCTGACGACTGTGGAATGTCACCACCAGGTTGTACTGCTTGCCGCCACGCAAAGGGTAATGCACCAGATGACAGTGCGGCCCCGCCCACAGCACCGGCGCATTGATGCGCAAATCTTCCGGCATATCGGCACAATCGATAACCGCACGGTAGACCACATGCCCGGTAACACGCGGCGCATCGCCTAATAAACTCTGACGCACGACTGACTTCACCCCGTCGCAACCTATCAAAATATCGCCGGTCCAGCTATTGCCGCGATCGTCGAACACAGTCACGTCATCCGGCGTCTCGCGGATATCCACGACGTTTGTGGACGTGTGATATTCCACGCCCGGATGCGTCAGTACCGCTTCCCACACCGAGGCATGAATGTCAACGCGGTGGATCACCGCATAAGGACCGCCGAAATAGTCACGAAACGCCAGTCCGGTTTCAATGCGCACCACTTCTTCGGCGTTTACCGCATCCATCATGGTGATATGATCGGTAAACACCGAGCGCTGACGGGCGATTTCACCAACGCCGAGGCTGTCCAGCGCCGAAAAGGCGTTCGGCCCCAACTGAATACCCGCGCCAATCTCACCGATTTCGTGCGCCTTTTCCAACAGCACCACTTTGATCCCCTGACGGGCCAGTGACAGCGCAGTTGCCGCACCACCGATCCCGCCGCCCACAATTACTGCGCTTGTCACTTTGGTCATTATGATTCTCCTGGTCAGGCGGAAATTTTATCTTGTTGATTTTCTGGTGCTGCGGCAATGAACGCAGGCAACTGTGTGCAGGCGTCGTACACCACTTTGCAACGCGGATACCCACTCAAATCACAATTCATGCGTAGTGCGTTCGCCCATTGTGGGATAAGGCAACAATCTGCCAGCGTCGGCGTCCCACCCACACAAAATTGCCCTGAAGAGCTCTGGCGCAGCAGTTGTTCCACCGCACTTAACCCTTGCTGGATCCAGTGTGCATACCAGCGTTTTTTATCTTCTTCACTGACGTGCAGTTCTTCAGTCAGGTAGCGCAGCACACGCAGGTTATTTAATGGATGAATATCGCAGGCGATAGCATAGACAATTTCCAGTACCTTGTTGCGAGCCGGTTCTTCCTGCGGCAACAGCGGAACTTGCGGATAGTGACGATCCAGCCAGTCAATTATCGCCAGCGATTGACCGAGTGACTCGCCCTCGTCGGTCAGCAGCGTCGGCACCAACCCGAGCGGATTCATTCGCCGGTAGACCAGTTCGTTTTGCTGCCCAATGCGGATATTCACACCTTCGGTCTGGTAATCGATACCCTTTAGCGCCAGAGCGATACGTACCCGGTACGATGCTGAACTATTAAAAAAACTGTACAGCTTCATCTTGCACCTCAGACAATCTTCACCGCGATAGGCGTTAAACCTTCGACGTTACCCGTGATCACATCGCCTTTCACCACCGGGCCAACACCTTCCGGCGTGCCGGTGAAGATCAGATCACCCGGTTGCAGTTCAAAGAAGCCGGACAGGTAGCTGATGGTTTCATTCACTGACCAGATAAGATGATGAATATCGCTGCGCTGGTGATCTTCACCATTAACCTGTAACCAGATTGGTGCGTTATCAATCCCCCCCGTTTCGCTGGCTTTGTGCAGCGGTGCGATCGGTGCCGAGAGATCAAACGCTTTGCCAATTTCCCACGGGCGCCCCATCTGACGCATCTCCATTTGACGATCACGACGGGTCATATCAAGCCCCGTGGCATAACCCCAGACATATTCATGAGCGTTTTCCAGCGGGATATCACAGCCCTTCTTACCAATCGCCACCACCAGTTCAATTTCATAATGATAGTTATCGGTCTGCGCCGGATACGGCAGCGCCAGCGTTTCACCAGCGGCAACAGGAACAACGGCATCTGCGGGTTTGCAGAAGAAAAATGGCGGTTCACGATCAGGATCAAAGCCCATTTCGCGGGCGTGGGCGGCATAGTTGCGTCCGACGCAGTAAACGCGACGTACGGGGAATTGTTCATCACTGCCAACAACGGGTACGGTAACGGGCGCTTGCGGTTCGAATACGTATTGAGTCATTTTTTCTCTCCCAAATTAATAACGCGCTTCGCGGAACAACCCGAGGGCTTCTTGTACCGGTCTGTCCGAAAAACTAAATAAAACGGTATCTTGCGTGGACTGGAATGACACACCGTGCCAAGTCGGCACCACGAAGATATCTTTTGCGGTAAAGGTGAAGGTTTCATTGCCGATAGTGACCTGCCCGCAGCCTTCTACTACGTGGTAGATGGTGCTGTCAGTGGTACGTGCCACGCGGGAGGCGAACCCTTTCGGTAGCAGTTGCAGGAAAGCGCCCATTGACGGCATCGGATAGCCGCCGGTGACCGGGTTGACGTAGCGCATTTTGTAGCCATCCCACTCATCGGCATCGCCCAGGCGGGTTAAATCGTGCAGTACTTCGCGGCTGCGGTCATAACGGTAGTTAAAGATCGGCGAGGAATTCCCCGTCTGATGGCGCAGCGGCAACATATTGGCGGCATAACGCGGCAGGTAATCGCCCTCTTTACGCGTTACAGGTTGTTGCTCTTCCGAATAATCTTCGGCAAAACCACAGCCCAGCATGTTCACTAATGGCAGATCCAGCCCATCCAGCCAGATAACCGGTTCGTCGCCAGGGTTACCGTGATCGTGCCAGCGCCATTGCGGGGTCAGAATAAAATCGCCTTCATTCATTGGCGTGCGCTCGCCATCAACGGCTGTGAATGCCCCTTTACCTTCGACAATAAAACGCAGTGCTGACTGGTTATGCCGATGACTCGGCGCCACTTCGCCTGGCATAATCAGTTGTAAACCCGCATATAGCGTGGCGGTAATAGAGGAGTGACCGCGCAGCGCTGGATTTTCCAGTACCAATACGCGGCGCACCGCCTCTTTCGCACCAATCAGGCTGCCGCTCTCCAGCAGCAGCGGGCGGATCTCCTGGTAATTCCAGTATGCTGACGCACAGTTAGCGTTGGGTGTTTTCGGCACCAGATGATGCAGTGACTCCCACAGCGGAGTCAGGTTTTGCCCGGAAATATGCTGATAAAATTGCTCGCGGCTGCTTTGGCTATTTTGATTGTTATCAGTCATTGAGATACTCCTTATTCGTTCACAACGCCTGCGCGAGGCAGGGAGTCAGGGACAGAAGTCGACTGGCGCACGACAGTAATCAGCAGGGTTAACATCACCGCACTGATCGCCGCAGGCACAGCGATAATGAAAAACAATGTGTCGAAAGAGAAATTCATCGCCATCATCACACCGCCAGACAGCGATCCGACAATCGCGCCGCAGCGGCCCACGGCATTTGACCAGCTCACGCCCGTAGCACGACTTTGCGTTGGGTAAAGCGTGGCAGTCAGCGCATTCAGCCCCACCTGCGATCCGCTAATGCCAATGCCGGTGCCGAAAATAGCCAGCGCCATCAGCCATAATCCGTCCTGGCTTAATCCAATCATCACGATGCACACCGCGCCTATGGCATAGCTCAGGGCCAGAACACGGAAAGGATTAAACTTATCCATCAGTACACCTAATGCCAGTGCCCCCAACGTACCGCCAATCTGGAACGCGGCGGTGATCCAGGACGCATGTTGCAGATCGATTCCGCGATGGTTCAGCAGCGTAGGCATCCAGCTTGAGAGCAGGTAAATAATCAACAGGCTCATAAAGAACACCACCCACAGCATCAGCGTGACAGGCAACTGACGCCCCATAAACAGTTGGCGAATGCTGCCTTTGGCAATGGTTGCTGATTCATTGAGATAAAAGTGAGTATCGGCATAACGCTCGCAAGTAATGGCGCTCACGGTTTTTGCAATCACTGATTGCGGTAACTGACGGCGCACCTGCCAGCGCGGTGATTCCGGCAGAGTCACCAGCAACACAACAAACAACATCAACGGTAATACGCCTCCCAGTACCAAAATACCGTGCCACCCCGTCACCGGCACCAGTTGCGCGCTGGCGATCCCACCAAACGCAGACCCCAGGGTGAAGCCGCAAAACATCAGCGTCACCAGCGCACCGCGGCGGCGGGCAGGTAGATACTCCGAGGTCATGGTGATAGTGTTTGGCATCGCACCGCCCAACCCTAACCCGGTGAGGAAACGCAGGAATACCAGTGTTTGCAAATCTGGTGAGAAAGCCGAGGCAAGACTTAACGCCCCGAACAAAAAGACGCACAGCTCAATCACTCGTTTGCGACCAAAACGATCGGATAACGGGCCACAGAGCAATGCGCCTGCAGTTAATCCCAACAGCCCAGCGCCAAACAGCGGTGCGAGATCGCCTGCAGTAAGTTGCCAGTGAGTACGAATATCAGGAGCAATAAAGCCGATAGCCGCCGTGTCAAAACCATCGAGCATGACCACCAGAAAACAGCAGATGATAACGCGCCACTGCATCTTGCCGACCGGAGCAGCATCGATAATTGCTTGTAAATCACGTCGTTGAGTCATAGTGAATGCCTCAGTGCAGGTAAGGTAGATGTTTCTTTTATTTTGTATATGTTGCGATATTGTGATTAAAGATATGGAATGTACAATGGTATTTCGGGCAGAGAGATAACCTGGAGGTTATGACAAATGGCAAACTGGGCGCAGAAACTAAAACTGCATCACCTGCAAATGCTAGTAGCACTGGGCGAACAGGGCAATCTGACCCATGTCGCGCGGATGATGAATATCACCCAACCTGCGCTATCGAAATGGTTGTCACAACTCGAAGATGAGATCGGCCTCGCACTCTTTGAGCGGCACAGCAAAGGGTTACGCCCAACCGAAGGCGGTAAATTGTTATTGCAACATGCTCAGCGGTTAATCAATGACATGGAGCGATCGCAACATGAACTGACCCGCTTTAAACAAGGTGGATTGGTCGGCAGTCTGAAAATAGGCTGTTCTCCCGTCGCAACAGACTGCGTATCCCTGGCAATTTTGCATCTGCTCAAAGAGATGCCGACGCTGCACCTGAATATCGAAGAGAAGGTAATGACACCATTACTTCAAGATCTGCTGGCGGGTTCTGTGGATGTGGTAGTTGGACGTATTGGTGGTCGCGCGTTGCAACTGCCGCTGAATTACCAGGTGCTCTACACCGAGCCCGTGTGCTTTGTCGCCCGTCCAGAGCATCCACTGGCAAAATACGCCACCCTCACCTGGAATGATCTGGCTAACTGGCGCTGGATAGTCTGGCCAACCGGTACGCCAATTCGCATTAGCATTGATAACGCACTGGTAGACCACGGCGTAATGTTGCCAGAAAACACCATTGAGTCGGCGTCGATGAATGTCAGCACCAACCTGCTACAAAGCAGCGATATGATTTCCATTCTGTCGTTACGACTGGCGCAACGCTATGCCAGCCAGGGACAACTGGCAATCCTCAACTTACCGAAGATAGAACAGAAAGGCAGCGTCGGCGTATTCTGGCGTAGTAACGAATCCCTCTCTCATGCGTTAAGCCGATTTCTGCACTTTTTGCAGCAGGATTAGCGTGCTGAATTGGGCGCTCACCCGATACTCCTTTCCTGTTATTCAACTATGCTCAGTTTTCATGATGTGATCGGTAGCACATTTTACGGATTAATTGTATGATGAATCCATCTCATCTGGGGTGTTGATCATGAGTAAGACACTAAACATTATCTGGCAATATTTACGCGCTTTCGTCCTGATTTATGCCTGCCTGTATGCAGGCATTTTCATTGCTTCCCTGCTACCGGTAACCATACCCGGCAGTATCATCGGGATGCTGATCCTGTTTGTCCTGCTGGCCTTGCAAATTCTTCCGGCGAAGTGGGTCAATCCAGGGTGTTACGTTTTAATTCGCTATATGGCGCTGCTGTTCGTGCCGATTGGCGTAGGCGTAATGCAATATTTTGATTTATTACGCGCGCAGTTTGGCCCGGTAGTCGTTTCCTGCGCCGTCAGTACGCTGGTGGTTTTTCTGGTCGTGAGCTGGAGCTCGCACCTGGTGCACGGTGAACGCAAAGTCGTTGGTCAGAAAGGAGAAGAAAAATGATGGCGAATATCTGGTGGTCCTTGCCGCTGACATTAATCGTCTTTTTCGCCGCCCGAAAACTGGCAGCGAAATATAAATTTCCGTTACTTAATCCATTGCTGATCGCAATGGTGGTGATTATCCCTTTTTTACTGCTGACCGGCATCTCTTACAATAGCTACTTTAAAGGCAGCGAAGTGTTAAACGATCTGCTGCAACCGGCGGTCGTCGCGTTAGCCTATCCTTTATATGAACAGTTGCACCAGATCCGCGCACGCTGGAAATCCATCATCACTATCTGTTTTATCGGTAGCGTGGTAGCAATGGTTACAGGAACTGCCGTGGCATTGATGATGGGCGCTTCACCGGAAATCGCAGCATCAATCTTACCTAAATCAGTCACCACGCCAATTGCGATGGCCGTTGGCGGCAGCATCGGCGGTATTCCGGCAATTAGTGCGGTTTGTGTAATTTTCGTCGGCATTCTCGGCGCAGTATTTGGTCATACGCTGCTCAATGCCATGCACATTCGGACCAAAGCGGCACGCGGCCTGGCAATGGGGACGGCCTCGCACGCCCTTGGAACAGCGCGCTGTGCAGAACTGGATTACCAGGAGGGCGCATTTAGTTCGCTGGCGTTGGTACTGTGCGGGATTATTACGTCGCTCGTTGCGCCGTTCCTTTTCCCAATTATTCTGGCAGTAATGCGCTAAAATTTGCGATGCGTCGCGCATTTTTGATGTAAGTTTCACGCGTTGCATAATTAATGAGATTCAGATCACATATAAAGCCATAACGGGTTCGTACACTGTTATCCCATTACATGACTATGAGGCAACGCCATGCATCCACGTTTTCAAACTGCTTTTGCCCAACTTGCGGATAACTTACAGTCTGCACTGGAGCCTATTCTGGCAGATAAGTATTTCCCCGCGTTGTTGACCGGGGAGCAGGTCGCTTCGCTTAAAAGCGCAACGGGGCTGGACGAAGACGCGCTGGCATTCGCACTGCTGCCGCTGGCGGCGGCCTGTGCGCGTACGCCATTATCAAATTTTAACGTTGGCGCGATTGCGCGCGGCGTGAGTGGAACCTGGTATTTCGGCGCCAATATGGAATTTATTGGCGCAACAATGCAGCAAACTGTTCATGCCGAACAAAGCGCTATCAGCCACGCCTGGCTGAGCGGTGAGAAAGCGCTCGCTGCTATCACCGTTAACTACACGCCTTGCGGTCACTGTCGTCAGTTTATGAATGAACTGAATAGCGGGCTGGATTTGCGCATTCATCTGCCGGGCCGCGAAGCACACGCATTGCGTGACTATTTGCCTGATGCCTTTGGCCCGAAAGATCTGGAGATAAAAACGCTGCTGATGGACGAGCAGGATCACGGCTTTACGTTAACTGGCGACGCGCTTTCCCAGGCGGCGATTGCGGCGGCAAACCGTTCACATATGCCTTACAGCAAATCGCCCAGCGGCGTGGCGCTGGAGTGTAAGGATGGACGTATTTTCAGTGGCAGCTATGCAGAAAATGCCGCGTTTAACCCGACTCTGCCACCGCTACAGGGCGCGTTAATTCTGTTGAATCTCAAGGGTTATGATTACCCGGATATTCAGCGCGCGATTCTGGCAGAAAAAGCCGACGCGCCGTTGATTCAGTGGGATGCAACTTCCGCAACGCTGAAAGCCCTCGGTTGTAACAACATCGACCGCGTGCTTCTTGCTTAAGTCCTATGCCGGATGCGCTACGCTTATCCGGCCTACTGGTCTGATACGTTTCCTGGCCTGATAAAACGCGCTTAGCGTCGCGTCAGGCATGTAACCTCCCTCCCGGTGTCGAAAATCCCGGCAAACAGTTTTCCGTTTCTTGCGCAAAACCAGCAGGTAAAGTAGCCTGATTGAAATTTCCCAGGATCGAGTTTTCTGCATGTTAAAGCGCGTGTTCTACAGCCTGTTAGTCCTGATCGGCTTGCTACTGTTGACAGTGCTTGGCCTCGATCGCTGGATGAGCTGGAAAACTGCGCCTTATATTTACGACGAACTGCAGGATCTCCCCTATCGCCAGGTCGGTGTAGTACTTGGCACCGCAAAATATTATCGCACCGGAGTCATTAATCAGTATTACCGCTATCGCATTCAGGGGGCGATTAATGCCTATAACAGCGGTAAAGTAAATTATCTACTACTTAGCGGCGATAATGCGTTACAGAGCTATAACGAACCGATGACCATGCGCAAAGATTTAATTGCTGCTGGCGTCGATCCGGCCGATATTGTCCTCGACTATGCAGGCTTCCGTACACTGGATTCCATCGTGCGCACGCGCAAAGTCTTTGATACTAACGACTTTATTATTATCACCCAACGTTTCCACTGTGAGCGCGCATTATTTATCGCCTTGCATATGGGGATTCAGGCGCAGTGTTATGCCGTACCATCACCAAAAGATATGTGGTCGGTGCGTATTCGCGAATTTGCCGCCCGTTTCGGCGCGCTGGCTGACCTTTACATTTTTAAACGTGAACCACGCTTTTTAGGGCCGCTAGTCCCTATTCCGGCCATGCATCAGGTGCCGGAAGATGCGCAGGGCTACCCCGCCGTCACGCCCGAACAGTTACTTGAATTACAAAAGAAACAAGGAAAGTAGTTATGGATGTACAGCAGTTTTTTGTCGTTGCCGTTTTTTTCCTTATCCCGATATTTTGTTTTCGCGAAGCGTGGAAAGGCTGGCATGCTGGCGCTATTGATAAACGAGTAAAAAATGCGCCGGAACCGGTGTATGTCTGGCGCGAAAAAAATCCGGGGCTCTTTTTCGCTTATATAGTGGCGTATGTCGGTTTCGGTATTTTATCTGCCGGCATGATTATTTATCTTATATTTTACCGATAACGGTATTTTCTCTATAGTCCACTATTGAGAATAATTATTACTCCACTTGATAAGCTGTGGATATAGCATTCTGAGCCACAGCTATTTGTGAATCCTTTCACAGTTTAAATTCCCCCCGCCGTTTAGCCTTAATATCAGCACGTTATATTTGTCATTTTACCCTAAATAATTCGAGTTGCAGGCAAGCGACGAGTGCATGAGTCCTCAGTAGCTTACTCGAGTAAGTCACTGGGGCGAATGCGTGACGTCGCAACACATGTAATTTGAAGTATGGCGGGTAAATCAGGCGTTCGCCTTAATTACCCATAGCATTAAGGAAGATCACATGCCGCAACAAAATTATCTGGATGAACTCACCCCGGCCTTTACGCCTTTGCTGGCGATCAAAGAAGCCTCCCGTTGTTTATTATGTCACGATGCCCCCTGTAGTCAGGCTTGCCCGGCGCAAACCGATCCAGGGAAATTTATTCGCTCAATTTATTTTCGTAATTTTAAAGGCGCAGCCGAGACAATTCGCGAAAATAATGCGCTCGGCGCCGTTTGCGCCAGAGTGTGCCCTACAGAAAAATTATGTCAAAGTGGTTGTACCCGGGCCGGTGTCGATGAACCGATTGATATTGGTCGCTTACAGCGTTTTGTTACCGATTTTGAACAACAGACCAAAATGGAGATTTATCAGCCAGGTAGCAAAACGCTCGGTAAAGTTGCCGTTATCGGTGCAGGCCCTGCCGGGTTGCAGGCCAGCGTAACACTGACGAACCAGGGTTATGACGTCACAATTTATGAAAAAGAGGCGCAGCCGGGCGGCTGGTTGCGTAATGGTATTCCGCAATTCCGCTTACCGCAGTCGGTACTGGATGCAGAAATCACCCGCATTGAAAAAATGGGCGTGACCATTACGTGCAATTGCGAAATTGGTAAAACGCTCACTCTGGAACAATTGAAAGCAGAAAACCGTGCGGTACTGGTGACTGTAGGTTTATCTTCCGGCTCCACCCTGCCTCTGTTTGAACATGCTGACGTCGAAATTGCCGTCGATTTCCTGCAACGCGCGCGTCAGGCGCAAGGCGATATCGATATTCCAGAGAGCGCATTAATCATCGGCGGCGGCGATGTTGCCATGGACGTTGCCAGCACGCTGAAAGTTCTCGGCTGTCAGACAGTCACTTGCGTGGCGCGTGAAGAGTTAGACGAGTTTCCGGCAAGCGAAAAAGAGTTTGCCAGCGCCAGAGATCTGGGCGTCTCAATTATCGACGGGTTTACACCTGTAGCGATAGAAGGCAATAAAGTCGCCTTTAAGCATGTCCGTCTACCAGGCGAACTCACAATGGCGGCAGATAAAATTATCCTCGCCGTTGGTCAACATGCCGAACTTGCCGCCTTTGCCGCGCTGAATCCACAGCGCAACACTATCGAAACACAAAACTACCAGACCCGTGATCCGCAACTATTTGCCGCTGGCGATATTGTTAAGGGCGATAAAACTGTGGTTTACGCCGTGAAGACCGGGAAAGAAGCCGCCGAGGCGATTCATCATTATTTAGAGGGAGCTTGCTCATGTTAACGAAAGATCTTTCTATTACCTTTTGCGGCGTTAAGTTTCCCAATCCGTTTTGCCTCTCTTCTTCGCCAGTAGGCAACTGTTATGAGATGTGCGCCAAAGCTTACGATACCGGCTGGGGCGGTGTCGTGTTCAAAACCATTGGTTTTTTTATCGCTAATGAAGTCTCGCCACGCTTTGATCATCTGGTTAAAGAAGATACCGGTTTTATCGGCTTCAAAAATATGGAGCAAATTGCCGAGCATCCTCTGGAAGAAAACCTGGCTGCGATCCGTCGCTTGAAACAGGATTATCCAGACAAGGTGTTGATCGCTTCGATCATGGGAGAAAACGAGCAGCAGTGGGAAGATCTGGCGCGTCTGGTGCAAGAAGCGGGCGCGGATATGATCGAGTGCAATTTCTCCTGTCCGCAGATGACTTCCCATGCTATGGGGAGCGATGTCGGACAAAGCCCGGTGCTGGTAGAAAAATATTGTCGGGCGGTAAAACGTGGTTCGACGCTACCGATGCTGGCAAAGATGACGCCGAATATCGGTGATATGTGTGACGTAGCACTGGCGGCAAAACACGGCGGCGCCGATGGCATTGCGGCAATTAACACCGTCAAATCCATCACCAATATCGACCTTAATCAAAAGATCGGTATGCCGATCGTCAACGGTAAATCGAGTATTTCCGGCTACTCCGGTAAAGCGGTGAAACCAATCGCTTTGCGCTTTATTCAACAAATGCGCACACACCCGGAACTGCATGATTTCCCGATCAGCGGCATCGGCGGTATTGAAACCTGGGAAGATGCAGCGGAATTTTTATTGCTCGGCGCGGCGACATTGCAAGTCACTACCGGCATCATGCAGTACGGTTATCGTATTGTGGAAGATATGACGAGCGGTCTGTCGCATTATCTTGCCGACCAGGGATTTGACTCGTTGCAGGAGATGGTAGGGCTGGCGAATCACAATATTGTTCCGGCCGAAGATCTAGACCGTAGTTATATCGTGTATCCCAACATCAATCTTGATAAATGTGTCGGCTGTGGGCGCTGCTATATTTCCTGCTACGACGGTGGTCATCAGGCGATGGAATGGAGTGAGAAAACCCGCACACCGTATTGTAATACCGAGAAGTGCGTTGGTTGTCTGCTTTGCGGCCACGTCTGCCCGGTGGGTTGTATTGATCTCGGCGAAGTGAAGTTTAAAAAGGGAGAGAAAGAACACCCGGTAGCGTTGTAAAACCCGCGTCGCATCCGGCATAAAAACAATACAAATCAGTACGTTGTGCTCATTGTAGGCCAGATAAAACGCGCCAGCGTTGCATCCGGCATTTGGTTCCTGTCGCCGGATGCGGCGTGAACGCCTTATCCGGCCTACAAAACCACACAGATAATAATGTTATGAGCGTTTATGACCGAATGCGGTCCACATTCACATCACTTCTTACGTGCGTACTTCAGTGAATCCAGCGCCACGGCGAAGATAATAATCGCCCCTTTGATGATGTACTGCCAGTACGGATTTACGCCGATGTACGTCAGCCCGTAGTTGATGACCGTAAAGATAATTACCCCGGTCACGACACCAATTACCGTCCCCACACCACCACTGAACGAAACGCCGCCCACCACGCACGCCGCGATAGCATCCAGTTCATACATAAAGCCAAGGTTATTGGTGGCAGAACCGATACGCCCAGCTTCCAGCATCCCACCAAAGGCATAGAACACGCCAGACAGCGCATAAATCATCAACAGATTCAGGCCGACGTTAACGCCAGAAACTTTCGCCGCTTCCGGGTTACCGCCAATAGCAAAAATATTCTTGCCGAAGCGAGTTTTATTCCATAACACCCAGACAAACACGACAGCAATCAGCGCGTAGAAGGTGATGTAAGAGAGACGGAAGCTTCCCAGCGCAATAAAGCCCTAGGCAAAAGTGGAAAAACCGCTATCAAAACCAGAAATCGGCGACGCACCAACGAAGTCGTAATAGAGCGAGTTGATGCCATAAACGATGATCATCGTGCCGAGCGTGGTAATAAACGGCGTCACGTTGAGATAAGCAATAATCAGACCGTTGATCAAACCGATAACCGCGCCAATAGCGCAAACAATCAGAATAACCAGCGCAATCGGCATCGTCGCCATCTCCGGGAACACTTTGTTAGCGTTATCCATTGACTGCAATAACGTCGCTGCTACCACCGCTGCCAGCCCTACCTGACGCCCGGCAGAAAGGTCGGTCCCCTGAGTAACAATGAGCCCCGCCACGCCGAGCGCGATAATAATACGTACCGATGACTGGGTGAGAATATTACTTAAGTTCAACAGACTTAAAAATGTTGGGTCCTGGAAAATAATAATCGCCAGCAAAACTAAAAGGACGACGTAAATACCGCCCTCTTTCAGATAAGTAAGAAAACCTTTCTTATTTAACGCACTCATAGGAAGCCCCTGGTCTTAAAGGTGCAAAGACGCAAGACGCAGAATTTCGTTTTGCGTTGTTGTTTTTGTATCGACAATTCCAGAAACGAGGCCATTGCTCATCACCAGAATACGGTCTGTTATCCCTAACAGCTCTGGCATTTCCGAGGAGATAATAATAATCCCCTTGCCTTTCTTCGCCAGCTCGGCAATTAACTGATAAATTTCAAACTTCGCCCCGACATCAATACCGCGAGTGGGTTCATCGAGCATTAATATTTCTGGTTGCGTTAACAGCCAGCGACCGATAATCACCTTTTGTTGATTACCACCAGAAAGCGAGCCAATCTGCGTACGGTGACCTGGCGTTTTTACCCGCATCGAATCAATAACCCACTGGGTATCGCTTTTCATTCGCGAATTATCCAGTAGCCCCACTTTGTTTTTGTAGTTACGAATATTGGAAATTAATGAATTAAAGCCGATATCTAGATAGGCATAAATTCCCGTTGATCGACGCTCTTCTGTCACCAACGCAAATCCATGGTTAATGGCTTCATTGGCATTATGGTTATTAATCTTTTTGCCATGCAGTGTAATGGTGCCGGAAGATTTCTCGCGGATGCCAAACAAAGTTTCGACAATGTCGGTACGTTTCGCCCCCACCAGACCAGCAATACCGAGAATTTCTCCTTTATGCAGATCAAACGAGACATCACGAATCGATGGCTGGCGTAGCGATGTCAGGTTGCGTACTTCGAGGATCACTTCGCCGGGGTTGTTTTCTTTATCCGGGAAACGCTGGTTAAGAGAGCGCCCAACCATCATGGCGATGATCTTGTCCATTGTCAGCCCTGCCAGCGGTTCAGTGGCAATCCACTGACCGTCGCGCAATACGGTGACTTCATCACATAACTGAAAGATTTCTTCCATTTTATGCGAGATATAGACAATACCGCAGCCGCGTTCTTTTAATTTACGAATAATAGTGAACAGATGGTTGACCTCTTTTTCGGTTAACGAAGAGGTAGGTTCATCCATGATCACAATTTTCGCGTTATAGGAAAATGCTTTAGCAATTTCGATCATCTGCATTTGCGAAACAGATAATGTACCGACGCGCGCACGCGGATCGATATCAATATCCAGTTCATCAAAAATCGCTTTGGTTTCGCGGTACATTTTATCCTGATCAACAAACATGCCTTTAGTGGGATATCGCCCCAGCCACATGTTGTCCATCACCGAACGTTGCAATACCAGGTTTAATTCCTGATGCACCATCGAAATACCGTTTTCCAGCGCTTCTTTGGCAGAATGAAAATCGATTTCTTTACCCTGAAATAAAATGGTGCCGGAATCTTTTTGGTAAATACCAAACAAACATTTTAATAATGTTGATTTTCCCGCCCCGTTCTCTCCCATTAATGCATGGATAGAATGAGGTCGGACTTTTAAATTGACGTTATCAAGCGCCTTAACGCCAGGAAAAGACTTGTTGATACCACTCATTTCCAACAAGTATTCACCTGATGACGGAGTCGTTGAGCTGACCATATAATTTTACCTTGTTGGCCATACAATTTGGGCGCAATAACTTATTGCGCCCAATCGGTCTTATTTCTTGCTAAATTCAGCCAGATTATCTTTGTCTACGCCAACATAAGGAACGCGGACAATTTTGTTATCGATTTTCCAGTTGGTGCCATCAGCGGCCCCCTTGCCTTCAGCAAGATTTTTCGCCAGATCAAACGTCGCTTTCGCCTGGTTGTTAGCATCATTCAGCACGGTTCCTGCCATCGCACCGGATTTCACCAGCGCCAGCGCTTCTGGCAACGCATCGACGCCAAACACCGGAATGCTGCTCTTGTTGTGCGCTTTCAGCGCTTCTACCGCGCCCATTGCCATCGCATCATTGTTGGCGATAACCACTTCAATTTTGTTGGCGTTCGGGCCAGACAACCAGGCGTCCATCTTATCTTTCGCCTGAGCGGTATCCCACATTGCGGTGTCTAACTGTAGCTGTTCAGTTTTAATGCCTTTGTCATTCAGCTCTTTGATAACATAGGTGGTACGCGCTTCTGCATCAGGATGGCCCGGTTCGCCTTTCAGCAACACAAACTGAATCTGACCATCTTTGTTAAGATCCCAACCCTGATTCGCCGCCCAGTGTTTGGCAATCAGATCCCCCTGAATAATCCCGGACTCTTTGGAGTCAGTACCGACATAGTAGGCTTTGTCATAGCTATCCAGCGCCTTACGAGACGGCTCTTTATTAAAGAAAACTACCGGTACGTTTTGCCCACGTGCTTTTTCAATCACCGTACCCGCTGCAGCCGGATCAACCAGGTTGATTGCCAGCGCCTTCACCCCTTTTGCCAACAGCACGTCAATCTGATCGTTCTGTTTGGACTGGTCATTCTGTGAATCATTCATCAGCAGTTGCACATCTGGCGCGGCTTTCGCATCCTGCTCAATAGCCTTACGCACCACAGACATAAAGTTATCGTCGTACTTATAGATTGTTACACCAATGCGGGTATCAGCAGCATGTGCAGCAGCACCGAATAACATGCTGGCCATCACAGCAGACAGGGTTAACACCTTCTTATTCATGGTATCTCCGGTTTTTCTTATGCAGGGTAGTGCTTGAGATAGATGCTCGGCGGGGCAGCATAGTTAATGAAGTGTTACTGAACGCCGAAGCTCATTTTTTAAATTTCGTTCTTCCTTGCCCGGTAACACTCCAGAAAACGGCTTTAATTGTGGTTATGACGCCATAACCTCGGTAAAAACGATTATCTTATGTTACATATCAGTTACAGCGTTAAAACGGTGCAATCATAGCCATCGTATTGTTAATATACTGTGAAATCACTCACAAATTGAAAGCGGTTACATCGTCTGATTTGTTGAGTTAGTGATCGCTGCCGCATTCTGTCGCGTGGCTACAGAATGACGACGCACTAACGTCGGCATAAAGCAGTGGCTGGCGCGGGAATCAATCTTACCCGCAGCCCCCTGCAAGGCCAGTTCAGTCGCCATTTTCGCCATCGAGGCAATGGGATAACGCACGGTTGTTAACTGTGGGTCGGTGTAACGAGCGATGGGGATATCATCGAAACCGATGATTGAGAGATGTAACGGAACGACAATGCCGTTATCTTTTAATGCCGTCAGTGCGCCAGCGGCCATATTGTCGTTATAAGCAAAGACAGCAGTAAGTTGCAGATTGCGCCCCAGCAGTTCAACCATCGCCGCTTCCCCGCCCGGCATATCCGGCGTACCGGTGCCGATCCAGCTTTCCGACGGAACAATATCCTGCTCTTTCAGCGCGCTCATCCACCCTGCTTTGCGCATTGCATCATCTTCAATGCCATGACTGGAAGCCAGATAGCCGATACGTTGATGACCGTTATTCAGCAACATACGCGTTGCCATTCTGGCACCGCTGATGTTATCCAGGCAAACGCAACGATGAGCGTATCCCGGAACAACCCGGTTAATCAGTACCATACCGGGAATGTTATCCATAAACTGAGCCAGTTCGTCGTCGCTTAATGCTTTTGAGTGAACAATCAACGCATTACAACGTTGACGAATTAACACCTCAATGGCGTGACGCTCTTTTTCCGCTTCATGGTAACTGTTGCCGATCAGGACATATTTTTGATGTTGCTGAGCAACAAGATCTACGGCTTTAACCAGTGCGCCGAAAAAATGCATCAGAGACATCCATCACCACTACGCCGATGGTATCGCTCATCTGGGTTGCCAGTGCCTGGGCATTGGCGTTTGGTCGATAATCCAGCGCGCACACCGCTTTCATTACTGCTTCACGCGTGTCCGCACTCACTAGGGCGCTGTTATTTAATACCCGGGAAACCGTTGCCACAGAAACGCCAGCCTGACGCGCTACATCACGAATGGTGATCATATTCACTACCTGTTGTGAAATTGCAGTAGGTTACTGCTTGCTGGCGGCTATTTTGTCAGCACTGAATAGCGGACTTCGTGAATCGAGTCACAGCAATGGAAACGGTTACAGCCATTTTGTTAATGAATGTGATCCAGATCGTTATCTGGATGTTTTGGATAATGCAGATCCGGCGGCACGCAAAGTTAACTGACGCCAGAGCCATTCTACCGGCCCCTGACGGAAATAGCGCAGCCAAATAATAGAGAAAAGCAGGTTTGCCAGCCATACCGGGACAACAAACGCCAGCAGTTCCAGACGGTCAAACTGCATAAACAGAGCAAGGTGATAAAACAGCGTGGTACAAAGCAGCGTTTGCAGCAGGTAGTTGCTCAGCGCCATCCGCCCGACGCAAGCAATCGCCAGCACCAATTTAAAGCGACTTAACTGCGGCCAAAAACCGAACAGCAGCGACGCATAGCCGATCGCCTGAAACGGCGCACTCAGTTCACGCGGCATCTGGAGTAAGAAAGCACACCAGCGATACGCCCAGTCCAGCCGCCATTGCAACACAATAGCGGGAAAGTTGATCAGCATACCAATCGCCACCAGCACAAAACCGGTACGACGATAGTGGCGCAAGCTAAACTGCCCTTTCAGCCAGCCGCTACGCATCAACGCCGCGCCAATCAACATCATCCCCGCAAGCTGCCAGCCATACTGCGCGCCCAGCGCCAGTAAACTGTCCCCTACGCCATCAGCGCGGTTACTGATCGCCTCAACGCCACCGTGCAGTTTCCAGTATTTTTCATACAGAATGGCCGACGCATCCGGCGTCCAGGCGCGACTGGTTTGACTATCGGAAATCAATCCCAACAACAGCAACACGCCAAGCCCTACCAGGTACAGCATCACGCCAGAATTAAACAGACTTTTTACCGATGGCGCATCACGCACCAGACGCCAGCAAATTAACCCCACCAGTCCGTAAGCCAACAGAATGTCGCCGTCCCAGAATAACAATCCGTGAATAAAGCCCAGCAAAACTAATAACGTTAGCCGCGACTGGATCCAGCGTCTGCCGCGCGGCAGTAACATTTGCAGGCCAGCACCAAACAGCAACGCAAAAAGCGTGAGAAATTTAGCCTGACCAATAAGATCCAGAAATGCCCAGCTCCAGGCATCCTGCAGTGTAATGGTACCGTACCAGGCGGGATTGAGATAAGCCGCCTTTGGTAGCCCAAAGGCGCTAATGTTGAGAAGCAGGATCCCCAGAATGGCGACGCCGCGAACAAAATCGAGCGTGACGTTGCGCTCCATGGTTCCTGCCTTTTAATCAGTTGTGATGACGCACAGCACGCAGAAACTCGTGACGCGTATTCTGACTGGATTTAAACAAACCACCGAGGGAGGTTGTTGTCGTGGCGCTGGTTGCATCACGAATACCGCGCGCTTTCACGCAGTAATGCACCGCATCAATGGACACCGCCACGTTATTGGTGCCCAGCAGCGTTTGCAATGCAATAAGGATTTGCTGGGTCAGACGTTCCTGCACCTGCGGTCGTTGGGCAAAGAACTGTACGATGCGGTTAATTTTCGACAAACCGATGACAGAATCTTTCGGAATGTAAGCCACCGTCGCTTTGCCATCAATGGTGACAAAGTGGTGTTCACAGGTGCTGGTCAGAGTGATATCGCGCACTGTGACCATCTCATCCACTTTCATTTTGTTTTCAATGAGAGTGATTTTCGGGAAGTTGGCGTAATCCAGACCAGAGAAAATTTCATCGACATACATTTTGGCAATGCGATGCGGCGTTTCCATCAAACTGTCGTCAGCCAGGTCGAGATTCAGCAGTTGCATAATTTCGGTCATATGACCGGCAATAAGGCTTTTGCGCGTTTCGTTATCCATTTCATGCACGGGCGGGCGCAGCGGTGTTTCCAGTCCTCGCGCAACCAGCGCTTCATGAACCTGGGCCGCTTCTTTACTGAGTGATGGCATTTATCTTTCTCCTGCAGGTGTGGCGCCTCTGCCCTGCGTGGGGGCAAAGTTATTAAGCTGATTAGCAGCCTGATTATTGTGCGTGAGGCGGCGCACATAATCCAGTATTCACAGCGATAATTATTGTAATTGTCGCTACCTTTCATCAGTGAATGTTAAAACATCGTTGTACAAATGAGAAAGTGAAAGTTACTCACGGCGCATTGAATAAACGGTACGATGGAGAAAATGTAAACAACACAACAAGGAGCCACGCATGGAAATGCTCGCAGAGCACCGCTGTTTTGAAGTGCAATGCTGGAGGCACAACTCTCACGCCTTAGTTGTGCGCTGATGCACGCCAGCAATGTCCTGGATGCAATTCCAGTGCTCATTGATCAGGCCGATGGTCCTGCGTATCCAGCCAGGATACGATGATCACAGTGACGACTTCATCACCTCTTTTACCGGGGATCATCTGCGCTTCCATGCGCAGTATTTACTGACGTAAAAGCCCGCCAGGTTCACCGGGCATCTTGCTATCAGAAACGATAGTCCACCGCCATAAAGTAACGACGACCGTCTTCGTTGTAGCTGTAGTCATCACGGCTGAGATCTTTATCGGTCAGGTTCAACACGCCAGCACGCAGTTTGACATCTTTCGTCACCTGCCACGCTGCGCCTGTATTCCAGATCGTATAACCGCCCGGCGTTTTAGCTGTCGCGCTGTCAGCACGTTTTTGTCCGGTATAGTTACCAGAAACATAGAACGACCAGTCTTCCAGCGCCAGCGGTTTCCAGTCCAGAGTACCGTTAGCGGTATGGAACGGCAGATCGG
>NZ_BBMY01000044.1 GCF_000759775.1 Escherichia albertii NBRC 107761 = DSM 17582
CACCCGCATCGACAAAAGCGACATATTTGCCGGTTGCCGCTTCGATTCCGCGATTACGCGCTACCGATGCGCCAGCATTCGCCTGATGCAGCAAGCGCACATGCGGATAGTTTTCTGCATAATGCTTTGCTATTTCAACAGAATTATCCGTTGAACCATCGTTGATAATAATAATTTCCAGAGCAGTCCAGGTCTGCGCGATTAAAGATTCCATGCAAGCGTTGAAATCATCACCCGCATTATATAACGGGATAATAACACTTAGTTTATTTGCATTGTTCATCATAAATTACCGACTATGTCTGAAGTTACCCTGACGTTTTACAGGCTTTGTATTAAGAAACTATTAAGCCTGTGAGATATTATTTTTACGGGGGAGCGAGTAAATTCAGGCCAGAGAGATAATGAAAACAGTAATATAAGATAACAGCGCAATTACGAACGCTTTATTACACTGACAGGATTTTACATATTTAACGGCTTATCCTCAGGGAAAAGGGCTGGAATTTTGAATTTTCAGATTGTAGACCAAGTGCGTTTTGTTTATGCCGGATGCGGCGTAAACGCCTTATCCGGCCTACAAAGCCTTTCAGATTCAATATATTGCAGAAATTATGTAGGCCTGATAAGCGTAGCACATCAGGCAATTTTGTGTTTGCCATCAGCTTCAAGGGCTGGTATTCCAGCCCTTGTTCGTTTTAATCCCAGCTCAGAATAACTTTACCGGACTGGCCTGAACGCATGGCGTCAAAGCCTTTCTGGAAATCATCGATGGAAAAACGATGAGTGATAATCGGCGAGAGATCCAGACCAGACTGAATCAATGCCGCCATTTTGTACCAGGTTTCAAACATCTCACGGCCGTAAATGCCTTTAATGAACAAGCCCTTAAAGATCACTTTCGTCCAGTCGATGGACATATCAGACGGAGGAATACCCAGCATTGCAATGCGACCGCCATGGTTCATGGTATCCAGCATGGTGCGGAATGCTGCCGGAGCGCCAGACATCTCCAGACCAACATCAAAGCCTTCAGTCATACCCAGTTTGGCCATCACGTCACTGAGATTTTCTTGCGCGACATTAACCGCACGAGTGATCCCCATTTTACGCGCCAGCTCAAGGCGATATTCGTTAACGTCGGTGATCACCACATTGCGTGCGCCGACGTGTTTTGCCACCGCCGCCGCCATAATACCGATTGGGCCTGCGCCAGAAACCAGTACATCTTCGCCTACCAAATCAAACGACAGCGCCGTATGTACCGCATTACCGAACGGGTCGAAAATTGCGGCTAAGTCGTCGGAAATATTGTCAGGGATTTTGAAGGCGTTGAATGCCGGGATCACCAGATACTCAGCAAAACAACCAGGACGATTAACGCCAACACCAATAGTATTGCGGCACAGATGGGTACGACCGCCGCGACAGTTGCGGCAATGCCCACAGGTGATATGACCTTCGCCAGACACGCGATCGCCAATCTTGAAGCCTTTCACTTCCTGACCAATAGCCACTACTTCACCAACATATTCGTGGCCTACGACCATCGGTACCGGGATGGTTTTTTGCGACCACTCATCCCAGTTATAGATGTGAACGTCAGTCCCGCAGATGGCTGTTTTACGGATTTTAATTAGCAAATCGTTATGCCCGAGTTCCGGTTCAGGAACGTCGGTCATCCAGATGCCTTCTTCCGCTTTCAGTTTGGATAACGCTTTCATCTCACATCCTCATTCAGGCAATTACGCCCAGTTGTTTACCAATACGCGTGAACGCTTCTACCGCACGCGTAATTTGCTCAGGAATATGCGCCGCAGACATCTGGGTACGAATACGCGCCTGACCTTTCGGGACGACCGGATAGAAGAAACCGGTGACGTAAATGCCCTCTTTTTGCAGTTCACGGGCAAATTTCTGCGCAACGACCGCATCGCCAAGCATGACCGGGATAATCGCGTGGTCAGCACCTGCCAGGGTAAAACCTGCAGCTGACATCTGCTCACGGAACTGACGCGCGTTGGCCCACAGGCGATCGCGCAGTTCGCTACCCGCCTCAACCATCTCCAGGACTTTGATGGAAGCCGCAACAATGGCCGGTGCCAGCGAGTTAGAGAACAGATACGGACGAGAACGCTGACGCAGCCACTCAACGACTTCTTTACGCGCCGCGGTGTAACCACCAGATGCGCCGCCTAAGGCTTTACCGAGTGTGCCGGTGATGATATCGACCCGGCCCATCACATCGCAGTATTCATGGGAGCCGCGACCGTTTTCACCGACAAAACCGACGGCGTGAGAGTCATCGACCATCACCAAAGCGTCGTATTTATCCGCGAGATCGCAAACCCCTTTCAGGTTGGCAATCACGCCGTCCATAGAGAACACGCCATCGGTGGCGATCAGCACATGGCGCGCCCCGGCTTCACGCGCCTCTTTCAGACGTGCTTCCAGTTCCTGCATATCGTTGTTGGCGTAACGATAGCGTTTGGCTTTACACAGACGCACACCGTCAATGATCGAGGCGTGATTTAGCGCATCGGAAATAATGGCGTCTTCCGCACCCAGCAGCGTTTCAAACAGGCCGCCGTTCGCGTCAAAACAAGAAGAGTAGAGAATCGCATCTTCCATTCCCAGGAATGCAGCCAGTTTCTGCTCAAGCTCTTTATGACTATCCTGGGTGCCGCAGATAAAGCGCACCGAAGCCATCCCAAAACCATGAGAGTCCATTCCCGCTTTTGCCGCCGCAATCAGCTCTGGATGATTTGCCAGTCCGAGATAGTTATTGGCGCAAAAGTTAATAACGTGGCTTCCATCAGCCACAGTGATGTCTGCTTGCTGCGCAGACGTGATAATGCGCTCTTCTTTAAACAACCCTTCCGCCTTTGCGGCTTCCAGATCGTTAGTTAATTGCTGATAAAATTCTCCACGCATTGCAGTTCTCCAGACAGGGCAATTTCCAGCACATATTACCCAAACTTATAGGTTGCGACGAGATGAGGCCTTAACACTTCTGCAAAATTCAGGATAAATAATCCCCATCTCCCTCACTTTTGGCGAATGGCTGAAGCCAACGCCATGTAGTGATATGATAGAAGCATTCGTGTCTGAGATTGTCTCTGACTCCATAATTCGAAGGTTACAGTTATGATCATCGTTACCGGCGGCGCGGGCTTTATCGGCAGCAACATCGTTAAGGCCCTGAATGATAAAGGCATCACCGATATCCTGGTGGTGGACAACCTGAAAGACGGCACCAAGTTTGTGAACCTGGTTGACCTGAATATCGCAGACTATATGGATAAGGAAGACTTCCTGATCCAGGTTATGGCAGGCGAAGAGTTTGGCGATGTCGAAGCAATTTTCCACGAAGGCGCGTGTTCTTCCACCACCGAGTGGGACGGCAAGTATATGATGGATAACAACTATCAATACTCTAAAGAACTGCTGCACTACTGCCTGGAGCGCGAAATCCCGTTCCTGTATGCTTCTTCCGCATCGACCTACGGCGGGCGCACTTCCGACTTTATCGAATCCCGCGAATACGAAAAACCGCTGAACGTCTACGGTTACTCAAAATTCCTGTTTGATGAATACGTTCGTAAAATCCTGCCAGAAGCAAATTCACAGATTGTCGGCTTCCGTTACTTCAACGTTTATGGACCACGTGAAGGCCATAAGGGCAGCATGGCAAGCGTGGCTTTCCATCTCAACACCCAGCTTAACAACGGTGAATCACCGAAATTGTTCGAAGGCAGCGAGAACTTTAAACGCGACTTCGTTTATGTAGGCGACGTGGCTGATGTCAACCTGTGGTTCCTGGAAAATGGCGTTTCCGGCATCTTCAATCTTGGAACAGGTCGTGCAGAATCCTTCCAGGCAGTGGCAGACGCGACGCTGGCTTACCACAAGAAAGGTCAGATCGAATACATTCCATTCCCGGATAAACTGAAAGGCCGTTATCAGAAGTTCACTCAGGCGGATCTGACTAATTTGCGCGCTGCGGGTTACGACAAACCATTCAAGACCGTTGCCGAAGGCGTAACGGAATATATGGCCTGGCTGAATCGCGACGCATAAGAGCACTGCATGAAAATACTGGTGATCGGCCCGTCTTGGGTTGGCGACATGATGATGTCGCAAAGTCTCTATCGCACGCTCCAGGCGCGCTATCCCCAGGCGATAATTGACGTGATGGCACCGGCATGGTGCCGTCCGTTATTGTCGCGGATGCCGGAAGTCAACGAAGCGATTCCCATGCCTCTCGGTCACGGAGCGCTGGAAATTGGCGAACGCCGCAAGCTAGGTCAGAGCCTGCGCGAAAAACGTTACGACCGCGCCTACGTCTTACCGAACTCTTTTAAATCCGCACTGGTGCCTTTCTTCGCGGGAATTCCTCATCGCACCGGCTGGCGCGGCGAAATGCGCTACGGTTTACTCAACGATGTGCGCGTACTTGATAAAGAAGCATGGCCGCTGATGGTGGAACGCTATGTCGCACTGGCCTATGACAAAGGCGTGATGCGGACCGCACAAGATCTGCCGCAGCCATTGTTATGGCCGCAATTGCAGGTGAGCGAAGGCGAAAAATCGTACGCCTGCAATCAATTTTCGCTCTCGTCAGAACGCCCGATGATTGGCTTTTGCCCAGGCGCGGAGTTTGGCCCGGCGAAACGCTGGCCGCACTACCACTATGCGGAACTGGCAAAACAGTTGATTGATGAAGGCTACCAGGTGGTTCTGTTTGGCTCGACAAAAGATCATGAAGCGGGCAATGAGATTCTTGCCGCTCTGAATAACGAGCAGCAGGCGTGGTGTCGGAATCTGGCTGGCGAGACACAACTTGAGCAAGCCGTTATCCTGATTGCAGCCTGTAAGGCCATTGTCACTAACGACTCTGGTCTGATGCACGTTGCTGCGGCCCTCAATCGTCCGCTGGTTGCCCTGTATGGTCCGAGTAGCCCGGATTTCACCCCACCGCTTTCCCATAAAGCGCGAGTCATCCGCCTGATTAGCGGCTATCACAAAGTGCGTAAAGGCGATGCTGCGGAAGGGTATCACCAGAGTTTGATCGACATTACGCCTCAGCGCGTACTGGAAGAACTCAATACGCTGTTGTTACAAGAGGAAACCTGACGAATGCGGGTTCTGATCGTCAAAACATCGTCAATGGGCGATGTCCTCCACACGCTGCCCGCGCTCACTGATGCCCGACAGGCAATCCCGGGCATTACATTTGACTGGGTAGTGGAAGAAGGTTTCGCACAGATTCCTTCCTGGCACGACGCCGTTGAGCAGGTGATTCCGGTGGCAATACGCCGCTGGCGTAAAGCATGGTTTTCTGCGCCCATTAAGGCGGAGCGGAAAACATTTCGTGAAGCCCTTCAGGCAAAAAACTATGATGCGATTATCGACGCCCAGGGACTGGTAAAAAGCGCGGCGTTGGTAACGCGTCTGGCGCATGGCGTTAAGCATGGAATGGACTGGCAAACGGCTCGTGAACCGCTGGCAAGCCTGTTTTACAATCGCAAGCACCATATTGCAAAACAGCAGCACGCTGTAGAACGCACCCGTGAACTGTTCGCCAAAAGTCTGGGCTATAGCAAACCGCAAACCCAGGGCGATTATGCCATTGCACAACATTTCCTGACTAACCCACTGCCTGATGCTGGCGAATATGCTGTATTTCTCCACGCGACAACCCGTGATGATAAACACTGGCCGGAAGCGCACTGGCGAGAATTAATTGGCTTGCTGGCAGATTCGGGAATTCGTATTAAATTACCGTGGGGCGCACCGCATGAAGAAGCACGGGCAAAAAGGCTGGCAGAAGGATTTGCTTATGTCGACGTATTGCCGAAGATGAGTCTGGAGGGCGTTGCCCGCGTGTTAGCTGGGGCGAAATTTGTGGTGTCGGTGGATACAGGATTAAGCCATTTAACAGCAGCGCTGGACAAGCCGAATATTACGGTTTATGGACCTACAGATCCGGGATTAATTGGCGGGTATGGGAAGAACCAGGTGGTTTGTCGGGCAGCAGATAAAGATCTTGCTCATCTGCCTGCAATAACAGTATTTGAAAAAATAAACTTCTAATTAACGCGTTTTATATTAAAAATGGTGGAAAAGCAATGTTAACAGCCTCATTAGCGCTGCATAATAGAGAAAACTGGAAACCATACTGGAATAAGGCGTTGGTATTTCTTTTTCTGACAACCTTTTTCCTTGATGGTATTACCCGTTATAAACATATCATTTCAGTGCTAATGATTATTACGGTAATTTATCAAATCTCTCGTGCACCCAAAACATTCACAGCACTCTATAAAAACAATCTTTTTTATAGTGTCATAGCACTATCACTCATTCTTTTATATGCTATTTTTATCTCGCCCGACCTAAAGATAAGTTTTAAAGAATTCAGTAACACAGTGCTTAAAGGATTTTTAGCATATAGTTTACTTATACCCGCATTACTAAAAGATGAGGACAATGAAAGTATCGGTAAAATCATACTATATTCATTAGTTACCGGACTTGGATTACGTTGTCTTGTTGAACTTATTCTTTACATTCAGGATTATAATAAAGGAATAATGCCATTTACGACTTATGAGCATCGTAGTATTTCAGATTCGATGGTATTCTTATTTCCAGCATTATTAAATCTTTGGTTTATCAAGAAGACATCTTATAAAATAGGTTTTGTAGTTTTCAGTGCCGTTTTCCTGTTTCTGCTATTAGGAACACTCTCCCGAGGTGCATGGCTGGCAGTATTCATTGTTACTCTACTGTGGTTAATCTTAAATCGCCAGTGGAAACTACTAATGTTCACCTCCATAATTATTACCACCGCGGCCGCTTGCGTATTTACCTATAAAACTGATCACGCCCATAAAGACAGATTAATTTATAAGCTTCAACAAACTGATAGTTCTAATCGCTATACTAATGGTACTCAGGGTACGGCCTGGACATTAATAATGGAAAATCCATTTAAGGGATATGGCTACGGAGATGATATTTACCATGGTGTTTATAATAAACGCGTCGTAGATTTTCCATCCTGGAGATTCAAACAATCCATTGGACCACATAACATTATTCTGTCAATTTGGTTTGCAGCAGGTCTGGCTGGGTTACTGGCTTTACTTTATCTCTATGGTTCGATTATCAAAGAAACAGCCAACGCAACATTCCAAAAAGTAGCCGTCTCGCCTTACAATGGTCAATTACTGCTATTTTTAACTCTTGTAGGCTTTTATATTATTCGTGGTAACTTCGAAGAAGTTGATCTCAAACCCATTGGCTTGATTGTTGGATTGCTGTTAGCAATGCGAAATAAATAATAAAAAAGCCTGCCTGACATTAAAACCAGGCAGGCTTTTTTAATCAAATAATCTTTAGCCAAACCAGTCTTGCATCTGAGTTTCAAAACGCTGAGTTACATGTTCCCAACTATATTTTGAGAAAACGAATTTTTGGGCATTTTCGGCAATCTGCGTTCTATTACTATCAGCTAAAACCCGGCTAATGTCAGCGAGAATACTTTCAGATGTCATCGGTTCAGCAAGGTGATAGCCCGTTATCCCCTCCAGAACAAACTCGCTAATACCACCTTTTTGACTGGCAAGAACAGGTTTACCGGCCGCCATTGCTTCGACGGCGACCATGCAAAAAGCTTCTTCTACCTGAGAAGGAACAACCACCAGATCGGCTAAATGGTAGTAATTATGCATCTGCTCCGGTGGCTGCCCACCTGCCATAATACATTGCGCGCCAATGGCTTTCGCCTCATCCAGAACTTTTTTCTGATATTCAGCTTTTTCACCTTTTTTACTGGCAAAAGGATCGCCAACGATAACCAATTTAAGGTTATCTTGCTTCTTACGTAGCTTATTAAAAGCATCCATAAGCATCAAACAACCTTTATCCGGCGATATTCTTCCTGCAAATAGTAGCACGATATCATTTGTGCCAATATTAAGCTTTTTCCTTAAATCTGCTATATTAGTTTGTGAATATAATTCAGAGCAAAAACCATTAGGCACAATAGCGATATTTGCGTCAGGCATTTTTTCTGAGTAGAAATCAAAAAGAAACTGGCTCGGTACGATTATCTTTGCATTTCTGTCTAACTGTTCTGGTTCGAAAGCATTATGAAAATGCATTACCAGCTGTGCCTGGTAATTTCTCTCACGAATCTGTTTATACAGTTTCATACTATTATGAATAACAATAACAGATTCTTTTGGATTGGTATTTTTAGGTTGGGTATTTAAAATGCGCTGAGAATACGGTACAGGATCAAGTCGAGTCCATTTTTGAAAAATTCGCTTATAGAGACGACTAAAACCAATATAATGAATATCGCAATTATCATTGACTCTTGTATAGGTCGGATAGCCATCGTTTCGAATACAGGCGATAGTTGTTGGTACAGAAAGCCTTTTTGCCACCTGATAAATCCATGTTTCGACCGCTGCTGCTCCTTTTGGCGGTATAGAAAATATTGGTGTGACGGTAAATATTATTTTCTTAATCATTAATAGCCAACTCCAATATTTTTATAATACGATATAAAAGCATAGAAAATATTAGCTTATTTTTTCATAATCGCAAGACTCTTCAATCTCTGATATTTTCATAAATGGAATAATATCATATTGAATTGCAGTATCATCGGACAAGTTATAAATATTGATATCTTTTACATTATCACGCATGAAACGAAAGAATGGCAATATTTTGTAAAAATCCCGACTCAACTCCGAGGGCATAGGATTCTTATTTTCATCATAAAAACGCGAACAACTCCCTGTTAAATCCAGACCGGAACAAATAATCCGAGCGTATTTCAGTGAATAGGCTATTTGGATTGCCGCAAAGGCAATAGTATGGCATGAACAATAACCAAGGCTAATGTCTTTACAAAATCCAACCAGCCGGCCTCTCTTAGATAAAGGTACAGAGATCAGCAGTTCTTTATGAATTTGACTCAAAATATTAAGTTTAATCTTCTTTATAAATCCACCTTTTTCCCTGCGGTAAAATGACCGTAGCACAAGGCAATTCTGAAGGATGTATTGTTTATCTTCTTCGGAGGCATATTCATAAACGTCAATGTTTACGATGGTATAACGGCTTCTCTGGCTAAATTTATAAAAATCATCACGACGCTGATGTAAAAAGCGAACATCTGTAAGAACATAAATAAAAGGGACGATATTATGACTCAACAAATATTGCGCAGAACCATTGACAGCAATAACATCCTTTGTCCGTAATACTGACAAGGGTGTCTTTTGTGATGTAGGGCCGGATAGAAAAATAATAACATCATCAGATGTTTTATTTTCAATCAGGTTTTCGACATCTTTTTTGTCAATGTATCTAATATTCTTCATGATCAACCTGTAAAATAAATAACTCCGCGTAGAAATGACCTGACGAAGATGTGTATTTATGGTATATATCTGTTCTAACGCGCTGGTTTTCCTTTCAAGCGTCGCATAACGTTGCGCATTTTTTTACGATAAACTAAAAAATAATAACCAAGATCTTTAATCTCATTTTTAATGCCGTAATGACGTTCTAAATCAATACGATCTTTTGCCTTTCGTTGTGCCGAAGCGCGTTTCCCTGAGAGATCAATAATTCTAACTTCACCATTTTTAATAATGAAGTTACCGCGGTGAGGATCACCAGATACCATACCATGTTGATGCAAGGAATTAATTGATTGTTGGATTTTATTTTTTAATTCATTATCAATATCGGGTATATCACACAACTCTACGCCATCAATATACTCAATGATCATGATATAAGTATGAACAAATCGTAAAGTTTTTCTCTCCGCCAATAAATAAAAGTCATTGAGCGTGTGCAACCCTTCACTGCGCACTTTTTGAGTTTGCTCAAAAAGGCGTTCGTAGTAATCTCCTTTTATTAGAGACTTAAAAAAACGCTCATTGCGCTTAATTTTTGGAGAGAAAACCTTAAGTATCAATTTACCGTAATCGGTATCAATAAGCATAACTTTTGTATCATCAATAGAGCGAAAAACTTTGATGATATTTATGTTATAAGACAAGAAATCATTTAATACATTGAGATATTTTGAATTTCTGTCATCAGTAAAAACTACCCAATCTTTGATCTTATTTTTCTGAATCATAATAAACCAATTAAATTTTATTTGCGATAATATTTACGGTAAAGATAACGGACTCCTGCAATGATTCCGGTAAAGTAATGATGTTGTACTAACAAATGTTTATATCTTTTCTTAAATTCAATAACTGATTTTGCTTCTCTGGGTGAATCATTTTTCCATGGCGAATTATCTAAAGCTATTTTAAAATATTTTACAGATGGATAAATTGCCCATTTGTGCCATGGTTTAGTAGCTCCTGTATAATGAATAAGAAGCGTATTTTCTGTAATTATTTTTTTATAGTTTTGATGCGTTTTATCTTTTAATTCACTTTTAATGGTATAAATAGTGTTGAATTCACGAGGTAAAAATATTGTCAGCCCCTTCAATAAGACGTTCATTACATCTTGATCAGGATATTTGTAGACATTATCTTTGCTCATAAGAATAGATAATGCTTTTTCTGTCAGTTTTGCATCAGCCCATTTTTTTAAATCTAAATAAACAACACCAGAATTGAAATATTGCCCTCGCAATTCAGGATCAGACAATCTGGCCACTGCCTTTTCCTGCATTGGCTCGACGTCTTTGACAACGGCAGCCACCGCTCCGTTTAAATCCAGATGCAATAGTTGACTGATATCTCCCTTACAAACGACATCGGCATCAAGATAAAGCAAGCGATCAAGAGTTAAACCCAAAAATTGAAATGCGAATAAGCGGAAATACATTGCTCTCGACCAGACCTGCGTACAAGGCAAGCACTGAAGATTATCAGTATTAATTTTGTAAAGCGTGATCTTTAATTGATATTGTTTTGCAAGATTTTCGGTTTTTTGAAAAAAAACATCATTATAAACATCAGCAATAATATAAAAATCAAGATTAATATGTCGATTATTCAGGACAATTGATGTGATGGAAACACCTACACCATCAAGATAATTAGCATCGACACCATAGGCAACATTTAAACTTTCAGACGTATTTATATCAGCTAGCCGAAAATCCCAGGCTTTAACTTTATCTATCTCTATGGCAGAAAATGAGTCCACAAGGCTACCCTTATATCATTACTTTATAGTTTCCAGGTTTTAATGCTTTATCTTTTTTATAAAATACAAAAGATAATTACTAAATCCCTTTAGGTATCTATGCTTTTTTAGCATATGTTTGGCACTATATCTTAACTGATTACTATTGTTTGGTTTCAGCAATGCAGTATTCTTCCATGGAGAGGCATTTTTGGCCTCCATAAAGGCTTGTGATACAGGATAATCCCAGGCCCAGTCATGCCAGGGTTTGGTTGGCCCAATATAATGAATAAAAATAGTATCTTTGGTTACAGGGTTTTTGAAACTTTCTTTTAGCTGATAGTTTAAACTAAACTGAGTATTATATTTTATATCAGCAAAAATAAGTTTATCTGCTAATAGCATATTCAATACATCCTGATCGGGATGCGTTATTTTTTTTACTATTTCTGGATCATTTAGCATTTCAATGGCTCGTGCAGAAACTTGTTCTACTGCCCATTGATTAACATTAATTAATAAAGAACCAGAGTTAAAATACCCATTAGCAATACCAGCAACACCTAACGAATACGCACGCTTCTCCCACCAGTCATTTTTTCCTTCCGCCACAACCATTGCGACTTTATGATCTGGAAATGAGAAATTGATTAACGGTTCTATTGACCCCTGGCAAATAATGTCTGCATCCAGGTAGAGAACTTTAGGTGCTTTATCAACGAAATAATCTGCAATGACAAAGCGAAAATAGATTGCGTATGTCCAGTTCTTGGTACTTGGTAATGAACGAAGTCGATTACCATTAATTAGATATATTTTAATTCTGGTTTTATACTGATGTGCCAGAGCATCAAAATATTTGCGATCGTCATCACCAAAATAATCAGTGAAAACATGGAAGCACAATCGACTCCCTTCATTATATTTTAATACTGAGGCAATCGAAATACCGCAACCAAAAAGAAAATTTTTGTCAGTACCATAAGCAATATCCAAACAAAGATTTTCTGTTTCTTCTTTATGATTATAATCAATAACTGAATTGAGAAATTCAGTTTCTTTGAAAAAAACCTGCTGCATTATTTCCTCCGGGAAATAGCAGAAACAATTATTTTTTGCAATCTGTCGTAATATATCGGTTGATAAAACTTACCGATAGATGCGGGAATAACATTATGTGCCAGGCTAATTTCACCTGAGATATATTTATCAAGAAGATTGATAAAACCTGTTAGCTCACCCGGTTGATATAAATGGCCATTAACACCCGGCTGAATCATATCACCAGGACCGGAGACACAATCTGCGCTGATACACGGAATACCCCACGACATCGCTTCAAGCAGGGTCATAGGAAAACCTTCAAAAGATGAGGTTAATAGCAATGCACTGACCTTTTTAATGTCCTGGCGCACGACCTCCCATGGCTGTTTTTGCCAGCCATGCCAGATAATTCGATCATCAATATTTAGTTCCCTACCGTATGCCTGACATTTTTCAAAATCAGAGCCGTCACCTAATACATGAAGTTTCCAGTCACCTTGAGCTTGCGATAAGCCATCAAGCAGGTCTTTTATTCGTTTCTGGCCTTCAAATTTCATGCGCCCAACATAAATGAATGTTGCCGTTTCACCTTCTGCTGGCGCTGGAATGATCGAGTCTTTAGTTTCAACAGGGTTAAAAATAACGTTTATCGTGGACTCTGGCACCCCCCTGTTAATCATTTGCTGTTTAATGCCGGTACTGATCGCTAAATGGTAGTCTGCGCAGGTAATATATTCAGCATGCTTTTTATGATCTAAAGAGAAATGCGGCCATGAAAATACTGGCACATTGATACCTGACTTTTTACGCGCCTTTGCGGCATACAAACAAGAGATCACATCAATACAGATAACGACATCCGGCTGATAATCCTGAAGCCATTTACTCAAAGCATGAATATGTTTTGCCCGACGCAAAAAGCCTAAACGAATATTGGAAAATGAACACGAGTATTTAATCTCTTCCAGCCATTCCTTATTCATTTTGTCATTACGGCAGAAGAAAAACATTTCACTTTGGATATGTTGTTGTCTGAAAGTAGTAATGACATCACGGATCACTGTTTCCATGCCGCCGAATCCAGAAACTGCTTCGCCGATAAACGCTATTTTCATAATTATATTAATTTTCCATCTAGAACTTTACGCCGAATAATTTAGCGAGCAGGTAATGATAATAGCAAGAAGTTGCTTTCCAATATTTCCTTTCGGACCAATAAACTTTAGCTCTTAATCTAATATCACTTGATGATGGGGCTAACATCCTTTTATAATTTTTCCAGGGTGAATTATAAAAATAATGTTCAAAATTTCGTGCTCTAAATATTTTATACCATGGTTTGTTTTGGGTAACATAATGCATTATAATTGTGTTGGATAAGTTTTTTTGCTCTTCATCACATACTACTGATAATGTTGTCTTATTATTATATTTTTTATCGAGATAATATAATCGTCCATTAAGTAAAATATTTAACACATCCTGATCTGCATATCTATATACTTTCCCATTGTTGATCATCTCTAACGCCTTTTGCGTTATATTTTCTTCTTTCCATGCATTGGTATTAATAAGCATTACTCCGGCATTAAAATAATTTATAAAATCAATGCCATAGTTTAACTTTTTCACACGTTCTTGCATATCTGGTGAGTCAGAGACGACGCATGCAATATAATCATTTAAATCGTAATCAACGAGATCATATAAAGAGCCGTTACATATAATATCACTATCAAGGTAAAGTATATTTGTTATTTTTTCATCAACAATTTCTGGAATTAAAAAGCGCAAACATGTTGATAAAGGAATGCCCAGAACTAAGGTGTCTGGATTAATATCAAATTTATCTGTCACATGATATACTGATATTGCCGTATTTGCTCTCTCTAGCTCGGAAAATACTGAGCATTCACTTTCGCTTATTCCTGAAACAAGAAGATGAAAATGAAGGTTAATATTACTATTATTTGAAATAATTGAATATAATGCAACACCCGCTGGCATTATGAACCCACGGTCAAAGCATAACGCTATATGTAAAGCTTTAATATTCGGTATTTCACGTTGAAATAAATTTTGTTTCTTAGCGACGAAGTTTTTAAGATTTAACAATTTTTAAATCCTTATTATAAGCAATGAATATTTAAAGCTTTTTCCTTATTGTCCTTTCTTTTATTTTTTGTGCCTTAATTCTTGCTTTTCTGGTTAAATTAACTTCCTGTAATAAAACTTCACGTAAAGACTTCCCAAAATAAACCTTCATAAACCGCCATATGTCTCTCTGCGTCAGGCCAATATTCATCGATGAAAAATACAAGCCAATCAAATCTTTATCTCGCCAGCGACGCGGTACTTTTGCACGTATCTGTGCTCGATGCAGGTCGATTATCGAAATTTTTAGCTCATCTTCCCGACCAGTAAAAGGCAGGTGAAGCAAAAAATGGCAGATGTAGCAATCACGGTGATTTATTCCTGCGGCGTGCATTTTACGCACCATGATTGCCACTCGTGTAATCAGCATACGCTTAACACGTATATCAGGTGGATTGGCCGCCCAGTCTGCACAATAATCTTCAAGGCTAATAGTGGGGGTAAGATCTTCTGTAATAATAAATGACGTGCGGGTCAATGGATTTAGCCCTCTTTCACCAAATCCAACACCGTACATCGTATCAACGCCGACATCACGCAACCGATGAATAGCATTCCATTCTCTGTCTGCCCCTAAAACAGGCATTCGCAACGAGAGCAGATTTTTTATAATCTCTTTTAATGTCGTCCCTTTGTGCCATTTGAGGAAATAGCTTTTCCCGGACAGTTCAAAGCGTAATGTGCGACGAGTCTCCAGTTCCCGGAAGACTTCGCCATTTAGTTTTTTAACCTCGGTAAAAGCATCTTTACCGCGCCAAAGTGTGGCAAGCGGTTCTTTTAATTCAACCATCTAAACCACCTGTAATAATATCCGCTGCTTTCTCTGGCAGGCTATACAAATCCTGAGTATCGGCATAGTGGCGAGCATTCTCCGCCCAGGCCGCTCGCAGGGGAGACTGTGTTAACGCTTTACGTAAAACCTCATTTAATTGTTCCTGGCAGAAAGGTTCGGCAATGACCGTTCCACAATTAGCATCTGCAATATAATGCGCGTATCCACATACTGATGTGACCAAAACAGGTAATCCTGCAGCGATCGCTTCAAGAAGAACGATACCGGCAGCTTCCTGATAAGCGGGATGCAGTAATAGATCTGCTGCAGCCATTAATTCCGACACATCGTTGCGACCGGAAAAGAAACGCACATTGCTACGCACGCCAAGTTTTTCTGCCAACGCTTCAAATTTCCGCGGTTTATCCTGACCGACAACAAACAAAAGTGTATTGTGGCGTAATGATTCCGGTAACGATGCTAACGCTTCAATTGAGCGATCTACACCTTTGCGAACAAAATCTGATCCAACCTGCAGCAATAAGTTTTGTTGTTCAGTTATGCCATTTTTCTGGCGATAAATTTCACGACTGTCTGGAATTTGCTCACTGTATTTTCTGTCTGGATAGATACCGGGGGGAAGAATTTGAAAACGTTCCGGTTCGGTTTGGTAATGTTTCTGGAAATCGGCGATTTGCTTATCGGTCAGCATCATAAGTTTCGTCGATTTGCCCTGCTCGAAAGTTGCTCGCTCAAATGCAGCATAATGGCGATAGCGTGATGTCAGGCGATAGAAAAAACCTTTTTCCTGTGCCACTTTCTCGGCGTAACAGACATCGGCGGCAAAATAGACATCCAGCCCCGGCATCTTATTAAAGCCGACAACGCGATCGGCGGGATGTGTCTTCAGATGTTCTTGTACCCAGGCATAATATTCTGCATTACGCCCATGGTTAGTATGAGACTTTACCGGTACGCGAATGAGTTCAAATGCTTTCGGACAATCTCCTTCCCACGATTGCGTATATACCCGAACATGGTGACCTCGTGCTGCAACTGTTGATGCAATACGCATAAAGTCGCGTTGTAGCCCACCAAAAGGAAAATACTTATATAAACAAAACGCCACGATCATAATTGTACATTCCTGTCAGCCACAGGGGCATCTTCCGGCAACAACTTTTCCGTCGCGGCAATCACATCTTCCGCTGGAATAACAGAAAGATATTTTTTGTTGCGATCAAGTTCATGTCGGGTTGGCATTTTCTGATAATTCCCTGCCCAGAATTGAATAATATTATCGGTCCATGGACGCCAGAATACGTGATCAGTTGCACCAAATAGACTAATGACGGGGGTTTTCACTGCCGCAGCAATATGTCCTGGCGCAGAATCTACACCAATAAAAAGTACTGCATGATCAATTAACGCCCCTAGTTCAGGAAAACGTGTTTTACCTGCAAGACCGGTAATAGGTTTCGTTTGACAACCTCTCGCAATTTCATCGACGCAAGCGAGATCATCTGCCGAAGGCCCACAGGTCAGTACAACCTGATAGCCACGCCGTTGCAAGGCATCAATCACCATAGAAAATTTATCGTTGTCCCAACATTTGAATATCTGACGGGCGGTCGGTTGGATAACAACATAATGATCTTTTACGCCCAGTGCGTCTAATTCCTGACGCATCTTCTTCCAACAATCTTCGGCATAACTCATTGTTGTGTCAGTGTAGAAATCGGTAATACCTAATGGTTCAAGGACCGATAAATTACGCTCAACAATATGTGTGCCGTGTATTGGCGCTAAATGTGTAAAGCTTTTTTTCCAGATGCCATGCTGTCGGTGACCATAAAGTTGCGATATTTTCATACGTGCAGGTAAAAAACGCACCAACAATGCCACCATCCACTGATCGGTGAGATTAATGACCAGGTCGTAATTATTCGCACGCAGAGTTTTTATCAACGAAAGCGCATTTTTGATTTTATCGAATGTTCCTGCGCCTTTATTACTTATACCGTAGAGTGCATTAATTTCTGGATTTTCCGATAAAATAGGGATTGTGTCCTGATAAAGCAGCATATCGATTTTTGCGTCGGGATAATTCTGCTTGAGCGTACTGATGACAGGAGTAGTGAGTAACATATCTCCATGATATCGCATCTTTATGACCAGGATTTTCAGAAATGGCTTTTCCACTAGCGGCTCTTTTGTTGTGATTGTCTGGTTAAGTTAAGCAGAACAAAGCACGCTACCGCCCCAGGCTCAACAGCTACCTGAATACTGATAACGCACTTTCTTTGACGCGCTAGTGTATCATTTCTTTCGCTGCAATCCGATCCGAATGATTTTTATACACAATATATGTTTTAATAAATAAAATCATACAGATAATTTGACACCTTGATGCCGATAATTCCTAAGCTATTAACCTGAAGATTACAAATCTGGTCGATTTTCAATGAATCGCATAAAAATACAAAAAAACTGAAGATGTAGCGGCGGATTAGACCAAACAGCAGCTATTTCAGTCAAAAGCGGGAAAAGTAATGGTAAAGCCACAGCTAAATACATAGAATCCCCAGCACATCCATAAGTCAGCTATTTATTATGCTCGAATTGCTTTACACCGCCCTTCTCTACCTTATTCAGCCGCTGATCTGGATACGACTTTGGGTGCGCGGACGTAAGGCTCCGGCCTATCGAAAACGCTGGGGTGAACGTTACGGATTTTACCGCCATCCGCTAAAGCCAGGCGGCATTATGCTGCACTCTGTTTCCGTCGGTGAAACACTGGCGGCGATCCCATTAGTGCGCGCGCTACGTCATCGTTATCCTGATTTGCCGATTACCGTCACAACCATGACGCCAACCGGCTCGGAGCGCGTACTGTCGGCTTTCGGTAAAGATGTTCAGCACGTCTATCTGCCTTACGACTTGCCCGATGCGCTCAACCGTTTCCTCAATAAAGTTGACCCTAAACTGGTGTTGATTATGGAAACCGAGCTATGGCCAAACCTGATAGCAGCTTTGCATAAACGCAAAATTCCGTTGGTTATCGCCAACGCGCGACTCTCTGCGCGCTCTGCCGCAGGTTACGCCAGACTGGGTAAATTTGTTCGCCGCTTGTTGCGCCGTATTACATTGATTGCTGCGCAAAATGAAGAAGATGGTGCACGTTTTGTCGCCCTGGGCGCAAAAAATAATCAGGTGACCGTTACCGGTAGCCTGAAGTTTGATATTTCTGTAACGCCACAGTTAGCTGCTAAAGCCGTTACGTTGCGCCGTCAATGGGCGCCGCATCGTCCAGTATGGATTGCCACCAGCACTCACGATGGCGAAGAGAGCGTAGTGATTGCCGCGCATCAGGCGCTGTTGCAACAGTTCCCGAATTTATTGCTCATTCTTGTTCCGCGTCATCCAGAACGCTTCCCGGATGCGATTAACCTTGTTCGCCAGGCTGGTCTAAGCTATATCACACGCTCTTCAGGCGAAGTCCCCTCCACCAGCACGCAGGTTGTGGTAGGTGATACGATGGGTGAGCTGATGTTGCTGTACGGCATTGCCGATCTCGCTTTTGTTGGCGGTTCACTGGTCGAACGCGGCGGGCATAATCCGCTGGAAGCCGCTGCGCACGCTATTCCGGTACTGATGGGGCCACATACCTTTAACTTTAAAGATATCTGCGCACGGCTGGAACAAGCAAACGGACTGATTACCGTCACTGATGCCACGTCACTGGCAAAAGAGGTCTCCTCTTTACTCACCGACGCCGACTACCGTAGTTTCTATGGCCGCCATGCCGTTGAAGTACTGTATCAAAACCAGGGCGCGTTGCAGCGTCTGCTTCAACTGCTGGAACCTTACCTGCCACCGAAAACGCATTGAGGTTGTTATGCAAAAACGGGCGATTTATCCGGGGACTTTCGATCCCATTACCAATGGTCATATCGATATCGTGACGCGCGCCACGCAGATGTTCGATCACGTTATTCTGGCAATTGCCGCCAGCCCCAGCAAAAAACCGATGTTTAGCCTCGAAGAGCGCGTGGCGCTGGCGCAGCAAGCCACTGCACATCTGAGCAACGTTGAGGTGGTCGGTTTCAGTGATTTGATGGCGAACTTCGCACGTAAGCAACAAGCCACGGTGCTGATTCGTGGCTTGCGGGCAGTTGCAGATTTTGAATATGAAATGCAACTGGCGCATATGAATCGCCATCTGATGCCGGAACTGGAAAGCGTCTTTCTGATGCCTTCGAAAGAGTGGTCATTTATCTCTTCTTCACTGGTCAAAGAGGTGGCTCGTCATCAGGGCGATGTCACCCATTTCCTGCCAGAGAATGTCCATCAGGCGCTGATGGCGAAATTAGCGTAGCCTTTATGCCGGATGGCATGACCATCCGGCCCGCACCAATCACTTCTGACACTGCCTGCAATAAAACGTTGCCCGCTGCGCGTGTTTAGTCGCTACAATCGGCGTACCGCATACCCGACACGGCTCACCTTTACGTCCGTAAACCTGTAATTCCTGCGCAAAATACCCCGGTTTACCGTCGCTTTGCAGAAAATCCTTCAGCGTGGTGCCGCCTTGCTCAATCGACCGCAACAGCACCGTTTTAATCATCCGCACCAGAAGTTCACATTCTGCCAATGACAGCGATGATGCCAGCCGATCAGGATGGATCCCCGCCGCAAACAGCGATTCACTGGCGTAGATATTTCCCACGCCCACTACCAGTTTGTTATCCATCAACCAGGGTTTAATCGCTGTCTTTTTCTTGGCGCACTTTTGATGCAGGTATTCACCGTTAAAATCATCGCTAAGCGGTTCCGGCCCAAGATGGGCCAACACATTATGCCCTTCCAGCGCCCTGGTCCACAGCCAGGCGCCAAAGCGGCGGGGATCGGTGTAGCGCAGCACTTTGCCGTTGCTCATCACCAAATCAACGTGATCATGCTTTTCAGGGGGACGTTCTTCAGGAAGGATGCGCAAGCTGCCAGACATCCCCAGATGGATGATAATCCAGCCCTCTGGCAGCTCCAGCAGCAGATATTTAGCGCGGCGCTGCACGCTAAGTACGGGCTGATTGCTTGAACGGTAGATTTCTTCCGAAACCGGCCAGCGCAAACGACCGTTGCGCACAACTGCATGAAGGATGGTCGCGCCAACGAGGTGTGGTTCAATGCCGCGACGACTGGTTTCAACTTCGGGTAATTCAGGCATAGCATCTCCGGGAATGAACAGATGCAAATAATATGGGGACAGGCAGATAACAAAAAACCCCGCCGGAGCGAGGTTTTTTGTCACAACAAAGCGAGAATTATTTGATTTTCGCTTCTTTGTAGATCACGTGCTGGCGAACAACTGGATCGAATTTTTTCAGTTCCAGTTTTTCCGGCTTAGTACGTTTGTTCTTCGTAGTGGTATAGAAGTGACCAGTACCAGCAGAAGAAACCAGCTTGATTTTCTCACGAATACCTTTAGCCATGATTTATTTCCTCTAAGTACTTAGTACTTTTCGCCACGGACACGCAGTTCAGCCAGAACTGTATCGATGCCTTTTTTATCGATTACACGCATACCTTTAGCAGATACACGCAGGGTGACAAAACGCTTCTCGCTCTCAACCCAGAAACGGTGAGAGTGCAGGTTAGGCAGGAAACGGCGTTTAGTCGCGTTCAGTGCGTGGGAACGGTTGTTACCGGTCACCGGACGCTTGCCAGTAACTTGGCAGACTCGGGACATGTCTATTCTCCAAAAATCAAATTAGCTCGAGCTTCGTATGGGGTATTGGCGCCTCGTCAGGCTTTACAGCCCGGTCATCGCAGTTCTATGTGAACTCTCGATTGCCAGGCCCAAATGCCAAACCCGAGATTCTCAAAGGTGGCGTAGTATACGCTGACTCGGCGATGTGCTCAAGTCCCGAACAGACAAAGATCCCGAAGGATCGCGCATAGCGGATAAAATCCAGCCGCGTTCGGCAAAAGAAACATATTCTCCACGCCCAATCACGATATGGTCGAGCACGCGTAATTCCATGAACTGACAACTCTTTATTATCCGTTCGGTGATGAGTTTATCCGCTTTACTGGGCTCAGCACAACCCGAAGGGTGATTATGGGCAAGGATCAGCGCTGACGCGTTTATTTTTATCGCTTCGCGAACGATCTCCCGGGGATGCACTTCCACATGGTTTAGCGTGCCGGAAAACAGCCGGCTATGGGTAAGGACTCTATGCTGAGAGTCGAGAAAGATCACCATAAAGATCTCGCGTTCTTCGCCAGTCAATTGGCTTTGTAAAAATTCACGCGTCATCTCTGGGCTAAGTAGCGGGCTTTCTTCACGCATTCGCACGTTGTAGTAACGCCGCGCCAGTTCAGCAATCCCTTTTAGCTGGGCGAATTTCGCCACACCAATGCCATAAACGCCGCTAAATTGTTCGTATTCAGAGGATAACAAGCCGTAGAGAGAACCAAAATTCTCCAGCATTTCTTTCGACAGCGTTAGCACATCTTTGCCGCGCGTTCCGGTACGCAGAAACAGCGCCAGCAGTTCAACATCCGTTAGTGAGCTAATACCCAGCCTCAGCATTTTTTCGCGCGGCATCAACAATTCTGTATTGCTCTTCACCTTCACCTCCTTTGTGGAGGGCGCATCCTGTCATAGTCGCCCGGTTAAATCGACGGCCCGTTTTCAATCCTGGAAAGCGCCTCGCAAAGTGATTCTCAGGTGAAAGCACGACAACAAAAGTATTGTGATAAAATCGCCAACTTCTGGTGTCACCCAACAGGAAAAATCATCATGAGCCTGGCCGGTAAAAAAATCGTTCTCGGCGTCAGCGGCGGTATTGCTGCCTATAAAACCCCTGAACTGGTGCGTCGTTTGCGCGATCGCGGGGCCGACGTCCGCGTGGCAATGACCGAAGCGGCAAAAGCCTTTATCACTCCACTTAGCTTACAGGCGGTTTCTGGTTGTCCCGTTTCCGACAGTCTGCTTGACCCGGCTGCCGAAGCCGCTATGGGCCATATTGAGCTGGGTAAATGGGCTGATTTAGTGATTCTCGCTCCTGCCACGGCGGATTTAATTGCCCGCGTTGCTGCCGGTATGGCGAATGATCTGGTGTCGACGATTTGCCTGGCTACGCCTGCGCCTGTTGCCGTGCTACCCGCCATGAACCAGCAGATGTACCGTGCTGCGGCTACCCAGCATAATTTGGAGGTGCTTGCCTCTCGTGGTTTGCTTATCTGGGGACCCGATAGCGGCAGTCAGGCTTGTGGTGATATCGGCCCCGGGCGAATGCTCGATCCGTTAACCATTGTAGAGATGGCGGTGGCCCATTTCTCACCCGTCAACGACCTGAAACATCTGAACATTATGATTACCGCCGGTCCAACGCGTGAACCGCTCGATCCGGTGCGTTATATCTCCAATCACAGCTCCGGCAAGATGGGTTTTGCCATCGCCGCCGCCGCTGCTCGTCGTGGAGCGAACGTTACGCTGGTATCTGGCCCGGTTTCACTACCGACGCCGCCGTTTGTGCAACGTATTGATGTGATGACCGCGCTGGAGATGGAAGCTGCCGTGAAGGCTTCAGTACAGCAGCAAAATATTTTTATTGGTTGCGCCGCTGTGGCGGATTATCGCGCTGCTACCGTGGCCCGTGAAAAAATCAAAAAGCAGGCTACGCAGGGCGATGAATTAACAATAAAAATGGTTAAAAACCCTGATATTGTCGCCGGTGTTGCCGCACTAAAAGACCATCGACCGTACGTCGTTGGATTTGCCGCCGAAACAAATAATGTGGAAGAATACGCCCGGCAAAAACGAATCCGTAAAAACCTTGATTTGATCTGCGCGAACGATGTTTCACAGCCAACTCAAGGATTTAATAGCGACAGTAATGCACTACACCTTTTCTGGCAGGATGGAGACAAAGTCTTACCGCTTGAGCGAAAAGAGCTCCTTGGCCAATTATTACTCGACGAGATCGTGACCCGTTATGATGAAAAAAATCGACGTTAAGATTCTGGACCCGCGCATTGGGAAGGAATTTCCGCTCCCGACTTATGCCACCTCTGGTTCTGCCGGACTTGACCTGCGCGCCTGTCTCGACGACGCCGTAGAACTGGCGCCGGGCGACACCACCCTGGTACCGACCGGGCTGGCGATTCATATTGCCGACCCTTCACTGGCGGCGATGATGTTGCCGCGTTCCGGGCTGGGCCATAAACACGGTATCGTGCTTGGCAACCTGGTGGGATTGATCGACTCCGATTACCAGGGCCAGTTGATGATCTCCGTATGGAACCGCGGTCAGGACAGCTTCACCATTCAACCTGGCGAACGTATTGCGCAGATGATTTTTGTTCCTGTGGTACAGGCTGAATTTAATCTGGTTGAAGAATTTGACGCCACCGACCGCGGTGAAGGCGGATTTGGTCACTCTGGTCGTCAGTAACACATACGCATCCAAATAATGTCATAACATTGCCGCAAACATTTCGTTTGCGGTCATAACGTGGGTGCCGCCTGGCAAGTGCTTATTTTCAGGGGTATTTTGTAACATGGCAGAAAAACAAACTGCGAAAAGGAACCGTCGCGAAGAAATACTTCAGTCTCTGGCGCTGATGCTGGAATCCAGTGATGGAAGCCAGCGTATCACGACGGCAAAACTGGCCGCCTCTGTCGGCGTTTCCGAAGCGGCACTGTATCGCCACTTCCCCAGCAAGACCCGCATGTTCGATAGCCTGATTGAGTTTATCGAAGATAGTCTGATTACCCGCATCAACCTGATTCTGAAAGATGAGAAGGACACGACTGCGCGACTGCGTCTGATTGTGTTGCTGATCCTCGGCTTTGGCGAGCGTAATCCTGGCCTGACCCGTATCCTCACCGGGCACGCGCTGATGTTTGAACAAGACCGCCTGCAAGGGCGCATCAACCAACTGTTCGAGCGTATTGAAGCGCAGTTACGTCAGGTATTGCGTGAAAAGAAGATGCGTGAAGGTGAGGGCTACACTACCGATGAAACGCTACTGGCGAGCCAATTGCTGGCGTTTTGTGAAGGTATGCTGTCACGCTTTGTCCGCAGCGAGTTTAAATACCGTCCGACAGACGATTTTGACGCCCGCTGGCCGCTGATTGCCGCGCAGTTGCAGTAATATGACGCCGGATGACTTTCCATCCGGCGAGTTTCTTTAAACCCCGAACTCTTCGCGATAAGCCTTAACCGCCGCCAGGTGTTCCGCCATTTCCGGCTTCTCTTCCAGATAAGCAATCAGATCGTTCAGGGTGATGATAGAGATCACCTTGCAGTTGTAATCACGCTCAACTTCCTGAATCGCCGAAATCTCGCCACGACCCCGTTCCTGGCGATCGAGCGAAATCAACACGCCAGCAAGCGTCGCACCATTGGCCTGAATAATTTCCATCGACTCGCGAATCGCTGTTCCGGCGGTGATCACATCATCCACCAGCATTACGCGTCCTTGTAACGCGCTACCCACCAGATTGCCGCCTTCACCGTGGTCTTTTGCTTCTTTGCGGTTAAAGCAGTACGGCAGGTCGCGGTCATGATGTTCCGCCAGCGCCACAGCGGTTGTGGTCGCAATCGGGATCCCTTTATAAGCAGGGCCAAACAGCAGATCGAACTCAATGCCAGAATCCACCAACGCTTCAGCGTAAAAACGGCCTAACAGCGCCAGGTCGCGCCCGGTATTAAACAGCCCGGCGTTGAAGAAATAGGGGCTCTTGCGCCCGGATTTCAGCGTAAACTCGCCAAACTTTAATACCTGCTTGCCAAGCGCAAATTCAATAAACTGGCGCTGATATGGTTTCATGCCTTCGCTCCTCATCTTACTTTTTTACGGACAAAAAAAAGGCGACTCATCAGTCGCCTTAAAAATCAGTTTGCCAGCGCCGCCTTCTGCGTCGCTACAATGGATTCGATTCCCCCTCGGGCCAGCGCCAACAAGGTGAGTAGCTCTTCATGGGTGAACGGCTCGCCTTCTGCCGTCCCCTGCACTTCAATGATGCGCCCGTCTTCGGTCATCACCACGTTCATGTCTGTTTCAGCGGCTGAGTCTTCAACGTATTCCAGATCGCAAATCGCTTCGCCGTTCACAATCCCGACAGAAACCGCAGCCACCATCCCTTTCATCGGATTGGTTTTCAGCTTGCCATTCTCAACCAGTTTATTCAGCGCATCTGCCAGTGCGACACATGCGCCAGTAATCGACGCGGTGCGCGTGCCGCCATCCGCCTGCAACACGTCGCAGTCCAGCGTAATGGTGAATTCACCAAGCGCTTTCAAATCCACCGCAGCACGCAATGCCCGGGCAATCAGACGCTGGATTTCCATTGTGCGTCCGCCCTGCTTGCCTTTCGCTGCTTCACGGGCGTTGCGAGTGTGCGTGGAACGCGGCAGCATACCGTATTCGGCGGTGATCCAGCCCTGCCCCTGACCTTTCAGGAAACGAGGCACGCCTTCTTCAATAGAGGCAGTACACAGCACTTTCGTATCGCCAAATTCGACCAGCACCGAGCCTTCTGCATGTTTTGTATAGTTACGAGTCAAGGTAACGGGACGCACCTGATTATTGCTACGGCCTGCTGGACGCATATTGAAATCTCCGGCTTGAAACAAATGTGGCTGCGCATTATACGGACTTCCGGCGGTTATTCCTATCCTGACAAGACATCGATGGCTATAATCCTTCCACCTCTCCTTTCAAAAACAGGAACGTCTATGATCCGCAGTATGACCGCCTACGCCCGGCGTGAAATCAAGGGTGAATGGGGGAGCGCAACATGGGAAATGCGCTCGGTAAACCAGCGTTATCTGGAAACTTACTTTCGTCTGCCGGAGCAGTTCCGTAGCCTTGAACCTGTCGTTCGCGAGCGTATTCGCTCTCGTCTGACACGAGGGAAAGTGGAATGTACTTTGCGCTATGAGCCAGATGTCAGCGCGCAAGGTGAGCTGATTCTCAACGAAAAACTGGCAAAACAGCTGGTAACCGCCGCGAACTGGGTAAAAATGCAGAGTGACGAAGGGGAAATCAACCCGGTTGATATTCTCCGCTGGCCGGGTGTAATGGCCGCCCAGGAACAGGATCTCGACGCCATCGCCGCCGAAATTCTCGCTGCGCTGGACGGCGCCCTGGACGACTTTATCGTCGCCCGTGAAACCGAAGGTCAGGCGCTAAAAGCGTTAATCGAGCAGCGCCTGGAGGGCGTCACTGCCGAAGTGGCTAAGGTCCGTGCCCATATGCCTGAAATTCTGCAATGGCAGCGTGAACGCCTGGTCGCGAAACTGGAAGATGCCCAGGTACAGTTGGAGAACAACCGTCTGGAACAGGAGCTGGTTCTGCTGGCGCAGCGTATTGACGTTGCCGAAGAGCTGGACCGGCTGGAAGCGCATGTCAAAGAGACCTACAACATTCTGAAGAAGAAAGAAGCGGTTGGCCGCCGCCTGGACTTTATGATGCAGGAGTTCAACCGCGAGTCGAACACTCTGGCCTCGAAGTCTATCAATGCCGAAGTAACAAACTCCGCCATTGAGCTGAAGGTGTTGATCGAGCAAATGCGCGAACAGATCCAGAACGTGGAATAACCCCCAGCCAACTCCGAGGCACTCCACATAAAAACAGCAAAGCCCCATTTTATGGGGCTTTTTTACTGTAATGCACTCCGATATACTCCAAAGCAATCCAGCAAAAACCGTGTACATACACGTGTACATACGGAGTTTATGGACACATGTTTATGTACACACCCCCATTCAATATTCAGGTGGAGTTATGGCAAAGGCGAAGTTAACGGATATTCAGATAAGGGCGTGGATAAAGGCCGGGGAACGCTTTGATGCCCGCGCCGATGGTAACGGCCTGTATTTGTGCTTCCCTGAAAAATATAACGCCCCATTCTGGCGCTATCGTTACCGGATGGCCGGAAAACAACGTGCTATGCACATCGGCTCATATTCCGACCTGTCACTAAGTAAAGCCCGTACCACCGTCAAAGAACTGGCCGCCCGTGTTGCGCTGGGTCATGACGTGGCCGGAGAAAAGCAGGCCCGAAAAGCGGCGGCACTGGCACGGATTGAGGAAGAAAGAAACGCCCTTCGCGTGTCAGAACTGGCAGCCGAATACTACGAACGGCAAATACTACCCCGCTGGAAACATCCCGATATTCTCCGCCGCCGCATAGACAAAGATATCAACCCTCAGATTGGCAGCCTGAAAGTCGAAGACGTTAAACCGCGCCATATTGACGCAATGCTACAGCGCATTATTGACCGTGGAGCGCCAACAGTCGCCAATGATGTTTTGCGATGGACTAAACGGATATTCGACTACGCCATCAAACGCCACGCACTGGAAACAAACCCCGCCGCTGCTTTTGAGTTATCAGATGCTGGTGGGGCTGAAAAAAGCCGCGACCGATGGCTAACACGTGATGAACTCATTCGTTTTTTTCAGGCCATGCGCACAGCTAAAGGATTCAGCCGTGAGAATGAACTCACCATGAAACTGATACTTTGCCTTTGCTGCCGAAAAATGGAGTTGTGCGCCGCACAGTGGGATGAATTTGATTTAGATAATGCTGTATGGCGACTCCCCGCCGAACGGGCTAAAAACGGGGATGCTATTGATATCCCACTACCACCACCAGCGGTGGCATGGTTGCGTGAATTACACAGCATTTCAGGCGGTAGCCGCTGGGTGCTTCCAGCCCGCAAAATGCAACAGCGCATGATTCCACACATACAGGAAAGCACCCTGCCCGTTGCGCTGGCTAAGGTTCGCCGGGATATGCCTGGTGTGCCGGGTTTTACCGTTCACGATTTCCGACGCACGGCCAGAACTCACCTTGCCGCGCTTGGGGTAGACCCTGTAGTGGCGGAACGCTGCCTGAACCACCGAATTAAAGGCGTTGAGGGTATCTATAACCGCCATCAGTATTTCAATGAACGCCGCCACGCTCTTGAATTATGGGCCGACCTGCTGGTGGCTCTGGAACAGGGGGATGAATACAACGTAACCCCCATCACAAAAGTGATTGCAAAATAAAAACATACCGGGGATAGCGCGACGGCGCGAAAAGCGGGAAACCTTACCGCCTGCCCCGGTTTATTTTTAAGGTAGCGTCAAAGGTAACGTAAACCATGTATGAAAACACATACCCTATTGATACAGCCGCCAGCATACTGGGGTGTACTCAAAAAAAAATACTGACTGAATGGGCTAAAGGGACAATAAAAATCGCACTTGATTTCGGCCCGGAAAGTTCCATAAACCACCAAAGCTACACGGATTACGACAAGTGGGGATATCCGGCCAAGCCGTGGAACATTGCCAGTATTTCAGCGCCAGCAACAAACGATTATTTCCCACCTGAATTACTACAACCGGAAGAAGGGGAGAAACTCAAGCTTTTCCCCAATGACAACGAACCTGAATCAATATTGATTTGGAAAAATGTTTACCATCAATACTCACAATCCGGGTTCTACTTTGACAGCAACCATAGTGACGCGCAGGTACATGACGGGAAACTTATGGTTGTATCAGATGTTCTCCTGTATGGCTTATGGACTGTACCTTACGCCGAGTTCTCGCGCGTTCACGCACAGGACACATTCACATTAAAGCCATACACAAACAACCCATCACTATCTAAAGTTACAGCAACCTTTACACCACGTGGCGGCTCACGCCGGATAAACGCCCCTGAAAAAAAGAATTTGCGCATTACCGATTCAGAAATGATGGTCATGCAAAAAATACTTGCACAAAGGCCCGGCCACCAGCGCACAGAACAACCGACAGATGACAGGAATCAGGAAAAGCAGGATATACACGGCGGTGTGGAGCGATTCGCGCTGGAACGTGAAAAGGTTCTCGCGGCTGCCCTGTACGTGGCGTATCACTTCCCGAAAGATGTTGGCAAGACGCTTAAATCACATGCCGAAGCCATAGAAAAACACGGTTATCTGTTCTGGGATGGCAATCCCACCCCAACACCTGACGCGGGACGAATAGCAAAAATATTATCTGATGCCAGACGCTTGCCTAATGAATGGAAAATTTTGGGCGGAAACGCAAAAGCAAAAAGATAATCTTTCAATGAAATTGAAAGCATAAAAGCGTTTTTTAAATACAAATGCCAGCATTTTAAAGAAACCGCAAACACTCATAAAAATGGCGACTAAATTTAGTCGCCTTTACTTTTTCTCGCCTTGCGTATAGCCTCCATTCAGCACCAAAACACTGTAAGAGGCTTTAATCATGGATACCTTACCCAAATCCGGCTATATGCGCCCGGCACAGGTGATAAACCATTTTCAGATTAGCGAATCGACGCTATGGAACTGGGTTAAAAAAGGTAAATTCCCCAGCCCGGATAAGCTGGGCGATGGCGTAAGCCGCTTTGATGTTTCCGCTATCCGCCAGTGGCTCGCTGACCGCAAAGGCACAACCAGCACGCGCAATTAACCCCGTCAGAGAATTTTAATCATGAAAATGCCAGAAAGGCCCGTAACAGGGCCGGGGCGTTCTCACGCCCAAAACAACCACCACATGCCCCACAGGATGGGCGTCAACCGCAAATATTGCTTGCCTGCCATCGCTGGTGGGCGTTATATTTCCCCCGCTGGTGTAAATCCACCAGCCGGGCGTAGGAACCCGTTTAATCAGTACAAGGCGACACAGACGCGCCCAGCGTCTTTTTTTGTGTCATGCCATCGCGCAACCATACCCAGCGGCAAGGCCCGCACTGTATCTATGGTGGCGCTGGTGGGGCAGCCGAAAGGCTGGCCGGTTTCCTTGTACGCCGGTATTCCTACCCCCGCCAGCGTCACCGCCCCTTATGAGTGTAGGAACTCAGGCGGTGACTCCTTAAACCAGTACAAGGAGGCTGCCAGAATGGCTACGACCCCAACCCCGTTACACACTGAATTTACCTTTCACTTTCTGGCCGTTCGCCGTTCCGACCTGAACGACCGCCCACACCGCGAATCCGTCAACGCACCCGATGAAACAACCGCCCGCCGTATGCTGGCGCGTGATTTTGTGTTGCTGTTTGCTGGCCGCGTTCCGTCTCAGGGGGTGCGCCATGCGTGATTGTCTGCGTGAGTCAATGAAAGCCGCCATGAGCAGTATGCCGGACGAAGAAAGCCGCTGGAGTCTGCGCGTTGATGCCGACTGGCACAGAGTGAATTTACTGGCGGGGATTGCCTTTGTTGGTAAGGCGCTGGAGGAAAGCCAGTTACGCGAAAACCCCATCACCTATTCCAGAGACGAGATCTGCCAGTTAGCCGGATTTCTACAGACAGCCCCTGCCCTCATTGGCTGTATGGCCGAACTGATGGAGTGTTACGACCAGCAGGCCGGGGAGGTAAGCCATGCGTGATATGTATAACACCCGGATACCTGAACTACTGGTTGCGGCCATCAAAAACGCAGACGCACAGGAAGCCCGCGCCCTGTTTGACGATGCGGATTACTGCGCCCGCAAACTGCTTGAAGGGCTGATTAGCACTGGCCGCCTGCTTTCCGGCATGGGCGACAATCTCGACCCCAGCATGGGCGAACTACGCAGCCTGGGCGATTCCATCGCTGTTACGGCTGAACTTGTGGCCGGATTCAGTGAGGTTGTGGAGGCGTATAACTGGCGCTGCCGCACCGGGGAAATCAGGGAGGGCGGGCAACATGCGTGACATAGCCACGATTAACGCAATCCGCAGCGTTGCCGCAGTGGCGGCACAACATGCGGAAATCCTCGTTCCCGAATGGCTGCCCGAAGGTAAACGGCAGGCCGCTGAATGGGTGTGTCGTAACCCCACACGTGCAGACCGTCACGCGGGCAGTTTTTCCGTCTCGCTGGTGGACGGATGCTGGCACGACTTCGCCACCGGGGACAGCGGCGGCGACCTTGTGGCGCTGGGGGCTTATTTGTGGAATGTGCGGCAGACTGATGCCGCCCGTATTGTGGCGGACAGGCTGGGGCTGTGCCTGCCCGCGCTGGGTAAACCTGATGTAATGACCCGCGAACAACGGGAGGCGCAACGGGTGCGGGTACAGGCCGCAGAACAGGAGGCGGCCAGACTCCGCCAGCGGGAACAGCAACAGCGCCACCAGCGCCAGAAACTGACCGCCTGCCGGGCCTTTGAGTTGCTTGGCCGGGCGGAGGTGGCAAACCCTTCTCATCCCTATCTCATGAAAAAACGGCTACAGCCCGGCAATCTGTATCAGTCAGGTAATGATTTGCTTGTCCCGCTGTACAACG